>JBCBVN010000377.1:0-4068 GCA_039817625.1 Bacteroidota bacterium
AGGGCTTTGGCAGTAGCGGTCGTCGCGACAACTATACCGAACAACTGGAGCTACTCGCCGGCGATTTCAAAGGAGAAAACGACAATCCCTTCGCAGGGATAGAAATGAGCTGGGATAGGGTAGAAGGTGGCCGTATGATTGGCGAAGCACTGGCCAGAATTGAAGCAGAATATGATTTGGGAAACCCATCTGTAAGTGTGCCTGATCTACTGCGCGTAAAGCTCATGATGGAAGAGCTGACACCAGATAGGTACACGATTTCAAAATTGAAAGAAATCAACGAATTGATCGCTGCTTCCCTGGGGCTCTACATTTCCGGCACAGTAGATGAGACTTATGCCGTTCCAGGTGATTCGCTCAAAGTCAATCTGGAAGTCACCAATCGCTCCGATTACAAGCTTACATTGACGGCTGCCGCTTTGGTTGACCCTGTAGCGATGGAGGCTCTTCAAGATCTAGACAACCTGGGTAACGAGTTGCTTAGGTCTGAGCCGGTTAATATCGAGCTGAAAGGACAAATTGCCGAAGATCAGCCCTATTCCAGCCCGTATTGGCTTCAAGAGCCATGGGAGCTGGGCGTGTATACCGTGAGCGACCAGCTACAAAGAGGTAAAGGAGAATCCGACGATCCTTTTTACACCTTTGCTCGAGTTAGTATCGAGCATGACAATGAAGAGTATGAGCTGATCTTCAGTCGCCCTGTTCGATTCTCTAAGACTGATCCTGTAGATGGTGAGGTTTTTCAGCCTTTTGAAGTGCTGCCGGAGGCTTTTGTGGAAGTAAAGTCTTCATCTTTTTTATTTCCAAATGAAGAGGCACAAATTGTTGAAGTCAAAGTAGTCGCAGGTCGCGCGGGTATCTCGGGAGAGCTAGAGCTCTGCCACCCTGATGACTGGCGCGTACAGCCTGAAAAGTATGTGGTTGATTTGAGCCGTAAAGACGAAGAGGCGGTATTTCGATTTGAATTAACTCCGCCAAGTGGGGCCAGTGAAGGTATGATCGTGCCATTATTGAAAATCGGCGAAGCTGGCTATACGGACAGGCTTGCTACGATTGAGCACGATCACATTCCCACTCAATATGCTGTGCTCGATGCTTCGGTTCCTGTGGTCAAACTGGATCTGGAAACATCGGGTCAAGACATCGGATACGTCATGGGGGCTGGAGATGAGATTCCTGCTGCATTGCGCCAAATCGGATACGATGTCACGCTGATCGAGGAAGAAGAGTTGAGCAGTGGTGATTTGAGTGGATATGATGCCATCATTGTCGGTATACGTGCATACAATACGCTGGAGCGGATGGCCAACTACAATCCCAGACTTTTGGCCTACGTAGAGGAAGGCGGTACGCTCATTGTTCAATACAATACGACTCGTCGACTGAAAGTACCTCAAGAGGAAATTGCGCCATTCCCACTGACGCTAAGTCGCGATCGCGTGACTGTTGAAGAAGCTGAGGTCAGGATATTGGAACCAGACCACCCGGTACTGACCAAACCCAATCAGATTACTCAGGCAGATTTTGAGGGCTGGGTGCAAGAGCGCGGTCTATACTTCCCCAACGAATGGGCAGACGAGTTTACGCCTTTGCTTTCCAGCAATGACCCTGGAGAACCCCCACGAAATGGAGGTTTGCTCGTTGCAGAATATGGCAATGGTCATTATGTGTATACGGGCTATAGCTTCTTTAGAGAATTACCGGCGGGTGTGCCCGGAGCGTATCGGCTATTTGCCAATTTGATTGCGCTGGGGAATGGGAAGTAATGCTGATCTCAACCACCGCCATAATATTTAAATCTTTCCCATATAGAGATACCTCCCTGATCCTCGATATGTATACCCGCTCACACGGTATGCGTAAATACCTGATTAATGGGGTGAGAAAGGCGAAAGCCCGAACACCGGCTAACTTGCTGCAGCTGATGAATTTGGTCGATATCGTAGCATATGAGCGCGAAGATCGGGAGATTAATCGCCTGAAAGAAGTGCGATTGGCCAAGCCCTACCAGAATATCCCCTTTGATTTAAAGCGAGGTACTTTAGGCTTGTTTATGCTGGAAATGACCCGGCGTTCCGTACGCGAGGCAGAAACGAATGAGGGCTTGTTCGACTACATCTTCGAGGGGTTCCGCTTTCTTGACGACTTTTCAGGACCGATCGCCAATCTTCATATTCATTACCTCTTGGGCCTGACCGCATATCTCGGTTTCCTGCCGATGGGCAAATGGAGTGAACGGTCTTCTTTTTTGGACTTGCGCAGCTGCGAGTTTTGCGCGCATCCACCGAATCATCCCGATTACTTAACCGAAGAGTTGTCGGCTGCTATGTACAGCTTGATGGTTTGTCACCAAAGTGATATCGCATCGCTAAATGTTGATCGAGCTACGCGCAACCAACTGCTCGACGCAGTGCTCCTTATGTTCGGGCATCAGATGGACAGTTTCGGAGAGATCAATAGTCTGAATGTGTTGAGAGAGATATTTTAATTTCTGCCGTCTCAAAGCGGGATACCAGTTTTGAGATGCCCCTACTACCTTTACCGCATGAAGTACCTCGCTCTTGGTAGCTTTTTTCTTTTTTTCCTATGGTTGGTTGGCCTCTTTTCTGTTGGTGCTGGCTGTGCCACGCCATTCCCCCCTGAAGGTGGAGATCGCGATAGTATACCACCGCAGCTGATACTGGAGGAATCTACCCCCAACGCTCAGGTCAATTTCAGACCCGAAGAAATCATCCTGACTTTTGACGAGTGGGTCGTACTCAAAGATCCTACTCAAATCATCATCAGTCCACCCGTAGAACTAGGAGATGGACCCGAGCTGAAAAAAAAGAGCCTCATCATTCCATTGCGGGAAGTCGAGTGGGAAGATAGTGTGACCTACACCATCAATCTGGGTGAATCTATTGTAGACTTTACCGAAGGAAATGCCGTTGAAAACTTGCGTTTTGTCTTCTCTACCGGCCCAGAATTAGATTCTGCCGTGGTTCGGGGGCGAGTTGTCGACGCTTATACCGGCGAAGGGAAGTCTAAAGTCCTGGTCTCTTTGTACGCGAATTTAGCCGACACGGCCATTGCGACCCAGCGGCCTTTCTATTTCGGATTTACAGACGAGGAGGGGAATTATGAACTCGGCAATCTTAAACCGGGCGAGTACCGACTCTATTCACTCGAAAACGCAAGTGGCATCTATGAGTACGGAAGTTCAACAACAGCTTTCGCCTTTCTGGATAGCAGTGTGATGGTTTCGGATACTGTAAACGTATTTCCAGATTTGCTGATGTCGCCTCTCCCTCAGCTTGTCCAGGTAGAAGTAGATAGCAGCCGGCAAGGAGTTATTCAGTTGGGTTTTGATCGTATGGCAACCGAAGTACCGGTCACGACCCTGCGCGAAGATTACTTAAGAGTAGCTCGAGCAGATACGCTCAAGTTGTTTTATACAGATCCCTCATCGGATACCATATTTATTGGCGACGGGGATATGGGTATAGATACTATTGCTGTTTCTGCCTCTGATTGGACTGACCTGAAACCTCCAAATGACCTTGAGCTGGTTGAAGAACCTGCCCAGGCGGTTTTTCAATCTCAGTTTGTCGATATGTCATTCAATCAGCCCATCTCTGCCTTCGATTCTACCTTGGTCGGTGTATATCCCGACACACTGGATATCAGCCAGGATTATCGATTGGTCCTGGATTCCACTCGGGAAAATACCTTGCGTTTGCGATCCAGATGGGCCGTAGGAAGTAGGTACCGACTTGTCATGGAACCAGGCGCAATAACCAACTACCAGGGGCAAACCAATGCCGACACGATATCCTTCAGTTTGCAAGGCGCAGATCCGGCAAGTATCGGTTTGTTGAGGCTCAGGATAGTAGATCTGGATTCTACTCAAACTTACCTGGCGAAGTTGATCAACGATGGGAATGATGCCCTCGTGGAGAATTTTGTCATAGACATGGATTCTACCTACGAAGGTACATTTGAGCGCCTGCCGGCGGCAACTTACCGGATAGAGTTGATAACCGATAGCAACAAGAACGGTCGCTACGATGGGGGAGACTCGTAGCG
>JBCBVN010000378.1:0-4068 GCA_039817625.1 Bacteroidota bacterium
CCCATGGTCTCCCCTCTGAAGCCGTAGCGAGTCAGAACCTTATCTCCGGTAGACCATGGGTACGGTTTATTCTGTGTTGTACTACGCGGAGGAAGAACAAGCTGACCTCAAGACCAGTATTGACAGCCTACTGATCGCCATCAACGAAGAAGTTTCCAATTGGGATTCAACCAGTACGGTATCTCGCTTCAATCAATCGGAGGCGGGGATAGATGCCAGTGAGAAAATTCATTTTTTAATCAATTACGATCTCGCGCGCTCGGCCTGGGAAGCTACGGATGGAGCTTTTGAGCCGACTATTATGCCGCTGACCAATTATTACGGATTCGGGTACGGACCCAAGGAACTGGAAGGAGGTATCGATACCTTACTTGTGACGGAATTGATGGCCAGTATGGGGATGGATGCGATCAATAGAGAAGGCAACTACCTGCGGAAGTCCAAACCCAGCATTCAGCTCGACCTGGGAGGTAGCGCCAAAGGCTATGGCGTAGATGCCGTGGCCGATTTCCTCAGCGAGCTCGGACTGGAGGCCCACTATGTAGAGATTGGCGGAGAAGCGAGGGGGACCGGTCGCAAACCGGAAGGCCCCTGGACCGTGGGAGTCAATCTGCCGGAGGAAGGAGCTGCCTTTACAGATATTGTAGAGGTTATTCCGCTGGAAAATCGCTCGGTGGCTACCTCTGGTAACTACAGAAATTACTATAGAGAGGGCGGCCAAACCTTTAGCCATACCATTAATCCCAAGACGGGTTTTCCAGAGCGCAATCGTTTGTTGAGTGCATCTGTTTTGGCCCCTGATTGTGGGACTGCGGATGCTTTTGCGACCGCCTGCATGGTACTTGGTCCCGATGAAGCCGCTGAGTTGATCGAGAGCCGCGAAGAGTTGGAAGGTTATTTCCTGATACGCGGAGCGGATGGTGAACTGGAAGTATGGACTTCGGTGGGGATGAAGTTGGAGGAATAAAAAGCAGCGACTCAAGAGGAGGGGAACCATCTTGAGCCGCGCAGAAACATAGGGTTCAAGGGATTATTGTGAGACCGATTGCGCAAGGGTGTTTGCATGGGGTTTAGGTGGAGTAGCGAATCGGTTTCTATGGGTGTAGTGTTGCTTTCTTTTGTTGTGACAAATATCGGTGAAAGGGGCGGGCTATACCATATAACTTTTGTTAGGTATTTGTCCAATTAGCCCAGATACAGCCGGATTGCTTCTGCCTTGGAGTTGACTTCCAGCTTGTCGTAAATGCGCGTGGCGTGTTGCTTGACTGTGCCGTCGGAAATGTAGAGTTTGCCTGCGATCATTTTATAAGACAGACCTTCTGACAACTCGTGGAGCACTTCCAGCTCTCGCTTGGTGAGCCGCTCGATAAGCCGTAAGTCTTGCTCAGATCGATTGAAGTGATTCATGACCAATTGAGCAATGGCCGGGCTCATGCTGGGATATCCATCCTGAAAGCGCCGAATCAGATCGGCTAATTTTCCGGGAATGTCTCCTTTTTGCAAATAGGCCCTGGCGCCGACTTTGAGGGCTTCAAAAACGTGAGTTTCGTCTACATGGGAAGAGAGAACAAGGAATTTGAGACCAGGTGCCTCCAGGCGTAGTTTGAAGATGCACTCGGTTCCATTCATTCGATCCTTGCCGAGGTTGAGGTCCATGACGACAACGTCTGGCCTTAGCTTAGGTATTTCGACCAGTGCTTCTTCGCCCGTATCGAAGGTTTTCAGGCATTGGATGTCGGTATCTTCTTCCAATTCTTCGAGTATCCATTCGCGGAAATCGGGTTCGTCTTCGACGACGACAATGCTGATGGTAGACATGGCTGGTGATGTTTTTGTAGGGTATACCACTTCTTGTAGTAGAGCAGTCATAAGGCTGTGTGTTTAGGGCTAAGGTCGGTAGAAGTGGAAGGTGATGGTAGTTAACTTTTGTTAGTATTTGAAGCATTTGGCAGCGGCAGAGAAATATGGGTTTTGGTGCCGCCTTCGGGCCGTAGTTCGTAGGTGAGGGTGCCTCCGAGTTCCTGGCTGATTCTTTGGAGGCTGCTGAGTCCTATGCCCTTGGTGAAGTCTTCTTCAGAGGGAACGAAACCGTCGCCATCGTCGAGGATGGAGAGTTCGAGCCTTTCGTGATCAGGCAGTTTCAGGACGAGATGCAGATGATTAGCGTTAGCTGATTTCATGATGTTGTTAACGATCTCTCTGACCATTTCGAAGAATCCGAGCCTGAAATCGGGGGAAACGCGGAAATCGGGAATGGTATCTGGCCAATCGAAGCTGGCGTGCATCGCATTGTCTTGCAGCATTTCGGCGGTGTCTGACCTGACGAGTTGCAGTGTTTTGTTGAGTTCATCGAATTGCGGATTGATGGCCCGCAGGAAGCTACTGAATCTTCGGCGGGTCTCGCGCACTCTTTGGGTGATGCGCTCGTTGAGGGTTTTGGTTTTATCCAGCTCCTTGGCTTTGTCGATTCGACTGCTGAGCATACTGATGGTCGTGAGATTGCCACCGACTTCATTGTGGATGCGAGCGGTGATCTGGCGTCGCTGCTCTTCGAGGTCGATGCGTCGCTTGAGTTCGGCTTCGCGCAGATCGGCCAATCGGCGCTCTTCAGCTTGTTGAGCCTCTTGTACGCGGAGCTTGTAGCGGTAGTACACCCGGGTGATCAGAGCGGCCAGCGAAACGCCCAGTACAAGCAGTAATAGTCTAAACCAGGCAGTCTGACTCCAGTGGGGTCTGATGTTTATACTCATCCAGTATGGGTCTTCAGCCCACACGCCCTGCGCACTCTTAGCTGTGAATCCAAAGCGGTAGTTGTCGGGCGGTTGGTTGAAGAGTTCGAAGGTGGAGCTGGTGCCGAGAGGAATTTCTGTTGTATCTCCCTGCCCATCGACGAGAAATACGACATATTCAACCCGTTTCGGGTCAGTATACTCTGGTGCAGCCAGCTCGAAGGAGAGGGTGTTTTGGTTGTAGGGTAGGGTAATGGCTCCCTGACTGCTTAGATCGTAATCTGTGTAGGGAATGTCTAAGACTTTGATTTCTCGGAGGAGTAGGGTTGGTGGATTGTAGAAGGAGTCGAGGGCAATCGGGTCAATAATATTTATACCTCGATTGCCCCCGAAGAGTAATTTTCCGTTGGGCATGGCCTGGGCTACAGACATAGTAAAGTCTGAGCTTATGGAGCTAGACTGATCGGAAAAATAAAAATTGGGGCTTTGGCTATTTTCATCAGGAGAGAAGTTGAAAATGCCTTTGTTGCTACTTAGCCACAGATTGCCATTGAGGTCCAATAGTAAGCTTTTGAGATTTGTACTTTCTAGCCCATCTTTGGAGCCAAAGGAAATTATCTCATCTTCATCCAATAATATTTGATGCAAGCCGTCGAAGGTGCTCACCCAAAGTGATCTTCTCTTCTTGTCGTACTCCATATCTGAGATTACTCCCAATTCATTGAAGGATTTCTGTATGACTGACCGATGGCCATTTTCAATAGTTGTTGAAGTTGGCAAGTCGACAGTAGATAGATTTATTAGGATTATATTCCCGTCGGAATCTGCTGCAGCTATTAAACTGGTTTCGATCGATTCCAGGCAGGTTATAAAGGCGCTGTCTAATTCTGGGATAGTATAAGCGTAGTTTCTAGTGGGTTGATAGACCACTAATCCCCTGAAGTGTCCTATAGCTATACTTTGGTTGTCTAATTGGGCAACAACGGGTCTAATTAAAAATGGAATTTCTGACTTCTGACTTGTAGTGTTGTAGTTTTCTGACCAGATTCCATCTTTGCTCATCGTAATTAACCCGTTTTCGTAAGCATAAATGGGCTCTCCCACTGAATGGCTTGTGGGTATATATGTTGAATTGTCAGTATTGAATAGTACTCTTGTATTATCTGGAAAGACAGGTAAAAAATGATTTTCGTCAATCTGAATGATTTGTTCGACCACACTTGGTCCGTTAGGTGTGGGATTGGAAAGTTGCGAGACTCTGTTGGCTCGAAGATTGGTAAAATAGACACCATCTTGTTCAATAGACATCCAGAGGGTTGTGTTTTGACCGCTATTTGAA
>JBCBVN010000379.1:0-4058 GCA_039817625.1 Bacteroidota bacterium
CCACTGATTCACCTGCCATCCGCCATCTGCTGTGGGTTCTGCTACCCTCAATTGGCCTTTGTCTAGCTGCTCGAGTACACCTCTTATGGCAGATTTGGTTTCTTCTTCTTTCAGTAAATCTCGGTTTTCCCAGGCGGCTTCTATAGTGG
This sequence comes from Bacteroidota bacterium, assembly GCA_039817625.1. GTDB lineage: Bacteria > Bacteroidota > Bacteroidia > Chitinophagales > Saprospiraceae > Neolewinella. Next base: position 150 of record JBCBVN010000379.1, read on the forward strand.
AGCGGTACGCTGTCATTTGGTATTGTATTTTGGCCAGCTAAATTACGATGATTATGGGCACTGCACTCATTACGGGCGTATCAACAGGTATAGGATTAGCCACAGCAGAAAAGATACTCCAAGCAGGTTGGCGCGTGTATGGTAGTGTAAGGCGTGCTGAGGATGCCGGGGATTTGCAGAAGAAATATCCAGATCGCTTCCATACACTGGTCTTTGATGTCACCGACCGCAAGGGCATACAATCGGGTGTTGATCAGATCAAAGCAAATGGTCATCAGTTAACGGCTTTGGTCAATAATGCCGGTATCGCCGTGAGCGGGCCACTGGAAAAATTGAGTGAGGCAGATATCCAGAAGCAATTTGACGTGAATGTGTTTGGTTTGCTTAGACTTACGCAGGTCGGTCTCCCACTCCTTCACGATAGTGTGGCTCGTGGCTTATCTCCGGTTCGTATTGTCAATGTATCCAGTGTGTCGGGTTATGTAGCTTCTCCTTATACCAGCCTGTACTCTGCCTCTAAGTTTGCAGTCGAGGCGCTTACTGACGGGCTTCGGAGAGAGCTTCATACTTTCGATATCGATGTGGTCAGTATTGCACCCGGACCAGTAAAGACCCCAATTTGGGAAAAAGCTTCTGACCGCAGGGAAGTATTTGAGGATCGCTATGCCTCTGTTTTACCTCTCCTGGATCCGTATCTGGAAAATGCGATGAAAATGGCCATACCTCCGGAAGTTGTAGCGGATAAAATTTTCAATGCGTTGAAGGCTAGCAGGCCAAAGCCAGATCAGATTGTCATGCCCAAGGGCTGGATGATCAGGTTGATGCGCATTTTGCCCAAAAGATGGGCTGATCGGATGGTCCAAAGCAGGCTGCAGAACGCCAAAAGGTATTAGGTGTGTTTTCGGGAATTCTGGAAAGTGGAAAAAAAATTTCATAAATCGAAAACCAAACTTTTGTTATCACGTTTGGTCCGGTGAGAATCGGGAAAGATGCGATTTTGCGTCATTCCTAAACATCCATTTTATAATTCAGCGTAGCTACATTGTTAGGTGCCGAATTGAAAAACCGAACTAATAACCAGTGCAGATACTAAGCTTCAGAGACGATCGCGTTCAGGTGGCCGTTTTGCTTGTGGGCTTGCTATTCGTGACGGTCAACTGCATGTTTCCATCTTTTATGGTGCAAGCAGAGTCGACCATCATAGCATTGCTATTTATGTTGGGTATTCCTCATGGTGCGACCGACTTTGCTCTGTTTAGGGCACAGTCTGAAGATAAACGGCCTGGCCTGCGTCAGATCGTTGTTTTCTTGGTTTGGTACCTGGGCATCATCGGCATCTACAGCATCTTGTGGTTGCTGGTCCCCATTCTAGCACTTGCGATTCTGCTTTTGCTTGCCGTATACCACTTCGGTCAGTCTAACTGGTCTTATGTATACAACAAGTCAAACGCTTGGGCATTTTCGCATTATGCTATCTGGGGTGCAGCCGTTTTGGGTGCGCCCATTTTGTTGCATGCTACCGAAGCAGAACCCATCATCAGCGCCATGGTCGGTACGACAGTAAGCCTTCCTGGCTTGAGTTTTACCTACACGCTCCTGGCAGTTATGGGCGTTATCAACCTCGGTATCATCGCTTATCTGTTGCACACTAGGCAGATCAGCGGCAAACGTGCTACATGGGAAGTAGCTAGCTACCTGGCCTTGATGGCCGTATTCCTGACCAATAGTTTGTTGCTTGGTTTCACACTGTACTTCGTGTTTTGGCACTCTCTGAGTGCGCTACTCGACCAAGCGCAATTCCTGTATAGAAGGTTGAAGGGTTTTCAGTCTAAGCAACTCCAACGATTGCTTATGCTCACCATACTCTTTTCAGCTATAGCTATAGGATTGGCCTGGATGTTTATCAATCCAGCGAAACTGCTCAACCCGAGCTTGGTCGGAGGATTGTTCATTTTTATCTCTTTGCTGACTTTACCCCATATGATTCTGGTAGATCGTGTGTACAGATTGTCAAGCGAGCCCGATTCGCATTCTAATACGAATAAAACAACCACCTCTCTGGCAAGATAATTCACTCAACAACTCTGTGGATGACTGCGAGTGATCGCAGTTTTCCTCAGACATTACCTTAATCAATTTTCCATATATGGATTTCATTAATCTTGTACCTGATTTGTTCTTGGCAACCATTGAAAGAGGAGACTATGTAGGCTTCACTTTCTTCATCGGCTCTATGGCTATGATGGCTGCCACCGTTTTCTTCTTTGTCCAAATGGGCCGCGTAGAGGGTAAGTGGAAAGACAGTATGTTGGTAGCCGGTTTGATTACCTTCATCGCTGCTGTTCACTATTTCTACATGCGTGAGTACTGGGTAGAGAATGGCGCATCACCAACCGAATTCCGTTACATCGACTGGATTCTGACTGTTCCCCTGATGTGTGTCGAGTTCTACCTGATTCTTCGTGCTGTAGGTGCCACTAGTGCCTTGCTTTGGAAGATGATCGCATACTCTGTTCTGATGCTTGTAGCCGGTTATATCGGTGAGGCAGTATTCCCTGAGCAGACTGTTATGTGGGGTGTCATCTCTACAGTAGGTTATGTAGGTATCCTTTACGAAGCCTGGGCTGGTAGCGCGCGTAAGCTAGCTGCTAACGCATCTGATCCTGCACTCTTGACTGCAATTAAGTCACTGGGTTGGTTCGTATTTGCAGGCTGGGCTATCTACCCAATAGGCTACATGTGTATGCCTGGTGGTTTCCTAGATGGTGTTCTTCCCGCCACTACTTTGGATCTTTTCTATAACATCGGAGATGCAATCAATAAGATTGGCTTTGGTCTAGTAATTTACGCTTTGGCTGTAAGTTCTAAGTCCAGCACTGCCGCTGCTTAATTGTAGATTGCACAAACTTTAATAGTCTTCGGACTGCGGGGCCGACTTCCATTTGGAAGTCGGCCTTTTTTATTATTCACTATTTCCCAAGCTTAGACTCAACCCTACTCTGGCATTAGCCTGATTAGCATCTAAAGGCGTGAATGCGGTGAAAACATTGTCGGTGGCCAGTAGTATTCTGGCAGGACCAAGAGAGAAAATGGCGTTGACACCCAGGTTGGTAAAACTTCCTGCCCGATATCCATATACACCGCCCACGGTCACAAAATCAGCTAGCTGGTACCTGGCCGACACAGCAGCTGCAGTTTCACTGTCTTGTGTAAAGCCGTCCAACAGATAAAGCAAAGCTCCCACAGTCAAACGCTCGTTTACGTCCAGTTCGCCGCCCAGCATATATCGACTAGGAATCTGAGTACTAAATGCGTTGTTGGTTTCTGTTGGGTTAAATTGTGCTTCCAGGGTGTCCACTATACCGCTCAGAGAAGCAGTGTCGTTGAGTAAAGATTCTAATACATCCAGACCAGTGAATTCTTCAACGCCAGATAAGGTGTAATTGCTGACGTCATCATTCCAATCTATTGTACCTCCAAGGTCCTGTGCTGCCGCCTGTATACGCACAGGCCCAAGATCGAGTTGGGCACCCAGATCAATGGCTATTCCCGTGTTATTGCTGAATAGGTTGTCTGTTGTAAAACGGGCAAACTCTGTATCCAGATCAAAATCTCGGGCATCTTCATAGCGAAGCGATCCGGCAGAGTTTATGGTATAATCCTGATCCAATTCCAGTGCGAAGGCAACCTCGTCAGTTCTTAGGGTGAGGCGGCCACCTTCCTGACTGCTCACCTGATTGATCCCACTCAGAAACTTTACCCTACCGCCAATAGAAAGCTTATCACTTAGCTTGTAGGCTGCTGTAAGGGCGAATTCATGATAACCGCCTATACTCAGGTCAGGCCTGATGTCTACCGTTTCTCCAATGAACTGTGCGTTGCCCTCCCAGATCAGCTGAACCAGTGTCT
>JBCBVN010000380.1:0-4048 GCA_039817625.1 Bacteroidota bacterium
AGCCACCATCGAGCTTGACCTCTATCAGTCCATCACCTAGTATAGCTGATACCGTAGCCAGATCACCCGTTCTTTTCAATTTCACCCGACTTCCAATGGTGAATAGCATAGGTCTTTGTGGTTAAGAATGCTGCCGCATATATTTCAAGCACAAAGATGGTATTTTTGCTTGGTATGCACACATCAAGTTGGCGATGGCGATTGGCTCAATTTACAGAATTGCACTGGTGGAGAAGGTATCTGGCCAACAAGGACGAAGAATCTTATCTCAATAGCAAAAGGGCCTACTGGCAACGCGTACTAGACCAGCTAAAGTTTGAACCCACCAAGGGTGAACGAGTATTGGAGGTGGGTTGTGGGCCAGCCGGTATCTTTATTCTGCTCAATAGTCAGCAGCGTATAACAGCGATGGATCCGCTCATTGAAGAGTATGAGTCTAATTTAACGCATTTTGATCGGAGCATGTATCCTGAGGTCTCATTTCATGTAGGCATGATGGAGTCTTTTCAGCCTGATGAGAAGTACAGCACGATTTATGCATTCAATACCATAAATCACGTATCCAATTGGAAAACCGCATTGACTAATTTAAACAATCTACTCGAGCCTGGTGGGACTTTGATTTTAAGTAGTGATGTCCATCGATTCTCCCTTTTGAGAACTATATTTCATCTGCTTCCGGGCGACGTACTACACCCTCAGCAGCATTCGAGACGCCACTATCTAGAAGCCTTCAAGCAGTCTGATTGGGAAGTGGCAGAAGAAGCCAAACTCAAAAGAGAAGCCATCTTTGATTATTATGCCTGGGTGCTCACGAAAAACTAGAGGCTGCATCTGGAATATCCGGACTCCCAGCTTGCAGCTTCTAAGTATGGTTCATTATGATTGGTAAGTACAGGCTGCGTTAAACGACCTTGTCAGCGCAGTAGCTACTCGCAAATGCATCTGGCTTGGCTTTGAATACAAACCCCATGCCCAGAATGTACCCCATGGCCTCTTTTAGCGCTACATTCGATTCGAAGTGGGGATCGGTATTAATGTCGGCATGGACTTCTAGCTCTACGCCATATTCATCTAGCAGATCGCAGAGATGGTAAGCAATTTCAACAGACCTGGCCACTTCTAATATCATTCGTTCGCGGAGGCTCATGTTTTTTTTCTCCTTGTAGTTAGCGATATACATGAAGCCACCCTTCTTTTCCCGTAAGAAAACGATGACGGTGGCGAACTCAACATTTGCACCATGAACTTGTGAGTCTGTACCAATACATACTTTCAGTCGGTGTCCGTCACCTTGTTCTCTCTCGATAGCCTCGGCTACCGCATCCTTAATTGGGCTTTCGATACGACGACCATCGAAGAAGCGCCATTTCATGTCTGTAAGTTGCTTTTCCATCTTATTCTATCGGGTTTGCCAAATATACAGTGCTTGTTAAGCAGTTTCACCTTTATTATGTCTCATAAACATGTCAGGAAACCAGATTTAATATGTGCTTAACAATTTACTTACGACGTAAAGTTGCTGTTTGATAAATTTTTTTTGCTTTCGTTAAAACCAAATCGGCGAAAAGGAGTTAGTCCATCATTATTCAGCAGGATATCATATCTGATGAAGCTGAAAGAGGCCTTTTGGCTAGCCATAGACCTCGCAAAGATTTAAGTTTAGATAGGTGGTTTTGGGGCGCACCGGTTGCAAAGCATCGCGGTGTGCCTCTTTTTTTATGCCAGAAGTTAGGCCAGCTGCTACTTTTTAAGCATCTTCAACTATCTTTAAGGATAAATAGCTGCTAACCAGGCAAATGCAACAAAGTGAAGACAGGTCGATAGAGGTTGTTCCCTACAAGGTAAAAGAGCTTAAAGTATATAGCTCTACGGAGTCACTATGGGAAAATGTCAAGAAGTATCGTCAGGTATTTGATAGGCGGAGTACGACATACGTGTACGCCGAACTATCGCTTATAAATAAGGAGTTTGATCGAGCTGATTGGTCGCTTCATGTTGAGCTTAAGTGCTTCCAGGTCCAGGGGAGACAGCGCAACGAAGTCTGCCACCTGACTATAGACAAGGAGGTCAGTAGGTATGAGCCTGTTGTCTTTCTGCGAGAGGGCTGGGGCAACCAAAAGCCCGGAACATTCTGGAAGCGCGGCACCTACCTCTGGGAAGTATACATTGGTGGAGAACGCATCGCATACAAGCATTTTTACATAATCGAGCCTACTGCCGAAGATGAATTCGGAGAACCGCTGGATGAGTTCTTAGAACTCAATTCCGTTCGCTTGTATGAAGGACCTTACGACGATGTAGCAAAGGATGATCGGGAATATCTGAGAGCCTTTTCAAGGAAGGAGAGTCGCTACATCTATATCGAGTTGCAGTTTCGAAATCTGCAGCCTCATCAAAACTGGCATCTGGAGTTGGCCACCAGGTTTCACAATGAAGCCAGAGAATTAAAAGGTCAGGTCATCAGACTATTGGAAGTTCCCAAAGGTCATGACACCATTCACATAACTGCAGGGTGGGGTGCCGCTGCGCCCACGCTTTGGCGTGAAGACCGATATGTGGCCAGCGTTGTATTTATGGATCAACTACTGGTGACGGTGCCGATTGAAGTAGGCGATGATACGATTTCGGGTCATCCTGCGGTTTGGTTGCCGGGAAGAGAACAGGCCAAAGTGATGGCCCCGGAGGTAGAAGACCAGACTTCCTTCGAAGATATTATGGCCAGGCTGGAATCTCTGATTGGCCTGAATGCCATAAAGCGGCAAGTTCGCGAACACGCGGTGTACTTACAGTTTTTGCAATTGCGACGCGATCGGGGCTTTCAAGAAGCTGAGCCTATAAACGTACACGCTGTTTTCAGAGGCAATCCCGGTACAGGGAAAACTACTGTTGCCACAATGATGGGGCAGTTGTACAAGAAGATGGGCTTGTTGAGCAGTGGCCATGTGGTAACAGCAGACCGAGTTGATCTGGTTGGAGAATATATCGGGCAGACTGCTCCCAAAACTCGTGAGGTCATCGATCGGGCAAGGGGAGGTGTCCTATTTATAGACGAGGCCTATGCTTTGGCCAGGGCAAACGATGATGGGAAAGACTTCGGTAGAGAGGTCATAGAAATACTTGTAAAAGAAATGTCCAATGGCGAAGGAGATTTAGCTGTTGTTGTAGCTGGATACCCTGATGAAATGGACAGATTTTTGGAGAGTAATCCAGGGCTTAACTCTCGTTTCAAGCACCAGTATACCTTCCCCGATTTTCTTCCTCAGGAGCTAAATGTTATTGCTGGGTATGCCTGTGAACGCCAGGAAGTGACCTTGTCTGATCAGGCCAAAAAAATACTCGAGCACATCATCGTAAAAGCATATCGTGAACGCGATCGCACCTTCGGAAATGCACGTTACGTTCATGATTTGATTGAAAAAGCCAAAATTCAGCTCGGACTTCGGATTATGAATACTTTGGATAAGAAGGATCTATCCGAAGACCGCTTGAAGACTATAACTGCTGAGGATATTAGCCGGATCGATCTCAAGACAGTGGGTGATAGTCCTGCTATTCCCATCGATCATGAATTATTGCAGGAAGCCCTTGGCGAGTTAGATGCCATGATCGGTATGCATGCCATCAAGAAACAAATTCATGAACTGGTCAGCTTGGTTAAGTATTACCGCCGAGAGAATAGAGATGTGCTTCACGCCTTTAACCTGCATACGGTCTTAATCGGCAACCCAGGTACGGGAAAAACCACGGTAGCCAGGATCATGGCTAAGTTGTATAAAGCTTTAGGCATTCTGGAAAGAGGCCACCTGGTAGAAACGGATAGGCAAGGTCTCGTGGCGGGTTATGTAGGGCAGACAGCAGCAAAAACCGCTGAACAGATAGAAAAGGCTAAAGGTGGAGTCCTATTCATTGATGAAGCATATAGTCTGACAGCAGCAAGCACAGGACCAAGAGGCGATTTTGGTGATGAGGCCATTCAGACGCTCCTGAAGCGAATGGAAGATTTAAGGGGGCAGTTCTTCGTATTTGTAGCGGGATATCCTGAGAA
>JBCBVN010000381.1:0-4041 GCA_039817625.1 Bacteroidota bacterium
CTTCGAGCTTTCGATAGATAGCGTTCTTATGATCAATTCCGATCTGAGGTCAAGGCCGGTAAAACCAGATACGATCAAAATTGTGGTGGTATCCGACAGAACCATACTCAGCACGCAGAGAATCCGACCTGCGGAAGTCCAAATATTCCCTAATCCGACTCAGGGCATGCTAGGTATAGAAAGTGATCAGCCTATAGAGGCTATAGACCTTACGGATGCTTATGGCCGAAGGCATCATTTGGATATTCCGGTAGCTAGGCAGTCTTTTCGATTATCTCTGCCTGAACTGCCACCCGGCTATTACTGGATACGTCTCTGGATGAACGAAGGCATTGTAAGTCGACAACTTCTGATTCTGGAGCACTAACAACAAATCAACTTTCCCTTTCACTAGTAGTCTCAAGCTGGCTTGATTTCCAAGCTTAGGCCTGGGCTACCTATATAAATCCTTTAATCATGTATACTCCCTTAAAAACCAAGTGGGCAATATGCCTAAGTATTCTCACCATTTTAGTTTTACCGTCTTGTTTGCCCGAGGGTGAAAATGATGGTCCGTTTACCCCCGACTTTGATTTGCCGGCATCTGTTCAGATGTTCATCGATGACAACTATCCAGGGTTTGATCAAACTGATCATGGTTTGGAAGACTTCTGCGATGATCAGCCAGCCATTGAGGTTGAATTGGAAGACGGACCGGGTCCTGATGTTGATCTATATTTCGATCCCGATGGTAACTTTCTTTTCTCTGCCATAGATGTCGTCTTGGCTGATCTGCCTGCGGAGGTGCTGGATGCTATCGCCGCAACCTATCCCGATTACGAAATCGAAGAGGACGATATCGAGCTTCAGGAGTGGGCTGATGGCAGTATTCGCTATGAGGTTGGAATCGAGTCCACGGACGATGATCTCGAACTGGTTTTGAATGCTGATGGAAGCATCTACTGTATAGATTCCGATGAAGACGACGATGATGACAGCGACGACGATGGAGATGATGATGGAGACCACGACGACGATGATGAAGATGTCAATATTCCGGAGGAAGTACTGACTTTGATTGAAAGCAACTATCCGGGCTACATGAGTATTGAAGCAGATACAGAAGATATCTGTGACAATTTTAATGTGTACGAAGTTGAGTTGGAGGACGGTCCTGGTACGGATCTTTATCTATACTTTGATCTTGACTGGAACTTTTTATTTACGGCTGAGGAAGTGAGTGCAGATGATTTACCGTCTACAGTTCTGGATGTTATTGCTTCAGATTATCCTGACTATGAAATTGAAGATGATGATATTGACCGTTGGACTTGGGCTGATGGTAGTACCTCTTATGCTCTTGAATTGGAAGACGGAGACGATGATTTAGATATTGTCTTTAATGAGGATGGTTCCATCTACTGCATAGAAATGGATGAGGACGATGAGGATGACGACGAAGACGATGATGATGAGGATGAGGACGATGAGGATGATGACGAAGACGATGATGATGAGGATGACGACGACGATGACTAGCTTTTGTAGTCAGCTGTAAATTAAGAGCCGCTTTTCGAGACCTCGAAAAGCGGCTTTGCTTATTCAATTCTGCCCGGTCAATTCCAGGGCTTCGGGCACCGGAATGCGAACGCCATCTTGCTTGGCTACAACAAAAGCATCTCGAACGCCCATCTGGCGTAGCCTATCCCTGAGCTGTCTGGCGCTGGCATAAGAGCGAAATTGGCTGACAACGACCTTCTGCAAACCATTCTGATCCTGAAGTTCCAACCCATCGCCTGTAGCTAGATCTGATTCAACCTGATTGTCAGCCTGAGCAAAAGCCCCCAACTGCACCTGAAATATGATGCCGTCTACTATTTGCTGATCGGTGTCCAGCTCATCTTGCTGCTGCTGTTCGCTCAGCGCAGACTCTGCGGTTGTGGCTCGGCTTTCTGCACTTGCGAGCTGGGCCTGGAGATCGGCAATCTGAGATTGTGCCTGTCTTAGATCGTTGGTCGCGCTGGTCTCCGTTTGGCGAGAAGTACTCAGTCGACCCTCCATATCTCGGATTCGCCGCTGATTGTCTTCGTTTTCTTCAACCAGATTGCGCAGACCATCGGGGTTGCGTACAAAGTTTCGGGCCATCTCCTTGTAGTCGCGTTCGCCTTCGCCGTCGGCTGCCGCAGCACCGGCCGTTTTTTTGGAACAAGAAGCCAGCGGCATCAGTAGAGCCGCAATCAGCAATAGTTGGATAGTTTTCATTAGATGGATTTTTTCTATTCTGACAAAGAAAATAATAAAGCGGTTATTCCACATCATGCCTATTGACAATCTGAGAGTTCTATAAAATAACTCACACCATTGAAAACCTGATTGTGATCGGCTTCGCTACTGAGCCACAAGACATATACGCGGTCGCAGCTTGTTCGTTGGGTCAAATAGGAAGTGATTCGGTCTTTTATCCCGTCTGAGTCTATATCGGCAGATAGCTCAATCTTTTCCATAAAAAGGGTAGTATTAAGTACCCGATCACTCCCTCTGGAATAAGCATTTGGCCCATGTCTATACTTAAGCCTTTCTGCTCTCCGCATAGGAGAAGTTTGCCGCCTTCTTCTAGGGGGATAATCGGGAAATGGTTCCGCCGTTCCTATAAAAAAGCGGGGTTGGTCTCCGAATTCGACAAAAACATATCGACCAGAAAGGGCGCCTCGATCCAAATATCTATACACAAAGTCTACGGGCCAGACACTGATCACGCCACCGTCATCATATATACCGTACCAATGATAATCATCGTGGTCATAATCCGGCGGCACCGGTGCATTTGGACTTAATAGCACATAATGATCCGACTGCCAGTCGACTAAGCGATCATCCCTGGCGTTGAAAACAAATGGCTCTACGCCTTCAGTTCCAGACTCATTGACTTGTCCGAAGACTGAAAAGCCAGGCAAAAAACAGATAATTAAAATCGATAGGCGCATAGGTGAACGTTAGGCCTCTAATATAAGGACTTCCGCAGGTCGGAGCATGGCTGGTAGATGTGAAAAATGAGAAGCTGTGGATTTATTGCCAAAACGGTAGTGTAGATGTTGTTGCTGATTTTCAACAGAAAGTCAGCGGAGAATATGTACTCCCCCGTTTCGAGTTTGACCTCAGACTATTAGGCTAACATCAAGTCTATCACCTAATCGCTACATTTGGGTATTAGTAAAGCTCAGATGGGAAAAGAATCTTACGATAAGCTTTGGAAGCTGATTGGACTCAGGTACAAGTCTCACCCCTGGCACGGAGTGGATATAGGCGACAGGGCACCTGAAGTGGTGACGACTTTTATTGAAGTTATTCCTTCAGATACGGTCAAATATGAAGTAGATAAAAAGACGGGGTACCTAAAAATTGATCGCCCACAAAAATTCTCCAATATCGTACCTGCGCTCTATGGTTTTGTACCCCAAACCCTTTGCCGGGAATCTGTCGCTGAATACTGCATGGAAAAAACTGGAAGAACGGATATAGTAGGTGACGATGACCCCCTGGATATTTGCGTGCTGACAGAGCGGGAGGTTACACACGGAAACATCATTGTACAAGCGAGGCCTATCGGAGGCTTCCGCATGTTGGATGGAGGCGAAGCTGATGATAAAATCATAGCTGTACTCGAAAACGACGAAGTCTATGACGGATGGACAGATGTGAGCCATCTGCCTAAGGCCATGCTCAATAGGTTGCAGCACTACTTCCTGACCTACAAGCAGCTTCCGGGCGAGGAGAAAAAGTGTGAGATTACCCACGTTTTTGGATACGAAGAGGCCTGGGAGGTCATTAGAAGAAGCCAGCAAGACTACTATCAGGCATATGGAGACCTGGAAGATCTGATGTCGATGACCCTGACAGATGCACTACAGCTCAGCAAACGCCGGGAAGATATATTGCGTGATTTGTAGTCATTCATCTCCCGTTACTCCTGCTGCTAGCATTCGTATTCGGATTGAGACTTTCGGGGAAATAATATCATCCCGTTACTCCTGCTACTAGCAGTCGCACGAGGATCGAAACTTT
>JBCBVN010000382.1:0-4027 GCA_039817625.1 Bacteroidota bacterium
CATAAATCCCGAAAAGTACATTCAGCACAATCTCGATGTGGCCGACGGCTTAGCCGGTTTTGGAGCCGTCATGCAAGCCGCCCCACCGCAGGGCTTTTCAGCCAATGTCGTGCGCTCTTTTGAAGATGGAGACTATGTCGTGACCCATACCGAGTATGACTTCTTTGGTCCAAAAGTAGGCTTTGATGTATTCCGTTTTGAAGATGGTCTCATCGTAGAACACTGGGACAACCTCGCAGAAATCACTCCGCCAAATTCCAGTGGTCGTACACAGTTAGACGGAGAGACAACAGTCACTGATCTCGACAAGACCGCAGCCAATAAAGCGGTTGTGCAAGGATTCATTGACGATGTATTACTCGGTGGACAATTCGACAAAGTGGCCTCTTACATCAACCCCGCCAAATACCTCCAACACAACTCGCAAGTAGCTGACGGCCTAGATGGATTTGGCGCCGCCATGGAAGCGATGGCCGCCAACGGACTGGTGATGGAATACAAGACCGTACACCAAGTGCTGGGTGAAGGAAATTTCGTGCTGGCGATAAGTGAGGGCGTTTTTGGACAGGGCGAAGATGTCGCCTTTTATGACCTCTTCCGGTTAGAAGACGGCCTCATCGTAGAACACTGGGATGTAATCCAGAATATTCCTCCTCAAGACCAGTGGAAAAATGAAAACGGCAAGTTCTAAATAATGCCATAAATAGTGTGGCCAGGCAGTGGCCCGACTATTGAATAAACAGAAGGCTTTACCTTTGATTTTAATAAGGCGGTCAGTCGCGTATTGCGACCGACTGCCTTATTGAAATTTATATCCAACCATGTCCGACAAACGCCTCTTTTTACTCGATGGTCACGCTTTGGTTTACCGAGCGCACTTTGCTTTTATCAATCGGCCATTGATCAATTCAAAAGGGGTCAACACTTCGGCCATGACCGGCTTTACGCGTACCCTTTGGGACCTGATGAAAAACCAGAAGCCTACCCATTTGGCGTGTGTATTCGATCCCGCTGGCCCGACTTTTCGGCACGAGATAGCCCCCGATTACAAAGCCAATAGAGAAGAGCAGCCTGAAGATATTTCCCTGGCTTTCCCTTATATACATCAGATTCTCGATGCCTTTCGCATTCCTGTTATCATCATCGACAACTACGAAGCTGATGACGTGATCGGTACCCTAGCCAAACAAGCTCGCCGAGACGGCTACACCGTGTATATGGTTACTCCAGATAAGGACTATGGTCAGCTGGTAGAGGACGGAATCTATATGTATAAGCCCAGCCGTATGGGAAATGGGATAGACATTTTAGGTGTAGAGGAAATCAAGAAGAAGTGGGACATTCAGTTTCCCGAACAGCTGATCGATATGCTGGGGCTTATGGGCGATAAGGTCGACAACATCCCCGGGGTACCCGGCATAGGGCCGAAGACCGCTGCCAAGTTCTTGAACCAATTCGGTAGCCTGGAAGAACTCCTCGACAATACCGAAGAGATAAAGGGCAAAAACCAGGAGCGACTGCGCGAATTCCGCGACCAGGCACTGTTGAGCAAGAAGCTGGCTACCATCGACATCGAAGTCCCGATCAAATTTGACCCGGACAACTACCAGCTGGAAAGCTTTGATCGCGAATATCTGAGCGAGATTTTCAAAGAGCTGGAGTTCCGGTCATTAGCAAAAGAAATCCTGGGACAGGAAAATGAAAAACCCTTAGCTGGCCAACAAGGCGACCTGTTCGCTTCTCCCGGAGCCGGGACTAAGTCACCGACCCGCCCCAGTAGCTACCGGGGCTCAAAAAACCTAACCGCTCACTCGGTAGCCGACCAGGATATCACCACCACTGAGCACGAATATCAGCTGGTAGATACTCCGGAAGATCGCGCAAAACTGATTGAGTCGCTGAGTAAGCAGCTCCAGTTTGCCTTCGATACAGAAACCACCGGCATAGACGCAACTCAGGCTGAGTTAGTCGGCATGTCCTTTGCCTATGAGCCACACAAGGCTTACTACGTTCCTGTACCCGAAGACGAAGCAGCAGCCCGTGCACTTGTCGCAGAATTTGCGCCTGTCCTTACCGACGAAAGCATCGGCAAAATCGGTCAGAACATCAAGTACGATTTCATCATGCTGGCGCGCTATGGGGTCGAAGTACGTGGCCCGCTGCGCGACACCATGGTTATGCACTATCTGCTTCATCCTGAGCTGCGACACAACATGAACTACCTGTCAGAGACCTACCTCAAGTACAAGCCAATCTCGATAGAGACTCTGATCGGCAAGGGCAAAAAACAACTCAGCATGCGCGATGTGCCGGTCGAAAAGGTGGTTGACTACGCTGCCGAAGACGCCGACATTACCCTGCAACTGCTCAAATATCTCGAGCCAGAAATCGAGGAAGAAGGACTCATGCAACTCTACAATGAGGTAGAAGCCCCGCTAATTCCCGTACTGGCTCGGCTCGAAATGGCTGGAGTAAACCTCGACTCTGGTTTTCTGCGCAATTACAGCCAAGGCCTGAAAGCACAACTCGACGAGGCCGTTTCTGAGATTTATACTGCCGCAGGTCGGGAATTTAACCTCGGCAGCCCGAAGCAGATCGGCGAAGTCCTTTTCGATCATCTCGAGATCCCATATAAAGGGTCAAAGACCAAGACGGGGCAATACCGCACCGATGAAGCTACCCTCACGGATCTGGCCCAGGACCATCCGATCGTATCTAAGATCTTGCGGGTACGCAGCTTATCCAAACTGCTAAGTACCTATGTAGACGCGCTACCCGAGCTGGTAAACCCGCTGACCGGGCGTGTGCACTCTTCTTTCAATCAGACGATTGCTGCCACCGGCAGGCTGAGTAGCAACAACCCCAACTTACAGAATATCCCGATCCGCACGCCAGAGGGTGCAGAAGTACGAAAAGCCTTCGTACCTCGTGATGGTAATCACCTGTTGCTGGCCAGCGACTACAGCCAAATCGAGCTACGCCTCGTAGCCGAGTTGAGTAAGGATAAAGGCATGCTATCGGCTTTTCAGGAGGGTAGAGACATTCACCGTGCTACCGCTGCTCTGATCTTCGATGTGGATTACGACGACGTCACTCGCCAGCAGCGCTATCAGGCGAAAACCATCAACTTCGCCATTCTGTACGGAGCCGGCGCCCAGCGCTTGATGCAAGAGCTCAACATTCCACGTGCAGAGGCCGGCAACCTGATCAAGACTTATTACGAGCGCTTCCCAGGCCTGCAAGACTTTATGAAAGGCAGTGTGGCCGATGCCCGCGAAGAAGGCTATGCCAGTACCCTGCTTGGCCGCAAGCGCTACCTGCGCGACATCAACAGCAAGAGCAGCCTGGCTCGATCCAATGCCGAGCGCATGGCCATGAATACGCCCATACAAGGCACCGCCGCCGACATGATCAAAGTCGCTATGATCAAGATCGACCAGGCGCTGACCGATGGTGACTTCAAAACCAAAATGATCCTTCAGGTACATGATGAATTGGTCTTCGACGCACCAAAAGACGAAGTAGATCAGGTAGTTCCCATCATCGAAGAACTGATGCGTACCGCTATTCCTGATCTAGAAGTACCGATCGTGGTCAGCACTGATAAGGGTAAAAATTGGTTGGAGGCGCATTAATCTTAGAATCTGCGGTCTCCATTGATTCGCCTTTCTTCTGACGCCTCCCCGAGGCGGCGCTCTCTCAACTGTAGAAACCGAACTAAATTTCTGGCCGACAAGTCTATTTCTTCCTCTAGAATCATATCATAGATTCTAAAGTGTAAGGCGTCGATGAGTCTTTGATTCAAAGACCCCTGGCAGTAGTTCCAGAAGTTGGTTACACTCTTGGTCTTGAGAATCTGCTCATTATCGAAAATAAATTGCATTGCCTGATTTGGCCTTCTAGCCATAAATATCAGTATGGAATAATACTGGACAACTGGACTTTGGACTGAAATCAGATTATGAATCTGTTCATCCGATACACATTCCTTCAGCTCATCATAAAGAAGGTATTGCGGATCTTTTTG
>JBCBVN010000383.1:0-4026 GCA_039817625.1 Bacteroidota bacterium
TCAAAAAGTCAACGCAAGTTGATGCGGAAGAACGCCAAACAATTTAACCATAAAGTGGGTGCTCGGAAATTCACGCTGGAAAAGGAGCTACTCTATAATCGCTACGCCAAAGATTTCAATGGGCGCCTCTCCCCTAGCCTACGCGACAACCTGGAAGACTACGATGAAGAAAGTATCTTCAATACCTACGAAGTAAGTATTCGCGACAAGAATAATAATAGCCTGGTTGCAGCCAGCTATTTTGATCTTGGAGATAAGTCTGCGGCTTCTATTCTGGGTATATACGAGCCTGAATTTGAACGTTTTAGCCTTGGCTATTACAGTATGTTATTGGAAATAGCGTATTGCCTGGAGCAAGGGTTTGATTATTATTATCCTGGTTACATTGTTCCTGGATACAAACGTTTTGATTACAAAATGAGGATTGGAGAAACCGACTACTTTGATGTAAAGTCGGGAGAATGGCTTCCACTCCAAGGTTTTGAGCGTGATATGGGACCTGCTGAAAGGCAAATACAGTCACTCGAGCGATTAAAAGCGGCTATTGACAATAAGATTGAACAGGCAGAAACGCTCATTTATCCTTTATTCGAGGCCCGGTTATATCATGCCTGGCCAGACAGCTTCCTGGAGCAGCCTTATATTTTATTGTTGGGCAACAGGCCTACCAAGCAAGGACAATGTGTTTGTGTAATTTTTGATCCGGTATCAGAAGAATATATTCTATTATTGTGCCAGTCGATGGGAGATATTAGATATTATTTTTCCGAAAAATATCTTAAGAGTTTTCCAGACGAAAGCTTTTTGGTCGCTTTACTCGACCGATCTATTGAATTGAAACGTACCGGAGACCCCAATACACTCATTGAATACTTATTTAAATCGATTCAGTAAAATGCGAAACTCAATATTTATTTTTCTTCTTTTGTTATTTGCAGCTTGCAATCAGCCGTCTGGTCCGAGCGTAGATGAATTGAGTAACTCATATCAGGAACTGACTGACGAGGAGACTGGCTTGCTGCATCCAGAACGAAGTCGAGCATTTATCGAAGAAGCAAAATCATTTAGCCAGGCGAGTCCTGAAAATGATGAAGCCTCGGAGTGGTTGTTCAAGGCAGGTGAAGTCGCACAGGGTATTCAAGATAACAACCTGGCACTTGAATTATATCAGCACATCCTTCAGGAGTTTCCAGACGGTGACCGGGCTGCGGATGCAACATTTATGATCGCGTTCACCTATGATGAAAATTTTAACGATTCGGAGAAAGCGAGGGAGTATTACGACTTATTCCTGGAAAAATATCCAGACGATGAGTTTGCCGACGATGCTCAGATTTTATTGGAAATGTTGCCGCAATAATCCTTTTTAAGAAAATCGAGTACCTGCCCCCTATTCTGTAGCTAATTCGGGCCACTTCATGTCCATATCTTTTAATGCCTTGAGCACGATATCTGTCATTAAATAATCGCGATACCAGCGCTGGTCGACTGGAATGACATGCCACGGAACATCACTCCAGTTCAGCACATCTTCGTATGCTTTCATATATGCATCCCAGTGCTCACGCTCTTTCCAGTCTCCTGGATTGTGCTTGTAATATTTGTCGGGCTCCTGTAGACGCTCATTGAGTTCTTCTTCTTGTTGCTCGTGGCTGATATTCAGAAAAAATTTTAGGATGGTCGTGTTATTGTCCTCAATCAATAGCTTTTCAAAGGCATTGATGGCCTCCATTCGCATCTTAACTCGGTCCTCATCTATCCAGCCATGTACCCGCTGAATTAGGATATCTTCGTACTGTGATCGATTAAAAATGACCAGTTCTCCCTTGGCTGGCACTTCCTTGTGGATACGCCACAAAAAGTCGTGCCTAAACTCTAGTTCCGTAGGTTTCTTCCATCCGACCGTACGGACACCAAAGGGAGCGCATTCGCCAAATACGTTGCGCATAGCGCCGTCTTTTCCGCTTGCATCCATACCCTGCAGGATAACCAACAGACTATTCTTGCCTTCGGCGACCATTTGCTGATGCAAATCTGCAATGTCTTTGGCCCGGTCTTTACTAATTTCCTGGGCTTCGTCTTTTTCCAGGTGATCTGGTGCGTCAGTTGGTAGATCTGCGATCTTGATTCTTGTCATGGAGGGAAGATAGTATGGTGGGGGGGAGTTTACAAAATGACTCTCCCCCTACCCTTCTTATCTCTTTACCCATCTCACCGGCTGTGTGGGTACATCTCCTGATTTGAGCTGCACCAGGTATACGCCAGCAGGTAAATGACTTAAATCCAAGGAAACCCTGGAAGATGCCTGTTTATCTAGGAATTGCTCGTAAATCATCCGACCACTGAGGTCTGTGATGCGCAGAGCCAGATCAGCAGGCTCTTGTTCAAAAATATAGCTGAGCTGCAAATTGCCCTGACTCGGATTGGGCGAAATAGACCACTCTTCCAGACCGGTCAACCTCAGGTGCGACTGACCAAATCGAGCTCTGGAAGCTTCATTTTCCGATGTTTGTAGCGGGAAGGTGGATATGTCCTGCCCTCCGGGCGATAGAATGGTCGGATCTGTATATGCAGGACCTTCTATTGGCTCTGGAATACGATCTGAAATGGTTACACAGTAATCTTCAACTTCTCCAAAATCCTGGCCTATATCTCCGCACCCTACCACTGGAAAGTTGTTCCATAGCATGATGACGCGCATCCGGGTCAGGCCACGTAAAGCTTCATCGGGTACGTTGATGACACCTTCCACCGGATTCGCGCTGAAAGATGGACTGACGTATAATCGCTCATCAGCAGTGAAGTCTCCATCCTGATTCAGATCTATAAAGATACCCCAGCCTTCAGGAAAAGTCTGATCAGGGAAACCTGGTGTTAGACGGATCGGATAATCTGTGAGGACATTTAATTCTAAATCCGGACCAGAGAAGGTGAAATCTTCATAACCGCCTTCTCCCCCTTCTGAAGACTGCAGGAAGGTGCCACCGATTTGAACTTCACTGATATACTCTTCTGCGGTTTCTAGTTCCCCAATTTCACAATAATCGAGATCCGTACAAGCCCCGCATCCCCTTGTAAAGAAGGTAATGGGCTCAGTATATATATTGGCTCCGTCTGGACAAATTAACCGAAATCGATATTGATATTCGGTACACTCATCCAGATCATCAAACATAAAGCTGGTTTGAGTCGTCGTAAATGTCTCCCACTCCCCTTCTGCTGTAGCATTCAGGAGTTGGATTTCATAAGACTGGGCACCAAAAACAGCACTCCAAAACAATACAGCCATGGGCTCCTGACTACTCACCATGATGGCAATATCTTCGGGATTGTTACAGCAACCTTCTGTGGTGAATGACCTCGTCAGACCGTACTCTGATGATACGGTATCACAGCTTGCTTGCAGCTGATATTCATAGGTGGTGCAGCCAGTCAATCCGGTTAATGTAAGCGGTGACATGGCATCTTCAATCATTGTCCATTCTGATTGCCCCTGCTCGCGCCATCTCAGGTTTATCCCCAGAACTTCATCAAAGCTAGTCCAGCTAATGGTTGCTTCGGTGTCAAGATCGGCAACAACTTCTGGTGTAAATGGGGGCAGGCAACCTCCGCATTGTTGTAGCAGTATCTCTATGGAGTTGTTGACATTCAGGCGTCCCTCTGTAGTTGTTATATTCATCAAGGAGACGTTCTCGTCCACTCCGGCCAATACAGCCGTTCGAACAAGCAGCGCGGCGGCGGCGGGATCAGAAGTGACTATATCCATAAAGTCTGCACATTCCAGCGAATACATCAACGCTATGGCTCCGGCTACATGAGGCGTGGCACCACTCGTACCTCCAAATCCTCCAAATCCTCCACCCAGAGCTGTCGTCCATGTACCAGCTCCAAATGCGCCAAGATCAATGGTTGTTTTGCCATAGCCTGCGCCTGTCACTTTTTCGTCGAAGTGATTCATATTGGTTACGCTGATCATAAATGGGCTACTGCAGGCAGTGGGAAGATCTCCGACTTCGTCTACATTCT
>JBCBVN010000384.1:0-4015 GCA_039817625.1 Bacteroidota bacterium
CTTATGCTCAGTTTTGATTTCTACAGTAGCGAAAGCCTTACCTGAAAATACGGGCTTGCCAACCTTGAAGCTACCATTAACCTCTGGAATGGTATTTGCTCCGGGAACGGACCCTGCTTCTAATCTGGCAGCCAGGCGGCCCAATAGGCTTTTACCTGTGCTAGAGTGGCTCAGTACAACAACCGACGCACCAGCCTGCTGAGCGGCACCAGCTATAGCAGCCGTGTAGACCTGGGCGTCAAAATTTGCGAGCGCGTCACCATCTGCGTGCAATACCTTGCTTGCTCCATACTTGCCCAATTGGGCAGCGTTGTCAGCAGCACCCAGGACCAGGGCTGCACATTCAACACCCATAGCCTGAGCGGTATGATAGGCGTAGGTGACCGCTTCGAAGGCGGATTTCTTAAATTTTCCTGCGGCAGTTTCGGCAAATGCGAGTACCATGAATATTTGATTTTATTGTGCCAACGCCTAGTGACGGCATCAGCGCATGATTCTTATTTAGATGACTTTGGCTTCTTCGTGAAGCAAGCGGACCAGTTCGTCCATGTTGTCTGCATCGACAAGTACCACATCAGATTTTTCGGGAGGCTTGGCGTAACTCACGATTTCAGTAGGATCGTCGAATCCAACGGCAGGTTCTACGGTCAGTGGCTTACGTTTGCTTTGCATGATACCCATCATGTTGGGAATGCGCTGCTCAGCCAGTCCTTTAGCTGCACTCAGTACAAAGGGCGTATCGAGTTCAACAACCTCTACCCCACCCTCAATGTCTCGTGTAGCGGTGGCTGTATTGCCATTCATGTCCATGTGACTGACGTAGCTCAAAAAGGGATGTCCAAGATACTCAGCAACCATGGCACCAACTTCACTTCCATTGTAGTCGATGGTTTCCTTGCCGAAGAAGACCAGATCAAACTCCTTGTCCTTAGCAAACTCTGCGATTTGCTTAGCGACATAGAGACTACTTTGTGGGTCTGCATCTATACGAACAGCTTTGTCTGCACCGATAGCCAGTGCTTTTCTAATAACCGGATCGTTAGTTGCTGGTCCAACGTTTAAGACCGTTACGCTGCCACCTTGAGCTTCTTTCAATTCCAATGCACGCACCAGTGCGTACCACTCATCGTAGGGGTTGAGAATGTACTGTACCCCTGCTGAATCAAAGCTAGTGTTGTCGTCCGTAAACTTGATTTTTGCCGTGGTTTCCGGCGTTTTACTGACGCAAACGAGAATATTCATCGTTTTCAAATTTTGGTTTTGCCTATCCGCCACTTAATTTAGACTTCCGCAGGTCGGAAACTTTCCCCAAACATTTCGCCACTTTCACAACTGCTTAGAATAGGAGGATTTGGTTGGAGCAATGGTCTATTTGCGGATTTATCTGGTGCTTCAATACTTAGATTTGGGCATCAAAGGCAATCGACTTTAATTATATAAACAGCTTGCACGTGTGCTACTGTTTCCTGCCTAACTCATTTTGTGCAAAGATAGCTGATTAAGCTGTACCTTGATAAAGAGAAAAGTAAAAAGATCGGCCTGAATTACGAAGCCTATTACCACCCATCGCAAGCAGACTAACAACCAGCGCAAGTCTACTTAATTGAAGAGTCAGACGAGTCCTAATTCTCTTAAAACCCCTAATAGACAAAATCCCCAAAGCATGAAGACCAATAGATTCACTCTTGTTGTCATGTTGCTGCTCAGCTGGACATCAATAGATGCTCAGAGTACGCCTTTTTGCGAGGACGAGCCACCGAGCAATCCTTTTTTGGCCGATTCACCCTGGCCCACTTACCATCGCAACAATTACCGACAGGCGAGCACTTGCCTACCTGGGCCAGTGTCAGGGGATAGTCTTAGGGTCGTAGCAAAAACGGGCATTCAGGGCAGCACTTCGCCCTGGACTTATCTAAGTGAAGAATATCCCGACGGCGAACGCGTACTCACACAATCCAATTCCACCCATTTTTTCAAGATGATTGATCTGGGTGACGAAATTGTCACCGTCGATAGTATCCGTATAGATTTCGATCCCATTACCTCTTTTGGGTGGAACTTTCTGCAAACTCCCGGGCCAGTATGGTACACTTACGATCCTAAATACGATCCTGAGAACAACCGCTACACCCGCCTATACCGCATCGAAGACGAAACACCAGGCGATGCTTTCTCTGATCTAATCGTCACAGACACTTTCAGCTTTCAAGACTTACCTGTCACAAAAGTGCAGAATTATGGCATTAATTACAACGGGCAAATAGTATTTACCGACGGCGACCTGGAATCGCTACTGAATAAAGTAGTGGTTGGCGTTTTAAGCCCCGATTTAGTCCTTCTGGACACACTTGAACTCTCACTAGAACCGGGCGAAATTGCCTTCCACAATGCCTGGCCCATAGACGAAAATAACTCGATCTTCCAGGTAACTACCCGCAGGATGATACGCTACGATTGGGATGGCGAGGAGCTGAGTATAGGTTGGGAAGCGCCTTATGATTTCGTTGCCGATGGGCCTACCGGCTCCTTTGCCGAAGGCAGTGGTACCACACCAACCCTAATGGGATGGGGTGATGGAAACGATAAGTTAGTCGTAGTAGCAGACGGTCATGCCAACAATAATCTCGTTGCTTTTTGGCGAGACACCATCCCAGATGGCTGGGCAGGCATCCCAGGAGAAGACCCACGCCTGGCCGGCCTAATCCCACTACCGGCGGCTAATCAGTTCAGCAACTTATTTCAATCCATTGAAAACTCTCCTACAGTCTATGGTTACGAAATTGCTATTGCGCAATTCAACGGCTTTTTGGGCCAGAATTGTCCAACGGTCAAAGGGATTCAGAAATTACACTGGGACGTAGAGGACGACTCATGGGCCATTGATTGGGTAAATGAAGAGATCAATATGAACGGCGTATTGACCTATTCATCAGGCTCCGATTTGGTGTATGGCTCAGGGAGAGCTGACGATTGCAACTACTATTACTACGCTTTAGACTGGCAAACCGGTGATTTAGAATGGTCTATTCTCCTTGGTCCAGAGGGTACATTTGCCAATAATCCTTGGGATGACGGAGGTGTTAACCACATTATAGGCGAACAGGCCAATATTTACTTTGCGGGCACGGCCTCATTGGTCAAAATTGAAATTGTAGAAGATGGGACTAACTCTAGTTCTGATCTGGACGCATTGGAAGAGAACTTCCACCTATTCCCAAATCCCGTCATTGAAGGTGATCTTCACCTAAGTCTACCAGCAGCCGTTCATAGTGACATAGTAGTCGCCTTCTATGACAATTTTGGGCGAGAAGTGCTGCGACACAACATCAATGCTCAAAATTCAGTTATCGATATCCGCTCGCTTCAAGCGGGTGTCTACTTAGCTTCGTTCATGGAATTGAACGGACGTAGAATAAGCAGTCAACAAGTTTTGATTACTGACTGATGTTGAGTGCTCTAATTACCTTGTCACGATGAAAAACCAGACAATCAGCCTGAACTATACGATTTATGATTCGGCTGATGAGCTTACAGACGACCTGCGCAAGTTGCTAACAGAAGCCAAACTCGCCTTGAGCAAAGCCTACGCTCCTTACAGTGGTTTTCAGGTAGGGGCTGCTGCCCAGTTGGTCAATGGGGCCATCGTGAGCGGAGCCAATTGCGAGAATGCTTCCTATCCGTTGTGTATTTGCGCAGAACCCGCCACCCTGGCGGCAGCCGCCTCCGCCCATCCTGGGGTAGCCGTGAAAACACTAGCCATAACTGTCCAAAACCTGACTCGCCCAGTAGCCGACCCGGCACCGCCATGTGGAGCCTGCCGCCAGATGCTGGTCGAGCACGAAGATCGATTCCAGCAGCCTATTCAGTTGGTTCTACAAGGTCAAAGTGATCAAGTTTACGTCTTTGAAAGGATAAGCGATCTCTTACCCTTGCATTTTAGCGGGACTTTTTTGTAAAAGTTAGCCTTCTATAGTTTTATCGCCACATTAGTCAGGCCAACCCCTAAAGCGACAAC
>JBCBVN010000385.1:0-3978 GCA_039817625.1 Bacteroidota bacterium
AGGCATTCGATCTTTCAATGGAATAAAGTTTCCACCAGGAGATGGATTGCCCTCAGTGACTGGCACGCTGGCTAAGCGAATAATTCGATTGACCTCCAAGGCTGAAGACCAAATGCGAAGTTGTCCTATCGCTCCTTTGAAGTTTCTGATTCTATCGGCAAAAGGCCCAGATTGAGGGGTAGATCTACCCAAAATTTGTAACGATTGCTGCCACAGAGGAAGACCATCATCTATGGAATTGGGAAGTTCTGCTTTCCCATTGATGATGAATTGCACGGTATTACCTTGGGGAGTGAATTTACCTACAACGGCCACATGAGCCCATTGGTCACGACCCAGGTCTGCTTCAGATTCTGCTTGAGTTAGGGTAGGACGCCCATCCTGATCCATGAGGGTCAGCTGGGCACGTAACCGTCCTCCGTGTAGCAAGCTTATGGCATGGAAGGTTTCAATTTCGATGTTTCCAAAGTTTCCTGTCCGAATAGGCATGATGGTATGCCATAAGGGCTGATGGCCGGAGACGGTATCGGGTTTTATCCAACATTCAAAAGTAAAATCCCGGCCTGGTGGAGGATAGTTGCGGGTGTATACAAATTGCGCAAAGCTGTTACCACCAAAGTGTAGTCCCTTGTCTGTGAAATTGGGAAAGGCCATGATGGGATTTTCCACCCGCTTTGTCTCAGCAGGTATCAGATCGGCATTGCGATATAGCCGAAGCTCTAGGGGCTCATAAGCAGCCTTGCGTTCAACGACAAGAGCAATGTTGCTCCAACTATCGGCTGGAAGCCTGCTTGGATCCTTGATGCTATAAATACCGGATGGTAGTCGAACGACCGCTTGAATATGACCTGCCCTGAGTGAAATGCGAACCGTTCCGCTCCCTTCGGTCAGCAGGAGTTGCTCTTCATTTATGGTATTTCCGTTGGGCTTAACCCAGCAGGAAAAGGTGTGTCCAAAGTCCTTATCTTCTCTTGGTAGATCAAGTAGTACATCTTCGACCATGACCGCATCCTGCACGCCATCAAAAACCAGGCCTTTTCTTTTGGCGGCTTCTGCAAAGAGGTTAATCACCTGAACTGGGGGCCAGTCCGTTGCTATAGCAAATGAGTGTTCGTCTATGGGGCTCACCTCAAACTGACCGGCCAGGGCCTGGTGGTGTTTGATGAGTACATCGAGCTCATCCTCTAGTCCGTGATCCAGGGCTGTTGAGAAGTGTATTTCCTCTCCCACTTGTTCAATATGGGTAATGAGTCCTTCAAAAGCCAGCCCTTTTTCAGGATCTTTTGGGAGTAGTTGCCAGTCTCCTAATTCTGTATTTTCCCAATTCTGCTCCAAGCTGAACTTGTTGTCACTCAGTTTGCGGACTACATATTTACCATTGAAATTCTGCTGACCATTCAGTTCTACCTGATCTTCTGCCTCCAAGCCATGTACCTCTTTAGTATGGACTACTGTTTTATCGTGTTCTCCCCGACTGACGGCAGAGACTTTCCCATTGGGCAAGGGCTCAGCCCTTCCCAAAGCGACAACTTCCTCCATATGTCTAACAGGGAGAAAGACGCTCCTACGTTTGGATGGCCTAAGCTCTATTTGCTCATCCGCATGTGGGTTTATGTACGATAGTAGGCCATCCGTAGAAAGTCCAAAGCTCAAAGTGCCCAACCGGCCCTGGCTAGTATTAAATGCCAGTAGTAATCTGGCAGCTCCCTTGATCAGTTGTGGCCCGCCTTTGGTTGCTTGTTCGGTTTGGATGTGAAAGTTGGTAGCAGCAATTCCGCGGCCGAGTCGCTCAGTGAGCTTAAATTGCTGTTCTACTACAGAGGGAATCGACCGAACTACCGTCTCGGCGTTTTCGTCTTCTGCGGGGTCTATAACCAATTGGTCATCCAGCAGAAACTCGCCGTGACGATTACTGCGCACAGATACAGCCCTTACTATACCTACACCGTCCTTGGCGCTTGGTAGAAAGAAATGCCAGCGATCTACGTCTTTGTCTGTGGTCGGTACTACGCAAACAGCAAATTGACTATGATCAGTTATTTCCATGAAGTGGAACTCCTTGGTTGGTTCACTGAACGGGAGATCATTGGCATCCCTGAAATCCAAAGAGTCTAAACCCTCCAGCCGGCCATTGACGATTTTCATCTTGGCATTGGCCTTGTGCTTCTGCCGACTGCGCTTATACCGCACTTCCAGCTTAGGCATCAATTCATTGGTCAGACCATTTAAAATGAATCGATCGACCAAAACCCGATTGCTCTTCCGATGAATTCGGAACACATAAATGGCTTCTCGATGAGAAACTACCTGCACTTGAGCGACTGCTCCCAAACTTCCTGCTGCTCGGTAATGGGAACGTATCAAGTCGTTGTCTTTCCTCTCCAGCTCTCTTACAGAAAGGTCTTCACCTTCGTCTATAAAAGGGAGTAAGGTCCAGTACTTCCAGCCGACCATAGCCGTTCGGTCGACATTGTCTTCAAAGCCGTCCTGGCGAACAGTGTAGTATACTTTTCCGAATGTTTCAGCGTCTGATCCTGTGCTTTCGGTAGTAGCAAAAACGACAACTTTGCCTTCGTGTGTCAAGCTATTGACATAGGCAATCGATTGGAGTGGTAAGTGCATATAAGGGGACTGTAATGGCAAGTACCGACTGAATCAATTGGTACTTACTGAATATGGGTTTTCAGTCCCAATATATGTGTTTATACATTTTTGGTCCTAATCTGGTATTGTTTGACTCAAGAACGAGCCTCTAATTTGGTATCTGAATGGATAGATTTTGACTGGCACAAACGGCTTAGCTTTGCTATCATGGCTGCCCGAAGATATCCACGTACTCTTTCATCAGGAGCAAACAATACGGTAATTGCCCTTAGAACCTACTTCATCAACCGGTAACAGAAAGTTCTCCAACCTCAGCTTCTTCTGCATACTCACTTACTGGTGGGCAGGTACAGAAGAAATTGCGGTCCCCAAATGCATTGTCCACCCGGCCTGTTGATGGCCAGAATTTGTGGCCATGACGCAGGTAAGAAAGTGGCCATGCTGCTTGCTCACGTGTGTACTGGTGCGTCCAGTTCTCGGCCGTAACTTCTGCCTGTGTATGAGGCGCATTGTACAAAGGACTAGATTCGCGTTCCATCTCTCCATCGGCTATCTGCTGTATTTCCTGTCTGATGGCCAGCATAGCATCGCAAAAACGATCCAATTCAGCTTGGTCTTCACTTTCTGTTGGCTCGATCATAACGGTCCCTGGGACCGGCCAGGCCAGCGTAGGCGCATGGAAACCATAATCAATCAGTCGCTTAGCCAGATCTTCAGCGGTGAGTTGATCACGGAAAGGTCTTAGATCCACGATCAGCTCGTGAGCTGAACGGCCTTGCTCGCCAACATATAAAATGTCGTAAGCATCTTTTAAGCGATCTTTTACATAGTTGGCCGTCAGAATGGAGTAGCGGCTAGAATCAGTAAGACCCTCATTGCCCAACATTTTGATGTAGGCATAGCTGATGAGCAAAATACTCGCACTGCCCCAGGGAGCAGCAGCAACAGCAGTACTACCTTTTTCTCCTCCAGTTTCGATCAGAGGGTGCTTGGGCAGATATGGAGCCAGCTTGTCATTTACACAGATCGGACCCATACCAGGGCCACCACCTCCATGTGGAATGGCAAAAGTTTTATGCAAATTGAGGTGACAAACATCTGCACCACAGTGTCCTGGACTGGTCAGGCCTACTTGTGCGTTCATGTTGGCACCATCCATATAGACAAGGCCACCTCGCTCGTGCACGACCTCGCAAATTTTCTTGATGCCGGGCTCAAATACACCATAAGTCGATGGGTAAGTGACCATAAGTGCTGCCAGTCGATCTGCGTGCGTGTCGGCCTTTTCGGTCAAGTCGGCTAAATCGATATTTCCCTGATCATCATTCCTGACGACGACGACTTCCATACCCGCCATGACCGCGCTGGCTGGAT
>JBCBVN010000386.1:0-3977 GCA_039817625.1 Bacteroidota bacterium
TAATCAATTCTTTTACCATGCTTCTCAATTACCTCAAATTAGCCATCAAAGTCCTGGGCCGCAATAAAATGTATACGGCCATTACCCTATTCGGCATCAGTTTTACCCTCATGGTATTGATGATCATTCTGGCCTTGTACGACAGCGAATTGGGTGCAAATACCCCTATGTCTAAGGCAGACCGAATGATCTTCGTTGACCACATGGAAATGTGGAAGCCTTTCTATGACACCACCTGGGCTATAGATTCCAATATGATCAACGATGAGATGGTCTATGACACTACCGATTTTACTACTGAAGAATCTGGAAAATCTATTAGTTCGGGCTCAATGAGTCTTAGACTTGTTGATGAGCATTTAGCCGATGTAGATCCCATGGAGAGACGGAGCTTATTGTTTAGTCGCGCTTACACTGTTTTTAACGAAGGGCAAAAATTTCAGCTCACAGGAATATTAACGGATGAGGAATATTGGAACATTTTCGATTTCAATTTCTTAGCCGGAGAGCCCTTCAGGCTGGAGCAGGTCGAGGAAGCAGCCTCTGTAGCCGTCATCAGTTCCAGTACCGCTGAAGACTATTTCGGGGGCATACGGGAGGCCATAGGACAATCGATACCCATTAGTGGCAGAGAACACGAAATACTGGGTGTAGTCGAGAAAGGCAGAACTTCCTCACACTACATCAATGCAGACATTTATGTACCCTATACAACCACAGAGCCCGTGCTTTTAAGCGAAACCGGAAACGGCGGACCTTTTACGGCGGTATATCTGGCGCCGAGTGTGGCTCAACGCACAGCCATGCAAGAAGCCATCGACTTCAAAGGCCGACAGATACCTATTCCACCTCCTGCCAATCCTGGCGCATTTGTTCATGACAACATCAGAGTATTTCCTTTCACCCAAGAGGAAATGTATGCCTGGTCATTATTTCAAGAGGACGAAATCGATACCAACAAAAAGTATTTCCGCCTGATGCTGGTGCTCAGCCTGGGTTTATTCATCCTTATCCCAACTCTAAACTTGATCAATGTTAACCTGACTAGAATGATGGAGCGCGCCTCTGAGATCAGTGTGCGCAAAACCTACGGAGCCAGTAGACAGCAAATTTTAGGTCAATTTCTTTTCGAGAATATTATCGTCACGTTTATTGGCGGATTAATCGGTCTGGCACTCTCGCTATTCATCATCAAGTTGATTAATTCCAGCGGCGCCATGCCCAACACCATTCTGGCCTTCAACGGACGCGTGTTTTTTTACAGTTTTTTAATGTGCTTACTCCTCGGATTATTATCGGGATTACTGCCCGCCTGGAGAATCTCCAAACAGCAAATTGCAGACGGACTTCGACAGTAAATCCAATCATTGAATTAATCATTCACTAAAAAATAATATTGCTATGATCAAGCATATGCTCACCTTAATCTGGAATAAGCGCAAGAAAAATGCCCTATTATTTGTAGAGATATTCTTTTGCTTCCTCATTGTTTTCGCCATCTCTACTTTTGCTATTGGTAACTTTAGAAACTATCTATCTCCTTATGGATACGAGGTCGACGACCTCTGGCACGTAAACGTCAGAAGATCTTTGGAATCTATTGACTCTACAGCCATGATAGACACTCGGGTCAGGGTCAAAAATGAATTAGAAGCCATAGACGGAATCGAAGAAGTAGCCTTTGGAGGCATGTCTGTTCCTTTCTCCGGCTCTATGTGGAGTTACGGTACTGACCAAATGGGATTTGACGTCTGGACCACCGGACTACAGGCAGACGCCGACTACAATGAAGTATTTGATTTTAATCTGGTAGAGGGCCGATGGTTTGAGCCTTCAGATACCATCGGGAAATACCGACCTGCCATTGTCAATCAAAAACTTATCGATGACTATTTCGGGGATAAGCCGCTATTGGATAGTGTATTTGAAGTCAATGGTGAGTGGCGCGTAATCGGTGTCATCGATCACTACAGATATAGAGATGGCTTTGAGGAAGAGCATCCAGTTACGATTTTCTACCCCGACGAAGCCAGTGTAGACATGTCAGAGTTATACATAAGAGTAGCTCCGGGTAGCGGAGCTCCTGTCGAAGAAGCCCTCATCAATAGTATTTCACAACTCCTAAAGACTGAAGATGTGGTCGTCAACGACCTGAACGAGAACAGGATCCGCAGATCTCTGGAAACCTGGGTTTTGCTGGTGGTATTCCTTACCATCGGCGGATTCTTGATTTTCAATATTGCCCTCGGATTATTCGGTGTACTATTCTACAGCATCAGCAAGCGGCGCCCTGAAATTGGTGTTCGTAGAGCAATGGGTGCAACCGGTGGAGAAATTAGCCGCCAAATTACTTTTGAGGTATATCTTGTCGCGGTATTAGCGATGTTGGTCGCCGGGGCATTTGCCATACAAGTACCCTTGCTCGGACTAGCCGAAGACATGGTCAGACCGGTCGATGCTTATTGGGCGCTCTTTGCAGCCTTTGCTCTGATAAGTGTAGTCGTATTAGCATGTGCATACGGTCCGGCGAGGAGCGCGGCAGGTCTCCATCCTGCGGAAGTCCTACACGAAAATTAGTCTGGTGAGATAAAGGCGGGTTGTAATATTGCAAACTTGCAAACTTGAGAGCGAGTCAAACCAAAATCCGTCTTTATCTTTCCGCTCATTCACTAGATGAACCCAAACATTTCACATCCGCATTTAGCGGCCCCACGAATCAAATACCCCTCTAAAAAACCACGGTCCCCAGCATGCAGCGTATCCTCATCATAGACGACGACCAAATCGTCTGTAAGTCGCTACAGCTCCTACTTAGGCGGGCGGGATACGCTGCCGACTACAACCTCCATCCAGAACAAGGCCTGGCTACGCTGGCTAAACAGCCGGTAGACCTGATCCTGTTGGATATGAATTTTTCCATTTCTTCCTCGGGAAAAGCGGGATTAACTGCGCTGGAAAACATCCTCGAGGAATATCCTCAAATTCCCATTATCCTTATCACGGCCTGGGCGAGTGTTCAGCTAGCGGTTGAAGGGATGAAGCGAGGGGCCAGAGATTTTTTAGCCAAGCCCTGGGAAAACGATCATCTGCTGCAGTCTGTAGCCTCCGTACTCGAATTGTATGGACAAAACTCAGCTGGAGTCCACAACAGCAGCGCGGATTCCTTTAGTGAGATTATTGGTCAATCGCAAGAGCTTCACGAAGTTCTGGATATGGCCAAGCGCGTAGCACCCACCGAAGCGAGCGTACTCATAACCGGTGAAAGTGGTACGGGAAAAGAATTGATCGCCAAGGCCATACATGGAGCCAGTCAGCGATCAGGGAATGGGATGATTTCCGTCAATTTGGGCGGCATTCCGGAAAGCTTGTTCGAAAGTGAAATGTTTGGCCATAAGGCGGGTGCTTTCACTGATGCCAAGCGCGATCGAAAGGGGCATTTTGAAGTGGCCGAAGGAAGCACCTTGTTTCTGGATGA
This sequence comes from Bacteroidota bacterium, assembly GCA_039817625.1. Taxonomy (GTDB): domain Bacteria; phylum Bacteroidota; class Bacteroidia; order Chitinophagales; family Saprospiraceae; genus Neolewinella. The sequence continues at coordinate 3,476 of JBCBVN010000386.1, forward strand.
GATAGGCGATCTGGCCTTGAGCGGGCAGGTCAAGTTGCTGAGGGTGCTGCAAGAACGATACTTCTCCCGCCTTGGAGAATCCAAAACGCGCAAGGCAGACTTCAGGCTGATCAGTGCTACCTCGCGCATCCTGCCCGAGATGATCACCGATGGTCAGTTTAGAGAAGACCTCTTGTACCGCATCAACCTGGTCACCCTGCACCTGCCTCCACTCAGACAGCGGCCGTCGGATATTCCCGAACTGGCAGCGCACTTCCTGCTCCGAGGGGCTGTATTGCACAATGTGGAAAAACCTGAGCTCACTACCTCCGCCAAAAAGTGGCTACAAAAGCAGAGCTGGCCGGGGAATGTCAGGCAGCTTCGAAACGTGATGGAGCGCTCGATTATCTTTGCAGGAAGTGGCCAGTTAGACACGGCAGACCTGGAAAGAGGTTATCATGCCGGTCAAACCAAGCGGATGGAAAGTCTGCCCGCCATAGAGCTGGCCGATATGGAAGAACGC
>JBCBVN010000387.1:0-3960 GCA_039817625.1 Bacteroidota bacterium
TACAAATCACCCACCTCGTCATAGCGACGAGCCGTGTCAAACATATCCCAATGATTTGGCGGTATCTCCACAGGTGTAAAATAACGCATAAGACGCGAAATAGATTCTATTGAATCGCCAGCAAACCAAATCTTGTGATACGGGTTACTTTTGCGCACTTTAAATTTTCTTTTCCCGACAGCATGAGTAGTACCGACTTTCATACATTGAACGTAAGTGGAGTAGAGGCTGAAACACTAGACGCGGTAACCCTGAAATTCGAGCTGCCTTCCGACCTGCGGAAGTCCTTCTCCTATCAGGCAGGCCAGTATTTAACCCTCCGGTTTATCCTGGATGGGGAAGACGTAAGGCGTGCCTATAGCATGAGCTCGAGCCCGCTAGATGATGAGCTGGCCGTAACTGTCAAGCGAGTCAGTGGTGGCCTGGTCAGCAATCATATAGCTGACGCGGTCAAATCCGGCAGTCAGGTAGAGGTTATGCCTCCGCAAGGGCGCTTTTTGTACGAACCTAAACCCGAGCAAAACCGCGACATCTACCTAATTGGTGCCGGAAGTGGCATCACGCCCTTGATGTCGATTTTGCGTACAGCTTTGGAGGAAGAGCCTCTTAGTAAGATTTATCTGCTCTACGGAAATAAGACAGAAGACAGCATCATATTCAAGGCTGCTCTGGATGAGCTGGAGCAAAAATTTCCCGACCGCCTTTTCGTGACCCATACGCTAAGTCGCCTGCGCAAGTCGAAAGGACTTTCTTCTCTTTGGAACAAGAAAAAAGCCGACTGGAAAGGTCTTAGAGGGCGAATTGATGGTAAGAAAATCAGAGAATGGGTATCGAACCACCCGCCACAGGGCACCGAAGCCAATTACTACATCTGTGGGCCTGGTAGTTTGATTGACACTTCTGAGCAGGCACTTATCGGTGTGGGTGTTGACCCCGACTATATACACGATGAGCGTTTTGTATCGGCCCATGATGCCAGTTCAAAATCGGGTTCAACAGCCAGCTCATCATCGGGTGCTCTACTTAAAGCTACCTTAGACGGAGAAATAAAAGAAGTCAATCTAAAACCTGGTCAAAGTATACTTGATGGCTTACTGGAAGCCAAGCACTCGCCCCCGTATTCCTGTCTGGCAGGCGCCTGCTCTACTTGTATGGCCAAAGTGACTAAGGGCGGCGTGCGGATGGAAGTCTGCTACGCCCTGGATGAAGACGAGGTGGAGGCAGGTTATGTCCTGACTTGTCAATGCTTTCCGACTACCGACGAAGTGGAGGTTGACTACGGGGTATAGGTGTCAGCAAAGTAGCGATCCAATACATTTGCGATTTTAATCGTTTAGTTCTTCTACTCTGTTTTTTACTTTAGGCGCTCCAAAGCCCCATCTCATGCGTGCATTTATCTTTTCGTTGCTCATTTTGACCTATGCCGGTGTTGCTGCACAAGGCAATCCGCCAAATACTCAATTGGCTCAGCAATATTATCAAGACGGAGAGTACGAAAAGGCTGCCCTCATCTACGAACTGCTGGCCGAAGCTCATGAAAATAATGACTTTTTCTTTGACCGCTACATCAACTGCCTGCTTCGCTTAGAAGACTATGACACAGCGGATCAAGCCATTAAAAAGAGACTCCGTAAGAAACCTAATCAGGTTAAGCTCTATGTTACCTACGGGCAGCTACTGGAACAGCAATTTGACCAGGAAGGGGCAGATGAGCAATACAATACGGCCATTGAGCGACTGACCGGAGATCAGTTTCAAACCACTCAGCTGGCCAACAACTTTATAAGGTATACCAAGTACGACTTTGCCATTCGCACCTATGAACGCGGAAGCGAGTTGATGGGCGACGACCAGGCCTTTGCCTACAATTTGGCAGACCTCTACCGAAGAAAAGGGGATACCGAGCAAATGATTGAGTACTATTTGCTATCCGTCACCAACAATCCCGGTCGGGCAGAGACTGTGCGGACCATTTTCCAGAGATCGCTAGATCGCGATGGTCTCCAACTTCTTCAAGAGCAACTGTATACCCTCATTCAAGAATCTCCGGCAGACAATGTTGTCTTCCCCGAAATGCTTGCCTGGGTATTCATACAACGCAAAGACTATAGCGGTGCGCTCCGGCAAGCGCGCGCACTCGACCGACGGCTGGACGAAAACGGTATGCGCGTATACAATCTGGGTCGTCTGGCTGCCAATGCCAAGGACTATGAAACCGCCATTGCTGCTTTCGATTACATAGTCGAGCGAAAAGGCGAGGGATCCACTTTATATCTGGATGCTAAGCGCGAAGGATTACTGACCCGACGGCGAGCCATTACAGATGGTTACGACTACAATGAAAACGATTTGCGCATACTTGAAGAAGCCTATTTAGGCTTTCTCAAAGAGTTTGGCACCAACCCAAGAACAGCCAACATATCCATTCAACTGGCTGAGCTAGAGGCCCTCTATCTCAACGATCTGGATCAGGCCATCACCCTGTTAAACCGGGTTATAAATATGGCGGGCGTCGATCCAAGGGTTATGGCCAGAGCAAAACTTGCGCTGGGCGACTACTACCTGATGCAAGGAGAAATCTGGGAATCGACCCTACTGTACAGCCAGGTTGATAAAGCATTCGAGGATGATCTGCTGGGGCATGAAGCCAGATTCAGAAATGCACGCTTGAGCTATTTCAAAGGAGATTTCGAATGGGCACAGTCTCAGTTTGACGTCCTTAAGGCATCAACCTCCAAGCTCATTGCCAATGATGCGCTCGACCTCTCGGTTTTCATCATCGACAATTTAGGACTGGACACAACTGCTACCGCCCTGCAGACTTATGCCGATGCAGAACTACTGGTTTTTCAAAATCGCTTCGACGAGGCATTTGCTACCCTGGATATACTGGCTGAAGGTTTCCCTGGTCACGAGCTACAAGACGACATCCTGTACCTCAAAGCAGAAGTATACCTCAAGCGCAGAGAGTACGAGCGGGCAGCTCAAGCCTATCAGACGATAATCGACGATCACAGCGATGGCATTCGGGTTGACAATTCACTCTTCGCCCTGGCCGGCCTTTACGAGAACTACCTCGACGACCAGCAACGAGCCATGGAGCTATACGAGACGCTCTTTATCGACTACAGCAATAGCATCCTCGCTGTAGAAGGTAGGCAAAGCTTCCGAAGACTGCGCGGCGACGAAGTTCAGTAAGTTGCCGGTTTCTTCTTTTGGACTTATCTGACTTGAGCCATCAAGCAAACTTACCTGCTTGGCACCGGCAGGTGGGCGAATGCGCGATATCCTCGCTTTTGACAAAAAATTATTCCTATTTTTGTCACCTATCTGCATTTTGGTCTGCCTTTCCATCCCTTCTTGGTGGACCAAAGTAACTTTCCTTGCGTTATACGACTAACCTTCAATACCACTGGCAGTCCCTTCCTGTCAAACGAACTGGTGTGTACAATCGAAATCCCAAAATTGCTACGAATATGCGAGAGAGTCTACATTACTTCACTTTGATCCTGCTGTTAATCGGCTTTACTTCTTGCGAAGACAACATCGTCAGCCTGGGCGATATAGATGAAATTCGCTATGATGCCGAATATGCCATTCCACTCATAGATAGCGAGATCAATATGAATGACCTGTTGGAAAACTTCGAAGAGGATGCTTCCCTCACTGTTGACCCCGACGGTCTATTGAGGTTTCAGTATCGGGGAGATGTCTTGAGTCGCGATGCCGAAGATATTTTCAGGGGCATTAATGCGACCATCAACGATTTTCCGCTCATTCCCATCATTGAGCAGCGACAGGCGCTACCTTTTAGTGTTCCTGGTGGATTAGAACTGGACCGATTGATTATGGGCGGCGGGGAGTTGCTGTATGCTATGTTCAATGGTTATGATCGACCTGTTACCGCTACCCTTCGATTTCCGACCATCACACTCGACGGAGAGATCCTGGAGATAAGCG
>JBCBVN010000388.1:0-3955 GCA_039817625.1 Bacteroidota bacterium
AGAGACTGTCTGGAGGTGTTTCGGATACCGGTCTTTGTTGCAGAGCCTTCTTATGTGTACGTACCCAATGCATTTAGTCCGAATTTAGATGGGATCAACGATGAGTTGACCATTTTTACTACAGACTTTGTACGGTCTATCTCGGGGGTTCAGATCTATGATCGCTGGGGCAACATCACTTTCGAAAACTACGACTTGCCATCAGGCGAGGTTCAAACATGGGACGGGCAAGTTCGTGGTCAGCCAGCCAACTCCGGGGTATATGTCTACATGATTACGCTGGAGCTGGTGACTGGAGAAGAGGTCTTGCTATCGGGCGATGTAACCCTGGTTCGATAAGGACTTGCTACACGTGTTATGGCTGCCTGAAAAGGATATTATCGAATGAGCGTTACATCGCCGGCAGTTGCCTGGCGGCTGCCATCAATATACTCCACTTCGACCAGCCAGGTGAATACAGCGGGGTTCATGGGTTCGCCCCTAAAGTGGCCATTCCAGCCCAGCGATAGGTCGTTTGGTGAGAAATCATTTCTTTCAAACACGAGTTCTCCCCAGCGATCGAATACCATCATCCGACGAACTATAACGACACTTTGGCCTGCAAAGACGGTGAAGCGATCGTTGACTCCGTCATTGTTGGGACTGAACCCACTGGGCACATATATGTCGAGATCTCTGATGAGCTGGATTTCTATTTCATCGGTAGCCGTACATCCCATAGAGTCCGTAATCGTCAGGGTATAGATGACATTTTCAAAAGGAGTAGACCAGGGATTCGGGCAATCTGGGCAGCTCAACCAATCAGCGGGCGACCAGCTGTAGCTGACACTGTCGATGCTGCTCAGTGCTATGATCTGTATAGAATCTCCAAACACTACGGTTTCATCAGGAGGCAGTGCAACGACCAGCGGTGGCGGCTGATCTATAGTGATCTGTTGTACCAGCTCACAGCCACTGGCTGATAGGGTATAAATCGGGAAGGTACCGGGTACTAGATTAGTAAACAAGGTGTCGTCGGTATAACTCAGTCCATCTAAACTGAAGCGTGTGCCCGGGTTGGATGTTGAGACCCAAATTGCTCCATCAATACTACCAAAACAGCTGGCGGCTTGAGTTTGAAAGCTGGCACTATCTACGTCTGTTTCCAGTATCGTGACCGAATCTATGAAGGAGCATCCAAAAATATCCGTAACAGTGAGCTGATAAGTACCCGGCAGAACATTCTCTAAATTCTGGTCATTTGTATTGTTGCTCCAGGCAAATTGAAGCGGATCTATATTGCCAGAAATAGATACGGTGGCCCCGCCATCTGATAACCCGGAGCAGGAGTTGTTTGGACTGATGCTGATGTTGTCACTCAGCGGAGGCCTGACAACAAGGGTAATTGTCTGAATAGTCGGGCAGCCTGTTGAACTAGTGATGGTGTCAGAATAAGTCCCGGCATCGGACTGATAGGTCCCGAAAATCAGAGCAGAATCTCCAGAGCAAATTTCGATCGTTTCACTAGTCTCTTGATAAGGCAATAATTCAAGTAGGGTTGTCAGAATGGTATCACAACCCGTTGCATTGGGTAGTGTGTCAACATAAGTTCCAGGCTCAGACTCGAATACACCAAAGATCAGAGCGGAGTCTCCAGGACATATTTGGATAGTATCTGAAACGGGAGCAAAGCCGCCAATTTGTATCTGCAAACTATCTACACTGATGCAACCATTTACATCTCTGGCCACCAGGGTATAAGTACCGGCAATGGTTGGCGCTAAGACAACGGGATTGCAATCGGTACAACTAAAATCTGGCGTAGGTAGCCATTCATAATCCTCAAAGCCCGGGATGTCCAGAGTTAATGATTGGCCGAGGCATAAGGTCGTGTCAGGGCCCAGGTCAAACTGATTGGCGCTGTCTATCTCAACAACAACGGTATCTGAAAATACTCGGCCACAGGAATCGGCAACTTCTACCCAGTAAGTTCCAGCTTCCCAGGCGGTATACGTTTGATCGGGGAAACCATCCTGCCATCGGTAGGTCGACCAGCCCGGGCCAGCGTCCAAATTGGCAACGCCATTGTTGCAGAAAAACTGGTCAGGACCCAAATCTAAAGGGGGTGGTGGGTCATAATTGAAGCTGAAGCTGGCCGGGTTGTTGATGTAGTTACACTCGGCAATACCAGTAAACGGAAAGTCATTGCCCAGATCGTAGGGTGTGGACTGACTGCCGTCGTCATTGGCAACGACAAAGAATGTCCCGTTTGCTGCAGGAATGTTTACTGATAATTCCAGACAAGAATCTACGGCTAAAATAGTGCCTAAGGCTGTTGTATAATGAGGAGCCACCGCATCAAATGTTGGATTACCAAGATAAAAAGTGATGGGAGTTTCAGCGGGCAAGGAGGCACTCCCTTGATTACAGATGGTGAGGACAACCAATATGGAATCACCATTGCAGCTAGAGGGTGATGAAGTCGTTATCGTGGCATCTGGCACCGGCAGGTAAGGCTCGAAATTATTATCAAGAAGAGGAATTTGAGCAACGAATTTATTCAGTGGCCGGACATTGCTACCGACCTGCGGAAGTTCTAAATGGTGAAGCTGCTGCTCTATAGGTAGTGTAAGATCGTCGTTGATGTTGGTGACAAAGTAGTTGAACTGATTCCAAATGGGGCGTGCACTCATCCATGGATCGCCACCGTTGAGATCGGCTTCGAAGACACGCAAGCGTCCCCGGTAGTCGGCGGCCGGATTGTTGGTTCCCGAAAAAGTATATCCCGTCACCGCGATTTCTGCCTGGCGATCATTATCGACATCGGCAATGACTGGATGCTCTTCAAAAGTGCCACTTCCGCATATGAAGGTCGACCAATTCCGATTGGGATCTACTCCCGGAGGAAAAGGTGCTGCGCCTCCGTACATGATACGAAGGTTATCTTCATCTCGGTATATGATCTCCTCGGAGCCATCGCCATTAAAATCAAAAACCGTGGCGCCGGTATTGCCACTGAAATCAGTGGTGTTAATGATCCACCAGGCCCCGTCTGGCTGCCCAAGGGCATCGGCATTCAAGCTGTAACAATTGAGGAAACCCTGGCTGGATACGATTATCTCAGGAAAATCTAACAACGCGCCTTCCTGAGTGTCGTCGTAGACGTCAGCCACGCATGCCAGTGCACCAGATCTCTGCGCACTAAGCGGTGGCGGTTGGTGCTCGAACCAGGCCAATACACCGTTTCTATCCCAGACATATACTCCTTCATCGTTATTTCGCCCGGAGGAGACGATCACATCTAGTATACCATCCAGATTGACATCGGCCACAGAGGTATAGCCGTCTCTGTAATTGAATTGGTTTTGCATGATGTTCAGGTCACGTTGTACTTTAATCTGAAAACCATCGCCATCGCTATTTAAGAGGTCTACGGAGTAAATAACATTTCCTGCTACCAGCTCTAGTCCGTCACAATCGGGGTCGCCGTTGCAGTGTTGTGGCTCAAGCAGGTCGACAGCTACCGGGCTACAGTTTGGCTGCCCATAAAAATCGTAGTAGTTGAGTCCAGCGCTGGACCCTCCATTTAATTCTCTGCGGAGGGCTGGCGTCGGGAGAGAAAAATCGAATTGAAAGACATCGTCGCCCACGTAAACTTCAGAAATTCCATCTCCATTGAAATCGGCCAGGTAGGGCTTCCGGTTGCGGTTGTCAACCAGGTCGGTAGAAACAATCCACTCTTCCATAGCGGGATTTGTATTGGCATCGTAATTGGTGTACACTCTGATTCTTCTATCGCCGGAGATCATGACGACTTCCGGGATGCCATTTCTGTCTACATCGCCTACGGCTGGGTTTACGGCAGAGTAAATATCATATCCGCCCTGAATGGGGAGCAATTGTGGATTTGCAGCATTGGTACCATCTCCTTTAAAGATGAGTAGTCGCTGACTTAGACTAGCCGTTGCGCTAGCCG
>JBCBVN010000389.1:0-3938 GCA_039817625.1 Bacteroidota bacterium
CGATGTATTTAGCAGGTATCTTCGGGAATCAGCCAATGAGCTGGAGGCAGCAGCGCTAAAGCTGAAAAACAAAAAGAACAAGAAGAAAAAGAAGCCGGCCAAAGCTGCCTCGGATGCACTTTTTGCTCATGTGCGAAAGCAGCTTAAACTTAATGCGGAATTCATCAAGCCCAATAATGGATTATTTCAATTCACCGTAACGGGTGATGTTCCAACAAACTGGAAGATCGATCTTAACAAGTCCCCGGGTGTGGTGCGTAAAGGGGCAGCTAAAGACCCAGATGTCACTTTTACCATAGCTGACAAGCACCTGGTCCGGATCGGAAAAGGAGATATGAGTTTACAATCGGCCTTTATTCAAGGGCGGTTAAAAATTGATGGAGACTCTTCTAAGGCTATGAAGCTTGGGACCATCTTATCAAAGCTTCCTAAGATGGCGGGCTGATGGCTGCTGGCCATTACTTTTGGCCACTTCCACGTCTTCCTGTCCTAGCTCCTTCAGGTACAAGGATCGTATTTTTTTGATCTGCCTATTCAGGTTCTCCTTCTTCCAGCGATTGGTCGAAATGGGTGGAAGCGCAATCACCTCTACAGCTACAGACCTGAACACGCTGGATCCTCGCGGCATGGCATCACTGGCATTTCTGATGACAACGGGAACAATCGGCACCTTAGCTTCCATGGCTAGGTGAAAAGCTCCTTTTTTAAATGATCCCAGGGTATAGTCCTTGCTGCGAGTCCCTTCCGGAAAAATGATGATCGAAGTACCTTCTTTGAGCGCCTCTACGGCAGGCTTCATAGCTTCAATCGCCTTTTCCCTATCCTTTCGATCGATGAAGATCACACCGGCTGCCATCATCATCTGACCGAGAATGGGCATATTCTTCAGCTCCTTTTTGGCAATGCCCGTTGCATTCTTTCGAATCAACTTAGACACTATAAAAAGATCTGCACTACTCTGATGGTTAAATATGAAAACAGCAGGTCGCTTTGACCAGAGATTCTCTTTACCCTTAACCACGAGTTCAATACCAGCAGCCGCTACGACCAAATCACCAACTGTGGCCATCAACGAATTGACACCCTCTTGAAAAGACAGATTCATGGCTCCCTTAGCTACGGCCGACATGGCTGCTGGAGCAAGGCTACCTAATGCCATGCCTGTTCTGACCAAGTTCAGCATCTTAGGTCGGGCTTCATCATCAAACCGGTAGACGGGCCAGTTATTCTTGAAAGCCAGAGCCGATAGCTTTGTATCGGGATTAATGGGTCTTGGATTACCGACAATCTCCAAAAGGGGTGCATCAGATGCACTATCTGTATAGAAGTAACTAAGCGATAAATCCAAATCCATCTCCTTCGTCAGCTCCATGGCCGCATGGGCCTTACCTTCTCCCCAACAAGCTGGCTCTACGATGTTGCCCGTAAATTTACCCGCTGCCACCTCCATGCGTGTACACATGACGTGCTTAATGTTGAGGTCTCTGGCTATCGGATTAACCTGATAAGGAGTGGCTGCAGAAATAATAGCTACCGTATGGCCTTTAGCCAGATGTGCATTGACAAGTGCTCGCGATTCTGGATAAATCTGGTCGGCCAGTTGTTTTTGATATACCTGCTCACCCACCTCAATAAACACCTCTTCATTCACTCCTTTTACTCCCTGTGCGCCCACTGCCGCAAGCCCGGCAAAATTCCCTTGTCCGGTAGCATAGACCAGGACACCGGCAAATTGCGCGACAACTTCCTTCGTTGACATTTTACCACTCAAAAAACGAGTCTGAAAAAATCCTTTGGCCGAGAAGCTTTTGATGAGCGTGCGGTCTAGATCAAAAAATGCACCGATGTGTGAACCTGATTCTCCGTCTATAATATCCTGTGTCAGGATTTCTGTCTTAGATCCGGGCACGATCTGACGATCAACAGGAATACTGGAAACCGATTTTACAGGCTTAGCCAGGATAACACCTTGCAGCCATTGAATACGCTCTGCAATATCATTCAGCTGCGCTAAAAAATCGGCTATTAGCTCTTTCTTTGGTTCTTCCTTACTAGGAATCAACTTTAGGTTTTTAGCCAGCCTTATTCCATTTACTAGGAATGGCTTGGAGACAGAGCCCAGTCTTTGTATACGTCCCTGCCAGTGTAGCTCCTCACTGAGAAAAAGGCAGGACTGTACAAAAGTCTTTTCATCAAACTTGTGATCTGTATTCCAACTCTGTAGGGCGTGGGCCACAACTCGGTATGCCTCTATGTAAGTATGCAGCACTACGGGCGCTACAATGAGTTCCTGATCGCTTAAAAAAGACCGTTTCTGTGATTTAGTAGACTCGAGAAGTTGTGGCCAGTTGCTCGAGAGAATCTCCAGGTTAGCTTCGATCTCGTCGGAAAATTGCAGCTTACGCGAATAGAAAAACTCAAACTTAAACAGAGAGCGTAGAGACATCACCTCCTCCCAGAAAGATTCTTGACGATTCGCTGGCTTGGCCTCCGCCGACTTGAGCAAGGCCAACTCGATAAATGCCTGGTGGTACAGGTGGTGGGCAGACATATTGGCGTAATAAGTCGCCTGGAGGTAGTTTTCTGAATTGAGTACATACTTGGCATCCAGGGCATCCCCATGCTGCAAGATCAGATTGGCTCTCTGAAGTAGATTGAGCCCAGCCTGAACACTCATCCCAATCGGCTTACCACGAGCAACTAGAGCATCGGGCTTAGAACTCTCGATAAGTTGCATCAACTTGACTACGTCACTCTCTATGGTTGGCTTATTCAGTGCAAATTTGCTGAGTAGCGAAATGCAAATCAGAGACGTAGTGGTTACCGGTGTAATCTGATTGATCTGATGAACAAGCTCTAGTGCAAAACGCGAAAGACTCCTGGCTTGAGGAGCGACAAACTGTTTCTCCGTGACAATTTCCACCGAGTTCTCCTCATTGATCTCCACCGGACGCCCAAAACGGATAGATATTTTTCCAAAGTTTCCATCCAGCTCGCGGATGTAATCAACAAACCACTTCAGACTCTCCGGGCTTTTCTTTTTGCCCCGGCCTTCTCGGGTCATTTCCTCTACATCAGGTATTAAATCGTAAACGATGGATACCGGTACGTACTTCACGTCTTGAGTGGACATTTCCTCGGCTTCCCGAATGTATTTGAGGATTCCAACCTTGGGCCAGACCAGCTTGCCGGTCCGCGATCGAGTACCTTCGATAGCCCACATGAAATGAGAAGCCTTGTTGACGAGTGAGGCGATAAAATGTCGGAGAGCAGCTTTGTAAACCTTATCGTCCTTAAAAGAGCGTCGGATAAAAATGGTACCGTTTTGCCGAGCCAGCTGGCCCAGCCCCATGAAATCCATATTAATCCCTGCAAAAATGAAGGGAATAGGAATTCCATAACGACCCAAAACCACCGCCAGGACAAACATGTCCAGATAGGTTTTGTGGGTCATGACAAAAGCAATAGAATGCTGTCTTGCTATCCTGGCTACTTCCTTGATCTCTTTGGGATTGACATCAATGGTCTTGTGGTAGCCCCTCGATAGTATGTACTGAGCAAGTTGTAGGCCAAAAATATTGGCTACGGGCCAGTGCCTGGTGTAAAGCTCTTTAAGACAATCCTCAGCCTCCTTCTGAATTTCGTTGTAAGGCCGACCTATTTCATCGGCGATATCAATTAAAGTCTTTTGAAATTTTGGATCGTTGATTAGCTCCTCCATGGCTCGACAGTCGCTTGGACTACAAAGTAAGCAAAACTGAACCAGCTTTCCAGATCAGTGTTACAACCCGATAATTCTATTTGACTGGATTCGTTCTTCAAAACAACAGATTAGTTTTTAGTTTGTTATTTTTGCGCGAATCGAACATTAATTTTGCCAAAAAGAGGTAAGGTTACATAAAATGCGGATTGTGAGTAAGGAAGAAAATGCAGTGGGC
>JBCBVN010000390.1:0-3934 GCA_039817625.1 Bacteroidota bacterium
TATCTAGCTGCTACCTGATCGAGTTGTGGACCATACATGAAGTAGGCGTCAAAGTCACCACCATCGGACCAGACGTTTATCTGCCCATCTTTCTGGCTGTCGAAGTCGAAGTGGGTGCGATGCGTGTTGTCGAGAAATATGCCGTAGGCTCCCTCTTTTCTCAGGCCGTAAAAGAAAGGAATGGCGCGATAGAGTTCGTCGCTGTGGTTTCCGTAGGCAAAGGAGTCGGTACACCAGTTTTGATAAGTCCGTCCGCGTAGATCGGTATCCCCGGTTTTATCCCCTAATCCATAAAAAGACTCCTGGTCTTGGGCATCGAAAGGCATTCGCAGCTGATCCAGGCCTTTTAATAGAGACGTGCGCACCTGAAAAGGATCCGACTGGCTGAATATCCGCTTGTTATTGGCCGCATCCCTGATGGTGATCCGGCCATCTTTCTTGGCCAGACTGAGTTTAATGGCTTTAGATTGCCAGTGCCAGGATCGTTTATCTTCTGAAACATCAACCTTGGTGCTTGCAGCAACTCCCTCTGCCAATCCGTAGCTGTGTAGTACAGTTGGCTCTCCCAGGCTGAATTTTAGCTTCACGATATGATCGCTGACCCAGCTGATTCGCAGTTGGACTTCTCCTTCACCATGAATGAGGTGTTCAGACTGGCCTTTCGCTTTTTTGACCGTTTTCACGCGCCCCAGCTCATGCAGATAATAGACATCGTCGTAGCGAGTAGTCGTAGCAACTATCTCATCATTGACAGTATGAGAATCGGGTGCATAGGGTGGGGGAGGAGGAAGTTTTTTTCTTCTGGCCATAGTAGGTAAGCGCATTGAGAATGAAATGCAAATAAAGCAAACGCAATAGATACTTACGGTGCTTCAGTCCGATGGCCGAAGTAACGGACTGGAGGATTGATTTTAGCGGCCAAACTTTATTTGCTAAAAATAGTTTGGATGTCTTCCGGAATTAAATTTTTCCTTACCTTTGCCCGCCGAATTTAACCGTTCCTTTAAAACGTCTTTTGCTATGGAAGCTATTCAGTACGTACAAAATCAAGTAAAACTGGACCGCGAGCAGCCGCTACCTGACTTTCGCGCCGGTGACACCGTGGCTGTTGACTACCTTATCATCGAAGGTGATAAGCAACGTGTACAGACCTTCCGTGGAGATGTTATCCAAATCAAAGGTGAAGGAGCTACCAAGACCTTTACGGTTCGCAAGATGTCTTCAGGCGTAGGTGTGGAGCGTATCTTCCCAATTGCCAGCCCCAACATCGACAGTATCAAGGTGATCAAGCGCGGTAAGGTTCGTCGTAGTCGCCTGTTCTATCTTCGCGATCGCGTTGGTAAGAAAGCTCGTATCAAAGAGCGTCGTGACTAATAGCTTTACCGGGGAACAGTCAGCATACGCCTTATGAGCGCCTCTACCTCTCCGTCCCCGCTTTTATCTAAGAAGTACGTTTGCATTCACGGGCACTTTTATCAGCCGCCTCGTGAGAACGCCTGGCTGGAAACCATTGAGCACCAGCCAAGTGCCGCTCCTTTTCACAACTGGAACGAACGCATCAATTTCGAGTGCTATGCACCAAACGCCGTAGCGCGCTTACTCGGAACTGATGGCCGCATCAAAGATATTGTCAACAATTACGGCTACATCAGCTATAATTTTGGCCCAACCTTGCTTTCCTGGCTACAGGCAGAAGACCCCGATACCTACCATCGAATCTTGCAGGCAGACAAGGAAAGTGTGCGTCGTTTCAGCGGGCATGGCTCTGCACTAGCCCAATCCTACAATCACATGATCATGCCTTTGGCCAACGAACGCGATAAGCGGACGCAGGTCAAATGGGGCATCGCCGATTTTAAGCATCGCTTCAATCGTATGCCCGAAGGTATGTGGCTGGCAGAGACCGCAGTAGATACGGCCACCCTGGAAATTATGGCCGAAGAAGGGCTGCTATTTACAGTCCTTGCTCCTCGTCAAGCCGCAGCGGTGAAGTTGATCGATGGTGAAGATTGGCACGACACGCATGGTACAGTAGATTCCAGGAGAGCATATTTGTGCAAGCTTCCTAGCGGGCGTAGTATATCCATTTTCTTTTACGATGGCGATGTTTCTCAGGCGGTTGCCTTTGAAGGTTTGCTCAATGACGGGCATAGGCTGGCCAATAGGATCAGCGATAAACTCGATTTTAATTCAGACGAAGCCCAGCTGGCACACATCGCTACCGATGGGGAGAGTTATGGTCATCACCATAAGCAAGGAGAGATGGCCCTGGCTGCAGCCCTGGATCATCTGGATAAAAGCGAAAATATTCACCTTACGGTTTATGGGGAGTTTCTTGCCAATCATCCTCCACAATGGGAGGTCAGAATACATGAAAACTCCAGCTGGTCATGTGTACATGGGGTTGAACGATGGCGCTCTGATTGCGGCTGTCATACCGGTGGTGAGGCCCACTGGAATCAAGCATGGCGCGGACCTTTGAGGGATGCACTTGATTATGTCCGTGAAATAGTGGTAGGTATCTATGAGGAAAGGGCTCCGACCTATTTCAAGGATCATTGGGGCGCACGTGATGAATACATCCAGTTGGTATTGGATCGCAATTCTAGCTCGGATTGGCTTGAAAAATACGGGAAATCTCCTGCTGGTACAGAAGATACCAGCATGCTGCGCCTGCTGGAAATGCAGCGCCATGCCATGTTGATGTACACCAGCTGTGGGTGGTTTTTCAATGAGGTTTCCGGTATTGAAACTTTGCAAATTTTGCAGTACGCGCTACGAGCTCTGCATTTGGCCAGAGTAATAACCGGCCAGTCCTATGAAACTGAGTTTGAAGAAAGGTTGGCAACCATTCCTTCCAACAAAGACAAAAATGCGGCTGTCAGCTACCTCGCTAATGTCAAGCCCGCCAGAGTGGGGTTGACGCGAGTGGCCATGCACTTTGCGGCAGCTAGTCTGTTTGAAGCGGAGCCAGAAGCACTGGAGCTATTCAATTACAGAGCAAGTATAGCAGATCTCAAGCTCAAAAGAGCAGGGACTCAGCGGCTGTCGATGGGGCGTATCAGCATTCAAAGCTTGCTGACTTTTAGAGCGACTGAGTACGATTTTGCCGTGCTATATCTTGGGCAGCACCATGTGATTGGTAGCCTGAGTGAGCCTTTATTAGATGCCCATTATCAGAGTATGGGCGAGGAGTTAGAGGCTGCATTCCAGTCTGGAAATGTAGGCCAGTCTATGGCTATACTCAATCGTTATTTTGGCAATGATACGTTCTCTACCTGGCATTTGTTCCGCGATGAGAAGCGGAAAATATTGTTGTCTCTAAGTGAGCGGAATCTGGAAATAGCGGCCAAAGACTTTGCAGATATCTACTACGACAACTACCAGCTTATGACGGAGTTGCGCAATAGTGGAATGGACTTGCCCGAGGCCTTTGTGTCTGCACTTGACTTTATTTTGCCCTGGCGTTTGCAAGAAGCACTTGCAGAATCTCCACTGGATATTGGCAGATTGCACAGGGCGGCCCTGGATGTGGCACATTGGGAGCATGAGTGGTCTGAAAAGACGGCCGAGCGCTTAAATCACGAGGCAGAGATTGCACTACTCAGAGAATTAGATCGCGAGATTAAAAGCAACCAGCATTTCGAGGATTTGGGGGCGGCATTGAGCTTGTTGAAAGAAATGAAGCTAAATCCAAATCTTTGGCAGTGCCAAAATCGCTTTTTTAGTGCCATTAAGAAAGGGGAGGTCAACGAGATGGAACAATCATTTTCCGATTACTTCCAGTCTTTTGCCGACCTGCTGAATTTTGCTGATCTGGGAGAAAGTGTTCAAGTAGCTTAATTTTTATTATATTTAGAATCCTTTATAATTGGTATAAATTAATTTGTGCCAACGCGTAGAACTTTGTTTGTTCTTAAAGCTTTTTCTAAAG
>JBCBVN010000391.1:0-3909 GCA_039817625.1 Bacteroidota bacterium
GAAACGCGGATGTATAATTCGTGCTTACCAGGGAGTAGAGGACGAATCAGAAAGAGCCATTCTGTATAATCCAATTCTTCTATTACCTGATCGGCATCGGATAACAGCAGCACATCAAATGCAGGATTATCCCCAGCACTGGGATCAATGATTTCTACCTCCATAACCCGGGCAACCGGGATATCCTCTACTTTAACGAACTCCTGATCTTCGAGGTCTTTGAGTAGTAGCTCGATTTGGCGAGCTATTCGGACACGACATTCGTACCGCTGGCCCTTTTGCATGCGGTCTGGTATCTGGTAAAGCAGATGACCGTCTCTATAATTATTGGAAACAGGAGCCTCTTCGCTGAAATCAGCAGTTACTAAATACTGAATGAACAGCAAGAGATCATTCAATAGCTGATTGCGAAGTACCTCCAGCTCGGCAGTAGCCAGGGTGCTATTTATATCGTGGCTAAGTATGCGTTGAGCCCGGGCCGCGAGTATAGTGACTTGCTTGGATTTGGCGCGGTTTTGCGGCAGCAACTCACTCAGAGATTCGAGCACTTCAGCTGTCCGAGTCTCTAATTGTTTGCGCCAATCGGCTTTGCGGGCATCTAGCTCAGCTTGCGTCATGGTCGAAAGATACGGTACTTAGAGCTTGTCGGGAAATCACACTTTCGGCTGTTCTTGCCATATTTTGTGCTGCACTTCGTTGCTTCATCAGTTGCTTAGCTCTGGCTAAGCGCCCTCTTCGCGCCTAGTTCAGCGCAAAATATGGCTGCGTTCGCTCAAAAAGCGATTCCCCAACAAGCTCTTATCTTGACACGAACATATCAATCTGTTAAGACACGAATATGTTCGTGTTAAATCAGGCCACCATCGCAAAAAGCAGGTACTCGCCAAAAAAGAGACCCCAGAACCCCTGATAGAAACGCGCAATAGACTTCTGGTTTTCCAGATCGACTCCACGTGCCATGATGAAGTAAATGAGCAATAACCCCAGCTGGCCATAGCCAAGAGTAGGTTCATCCAGCCCCCAGATCAGATATGCTGCAGCACCTAAGAGGCCCAGGCCAAATAACCAGGAGCCAGCTAACCAGACCTGCTGTTTTCCCCAACTGATCGAAAGGGTGCGGATACCAAAGGCTTCGTCTCCCTTGGTATCTGGCAGGTCCTTAAACCAGGCAATCAGGAGGCTATATCCAAATATGATGGCGGTTAGAATTTGGACTTCCGCAGGTAGTCGCACCGCTCGGTTGAGGGTATGATCAAAGTGTAGGTATAGCAAGATATTGACGACTAAGCCTCTTACGGCCAAGATGCAAAAGGCCGCCCAAAACGGAAAGCGTTTGAGCCTGATGGGTGGAACACTATATGCAGTGCCTATCAAAACGCTGACTACAATAGTCAGTAGCAAAAACCACCCGCCGATCAAACCTCCGAACAGTGCAAGTCCAAGGCAAACAAACACAATTCGCTGTGCTTGAGGTATGGTATAGTCGCCACTGGCTATCGGCAGGTAAGGTTTGTTTATTCGGTCAATCTCAACATCAGTGATTTGGTTTAAGCCGGTGATGTATACATTGGCTGCCAGGCATGAAGCCAGGGTGAGCAAAAGGACAACCCAATAGTATTGATTTTCAACCCTGGCTGCGATGAAAAACAAAGCGGTAATACTGAGTGTCGTACCCACCAGGGTATGTAAGCGCGCAAAGCGTAGAAAAGTAGTAATCACTTCATCGGCTTTTGTGCGCGAAGCAGTCCGTATCTGATGCATTTGAGTTTAAAACCTCGGCGCATATACCTCATCGCCCAGGCACCCTTGATGGTCCCCGATCCAGCTTTGATCAAGCCGGGCCAATTTTTGGGATTCAATCCAGACTTGATGACTGCTCCCCAAAATGGCTCAACGGCCTCAGACCAGTCGGCAGTGGCTATATTGATCCAGCCCTGTGTTTGGGCGGCTTTTTCTAGTTCGTCAACACTGACCATGGGAGGCAGATGATATAGTTTTTCGATCCGTCTAAGCGTCTGCTTTTCTTTTGGCGTCAGGTAGGGCGGTTCAGGCCTGCTACACCAGGTAGCCATAATGAGTTGTCCGCCCGGCTTGAGGGCATCAAAAAATAGCTGGAGTAAGCCTGCTTTGTCGGCCATATGCTCGGCACTTTCCAGTGACCAGATCAAGTCGAATGGACCTTCTTTTACCGGATCGAGGGTAAAGACGTCTCTGGCTTGTAGTTGTATTCTGTCAGCTAGGCCTGCTTGCTCGTTATAGGTGCGTCCGCGTTCGGCCTGTAGCGGGCTCAACGTCATGCCCAGTGCGCTGGCTCCCTCGTACTTGGAAACAAGATATCGGCTGCTGCCTCCTACGCCGCAGCCTGCATCTAAAATTCTTGGACTTTTCCCTGAAAATTGACCCCACTCCAGCAGCTTCTCGATCATATCGAGCTGGGCTTGCTGGTGGTCATTGGTCTCGGAGGTGTAGAAGCCATGATGCATCTGCTCGCCCCAGGTATCCAGCCAGATGGGGGAAGAGCGGTCGTAAAATTTAGCTATTCGTGCGTTGAGTGACATTGATTCGAATATATAAGAATATGGAAAAACTTGCTGCTAGCTGAGTAATTCAATCACGACAGCAGCCATGATCAATTGGCTAACAAAATTGACTGCATCATTACTCATCCATAATTTTCTTTTATTATTTCTATTAACTTGATTTTCCCACCAAGGATGATCGTATTGCTTACCCGTCTCTGGATGTTTATACTTCTGTTGGAAAAGCGCACCGAGTATAGAATCGAGTAGCATACCCATAAAGCCGAAAAAACCAATAACGGCAAAGACCAGGAATCCGGTAATCCACTCGTCAGAAATGAAGAAGGCGAGGGATCCTATTAAACCCGCTCCAAGGCCTCCGGCAAGGGTCCCAGCTAAGCTAATGCCACCACTCAAGCCTGGCTCTACTCGCCTGAACCGAACGATATCGTAAGTGCGGCCTTTGACATAACGCCCAACTTCTGAAGACCAGGTATCGCTATTGGCCACCGCCATAACGGCCAGTGGTACAATGAGCATGCCGCTGAAATAGGGTGCCAGACTAAATGGTTGGTCAGTTACAGCAAGAGTGTTCCACCCGGAACCCTCGATATACCCACCTGCGGAAGTACAAATATGATACCAAACCTCTCCGAGTTGACTGGTCTTGATGACCTGGTAGTCGAAGATGGAAGTTTGAATCATTTGGCCCCAGGATCCATTGACCACTAAAACGCCTGGACCATTGGGGAAAACCAAAAATATGAGCAATAAATAGATGCCACCATTGGCGTATACCTGTACGACATCGCGACCCTTACCCGATTTAATATCGCTGGGCAGATGGCTGGGGAATAGCTTGCCGATTAAGATGCTGGAACTAAAGAAAAGGAGGATGGGTAAGAGCAATGTCCAATGACCAAACCACACAATGCCCACAGCCAGAAGCCAGGCTCCAACCGAACCATCGGCTGTCAGGCTACTGCGTTTGTACATTAACCACAAAAAGAGTAAAGCCAGGAGAGCTACCGTATACAAGTGAAGAACAGGCGCCATTGGGCCTGCAGCGGTCAGTCTTTGCCAGATCGCTGCAGCAACTAAAGGGATATAGAGGTTGTCCAACCCTCGAGAACCCAAGGCTTCGACGGCTGCCAGCACAATCCCCATAAGCGGTAGATATGCCCAGACACTGGAAAATGGTTCCGGAATTAGTGGGGTTTTGAAGAATAGGGCACAAAGGACCAGAAAGCTGAAAAAGAAAACGGTATTACCTACAAGTGACTTCTCATCACCAGCCAGATTGTAGTGTTTGCGCGCAAACAGCGTGCCTGCAATTGTCGCTGCGGGGTCGCAAACGGCTAGCACGGCCATAGGAAAGACCACTATACTT
>JBCBVN010000392.1:0-3904 GCA_039817625.1 Bacteroidota bacterium
GCCAGCTGGGAACATCTCGTGCTGGCCAATCGCCAATGCCTCAGATTGAGCATCAGTGGCTTCAGCTTCGTAGGCACCGACATTGGTGGCTTCGTAGATGACCCCACGGGCGAACTGATGGTCCGCTGGCTGCAACTGGGTGTTTTCCATCCGCTCATGCGGGTACACAGCATGGGTAACAACACGGATGGCGCTGCCGAGGCAGAAGCCGATGCCGTGAAGCAAGCCGAAATGCTGCACCGACAGAATCAGGAGCCCTGGGTGTATGGTGAGCCATATACCAGTCAGGCGCGAGCTGCCATCGAGTTGCGATATCGATTACTGCCCTACCTCTATACTGCATTCCGAAATCACCTACTTACGGGCATTCCGGTTTTGCGCAACCTCTTTTTTGCCGACCAGAAGGATCCACTATGTCGAAAGTTCGATGACCAATTTCTGGTAGGTGATCATATGCTGGTCTGTCCGGTACTCAAGCAAGGACAAAAAAGCATTCAGATCTATTTGCCCAAAGGCAAGGTCTGGTACGACTATTGGACAGGCAAGAAATACGCCGGTGGGCATAAATACAGACTAAAGCTGAGCCCCGACAGCATCCCCATCTTTATGTGTGGTGGTTCTGTACTTCCGCAGGTCGATACTCCCTGCCAGGCCACAGTGGACACCCTTGCTGCCAAGCAATTGTCTTTGAGACTCTATCTGGATGAAGCCGGTTCTGGCCAGCTGTACTGGGACAAGGGCGAAGGATATGGCTACGAGCAAGAGGAGTATCTCGTGGCTGATTACTCTTTCACTTATGAGAAAGGTCGATTGACACTCCAACAAACTCAAAGGGGCAAGTACCAAGCGAGCTTCAAGACCATTTTACTCCATATACAGGGAGCTGAGGATCATTTCGAGCCCGCTACCGTAGACGGCAAGTCAATAGAAGCTCAAAAAGACGGCACCTATGTATTGCCGTTTGGCTTTAAGGAGTTTAGGTGCTGACCAATCGCCTAAACACTCAAAAGACGAGTTGTATCTTTGGGCTTTGGTTGTATTATTCCAACTTTACAACCCACTTCACTGTTAAGCCATCCGATGAAGACCAAATCGCTCAAGCCTAACAAGGTATCGATCATCACGCTCGGTTGTTCTAAAAACCTGGTAGACAGTGAGAACCTCATTACACAGCTACAAGCTAATGAGGTAGAAGTAGAGCATGATACAACCAGTGACGACGCTCAGACGGTGGTCGTCAATACCTGTGGCTTTATTGACCTGGCCAAGGAGGAATCCATTAATACCATCCTGACCCAGGCGGCTCGCAAGCAGGCGGGAGAGATCGAGCGTCTATACGTCACGGGCTGTCTTTCCGAACGCTATAAAAATCAGCTAGAGGCCGAAATTCCGGAAGTCGATGATTACTTCGGCACCATGGAGCTACCGGGCCTGCTCAATCGCTTCGGTATCGACTATCGACACGAGCTGATCGGAGAGCGCATGATTACAACCCCTATGCACTATGCCTACCTCAAAATCAGTGAAGGATGCAATCGGACCTGCTCCTTTTGTGCCATACCACTCATGAGGGGCAAACACAAAAGCCGATCCATAGAAGATCTGGTCAAAGAAGCCAGCAACCTGGCCCGAAATGGGGTAAAAGAACTCATGCTCATCGCTCAGGAGCTGACCTATTACGGCATGGATATATATCACCGGCGCATGTTGCCCGAACTTCTGCACGCCCTGGCCGATGTGGACGGCATATCCTGGATCAGGTTGCACTATGCCTATCCAAGCAAATTTCCAAGAGAGATATTCGATGTTATGGCCGAGCGCAAGGAGATTTGCAATTACTTGGACATCCCCCTCCAGCACGGTAGCGATGCCATGCTCAAACGCATGCGTAGACGAATCACTGTAGCAGAAACCGAAGACTTGCTACAATATGCCCGTACGATTGTCCCGGATATCGCCATTCGCACCACTATGCTGGTTGGACACCCTGGCGAAACCGAAGCGGAGTTTAATGAGCTTTGTACGTTCGTAGATCGGATGCGTTTCGAGCGAATGGGGGTTTTCCAGTACTCTCATGAAGAGGACACACGTGGCTATTTGCTCACCGACGATGTGTCTCCCGAGCTCAAAGCAGAGAGAGCCAACCAACTCATGGCCATACAGCGAGACATTAGCTTAGAACTCAATGAAAATCGGATCGGTCAGCTGGTCAAAGTCTTAATCGATCGCAAAGATGGCAACTTCTACTACGGACGAAGTGAGTACGACAGCCCTGAGGTTGATAACGAAATTATCATAGACGGAACGGATCACTACTTGCGCATTGGCGATTTTGTGCAGGCCAGAGTAACTGAAGCCACCGAATACGATCTGTATGCCGAACTCATCTAAGGCATCGCCGATTTTCATCGTCTTTGAAGGCCTCGACGGCAGCGGCAAAACCACACAAATGGACATGCTGGCCGATCACCTTCGGCAAGAAGGGCATGACATTCATCTTACCGCCGAGCCGACCGACTTTCTTCCAACCGGCCAGTTGATCAGAGATATCTTACAGGGCAAGTTTGCAGTAGATCCTCGAACTCTTGCCGCCTTATTTGCTGCAGATCGCTTACAGCATCTGACTCAGCCTAAAACAGGGGTCTTAGACCGATTGGCCAATGGGCAGACTGTGATCAGCAGTCGCTACTACTTCAGCAGTCTTGCCTATCAGGCTGAAACCGGGGACCTCGATTGGGTTGCCGCCCTCAATAGTCAGGCCCGCACACTGAGAAAAGCAGACATCACTTTTTTTCTGGACCTTTCGGCACAAGCCAGTATGACCAGAATAAGCCAGAACCGCGATCGTGCTGAACTATTCGAAACAGAAGAGCGGTTAAACAGGGCCAGACAAGCATTTGATCGGGCCTTTGAATACTGGGAGGAAGGTGAACATCTGGTGCGCATAGATGCGGGGCAGGATATTATAGATGTAAACAAAGAGATTATTCAAAATCTGTCATCAATTCACATACAGTCCTAAAGCAGGATCTCCTTTATTGTTTTAGATTCAAATGTTGAAAAAGTTAATGTAATTGCTACATGCCTAAGCAATCTAAAATCATTTATTTCGCTACATTGATTTTATTGGCAACCCCAAACTCGTATTGCATATCGCAGGATATAGTTAGGAATTCTCTTTCCTCCTGGATCAATAAGTTTTGGGAGAATGCACCTTGCAACTCTCAGGAAAGACTGGATTTCTTAGATACCCTTTTAGGAAATCCCCCTCTGGGCTCAAGTCCAGCTACAATTATTTCGTGGCTGGGCCATCCATTACATAAAAGAAAACTCACAACAGGTCGATTTATTTATGTCTACCTTGATCGAGGCTATCCACCCAGTGAGACCTGCCCATATAGTGACCTGCTTTGTTTTGGATTCAATGAGGATAAAAGCTTAGAATCAACCTTCTTATTCTTCATTTTAGAAAGTGAAGAAGCGGTAGAATTTTGGTATTCCTCGAACCTCCCAACAGAATCAATACAGGGTGGTGAAGATGATAGTATGTACAAGAGGTTTTTCATTGAGTGATCACCTCTGTCCACTATCTGTCCAGAATTGCATAAGATATTCCACTACAAAACCAGTACATCCACTTAGTTCATCAAGAAGTACTCCTCAATTAGGCAAGTAAAAGCCTTTCCTCTTCTCCTCTAAATACCTGCTAAGACTCCTGGCTTTTAGGAAGTTGCAATAGAGGCTATAAAACATGCCAATTCTGAACAATCAGAGATATTGATCAAAGCGAAAATAAATTTCTCTTCCCCCTGTTACTTCCTCTCCTTTTCGGTATTACCCCACTGAACGAGAAAGGCGTATCTTGCAAACCAGCCCGATCCATCCAACGCTCGCTAGCATTATG
>JBCBVN010000393.1:0-3895 GCA_039817625.1 Bacteroidota bacterium
ATATCGGGTTTGTAAACGGCAATGGAAATACTAGTGAAAACTCATCCTATCTTTTTGAACATGTAGACCCCAGCCTGGGTGATAATTACTATCGCCTGCGGCAAATGGATTTCGACGGCCAGTGGTCAGATTCCGAGATCAGGATCGTCCAGTACGGCGGCTTGCCCGAGGGATTTGCCCTGACTGTCTATCCAAACCCCAGTGCTGATTTTGCCTATATCGATTTACCGAGTCAGCATCTGGCAGGAGAAGTAATGGTGAGTAACCAAGCTGGTCAGGTGGTCATGCGCTCGGTCATATCCGAAAACCAGTCGCGTCTCACACTGGACTTACTACCCTATGCAGCAGGTACTTATGTAATTACCATCGAGCTGGGTCAATTCAGATCCAGCACAAGAGTGATCCATTCAAGCTATTAATTTTCTGATTGATTTTACCGGGCCCTTAGTTTCATGGGGGTCCGGTTTTCACCTACTCTATTTCAAGATTGAACTAAGTAACCTCTCAATTTTTTTTCGCCGCCGAGATGAGGGTCTCGGCGGCTTTTTTTTAGTACATATTTGCCAACTTAGCCACTTCAGCATCTGTTTTTACCATACACCAATTCCATTTCTACCATGCCAAAACCTGCCCTTTTCCAGAAGGTAGATATCTTCATCAGCCGATTTATGAGTCGCATCAGCCGACCGGCCATCCGCGTGTCATTCGGCATCATTTTCATCTGGTTTGGTATCCTCAAGCCACTGGGTTATTCTTCGGCTGAAGGCTTGCTCAAATCTACCGTGGCCTGGCTTCCATTGGGAACTCCGGAAATGTGGCTCAGTGTCATTGGTTGGTGGGAGGTGGCCATCGGTATTTTATTCTTCTTCAAGTCGACCACTCGTATTGCCATCGCTTTGCTCTTCTTACAGATGGTAGGCACCTTCATGCCACTGGTGTTCTTGCCCTCGGTAACCTGGCAGTCCGGCAATATCTTATTACCGACACTCGAAGGACAGTACATCATTAAAAACCTCATCATCATTTCAGCGGCCCTCGTATTGGGAGGTGAGGTTGTCGAGAAGAAGGCAGAATAAATGAGCAAAGCAGGGATATGTTTTAAGGACTTCCCTGCCTGCTGGCGCAGGTCGAGCACATTCCCCGAATGTGCGAGATCCTCGCACGACTGCTGGTAGCAGGAGTAGCGGGAGCGAAACATTCCCCGAATGTGCAAGATCCTCGCACGACTGCTGGTAGCAGGAGTAGCGGGAGCGAAACATTCCCCGAATGTGCAAGATCCTCGCTAATACCTAAACATAAAATATTGAATTCAACTACCCTTCGGAAGTTTGTATCTCGTTCCGATAGCTTGTTGGCAATTGCCCAAAAACCGTAGCAAACTGTTTGGAGAAATACTTGGGATCAGAAAAACCTACCTGATAGGCGATCTCCGATATGGTCAGATCAGAATGACTAAGTAGGGAGGCGGCGTGCCGCAGTCGAATTCGTTGCACAAATCGACTTGGTGACAGGCCTGTTAGCGCTTTGACCTTTCTGAAAAATTGCACCCTAGATAAATGCAATTGGGCCGCCATTTCCTCTATAGATAAATTTTGATCGAGCTCACTTTCTACCAGTCGAGTAACTCGGCTTAAAAACCGATCTTCAATATTGTCGAGTAAAGCTACGTCTGCTGGCAAAGCCTTTTGGGCATAGTGCGATTGCATTTTACGTCTGAGTAGAATTAACTGCTCCATCCTGACGAAAAGCTCATCCGGGTCGAAGGGCTTTCTCAGATAGGCATCGGCACCAGTTCGCAAGCCTGTCAAGCGATCTTCGTCGGCTGCCTTTGCCGTCAGCATGATGATGGGTATATGACTGGTTCTTTCATCCGCCTTTAGGGCTGCGCAAAGTTCATATCCAGTTTTTCCGGGCATCATGACATCAGTGATGATCAGGTCCGGAATAGCCTCCTGCGCTTTTTCAATGCCTGACTGACCATCTTTGCTGATCAAAATACGATAAGAAGGAGTCAGTATTCGACTCAAATAGTGAGCAACGTCTGTATTATCTTCAACAACCAGGATGAGGGGCTTTTCCGTGTCCTCAGTTTGCATGCTGGACATTTTTGGCCTCGTTATGGCATTCTGCAAGCTTACAGAACCTCGGTCATCGAGTATATCTGAGGTAGCTGCATGTGGAGTCTCCGCCAAATCAATAACCGGAAAGCGCAAACAGAAGCTAGTCCCCAAACCCAGCTGGCTTTCCACATAGATATCACCCTGCATCAGTTCCGTCAACTCCTTGACCAGTGCCAGACCAATACCGGTCCCCTCCCCTCTCCGACTAGAAGAATTATCGGCTTGGTAAAAGCGATCAAAAATATGTGGCAGCTCTTCCTCGGAAATCCCAACACCTGAGTCTCTCACCTCAATTTCCAAAGCAGGCTGCCCCGCCAGTTCTACTTGATTAACAGCGAGGGTAATCCTTCCATTTTCTTCGGTAAACTTGAGTGCATTGGCCAACAAATTTGAAATGATCTGCTGCAATTTAAGCTCATCCACGTCCAACACCCATTCGGTTATTGGCGACTCAAATGACAAGTTTATTTTTCGTTGATCTGCCGTACTTTGGAATGACTGAGTTAGATACTGCAAGAAAAAAACAACATCTAGTTTTACCAGATTTAGTCCTAGCTTATCATTTTCCAATTTTGATAATTGGAGGATTTGATTGATCAGCTGCAATAATTTATTGCTATTCCTTCGAATAATATCTCTTTCCTCCTGATGACCATTGATCTGACTCAGCATACCCCGAATTACGGTCAGTGGCGTGCGAAATTCGTGCGTAATATTGGTATAAAACCTAGTCTTTAGTTCATCCGTTGCTTTAATGTTGGCTGCCTCTGCCTTTTCTAATTGACGCTTAATTTGAAACCGGTTAATCCTATATAAACTAAAAGCTGCCAGCAAGAAATAGGACAGATAGGCCCACCATGTTTTCCACCAAGGCGGAAGAATAACAATCCTGACAGAAGTAGCCTCATCATTCCACACACCATCGCTGTTGGTTCCTTTGACCTCGAAATAATAGGTACCAGGATTTAAGTTGGTAAAAGTCGCCCTTCGTTCCTGACCTATATACTGCCATTCCTCTTCAAAGTTAATCAAGCGATAAGCGTATTCATTCTGATCGGGCGCACTGAAATCCAGTGCAGCAAATTCAAAAGTCAGGATCTTTTCGCGATGACTCAGCTCAAACGCATAAGCGTGATCTTCTTCCGAATCGGTCACTGCATATTTCCATAATTCTGTAGACTCGTTGGATAAGCGGAAGTCCGAAATAACGACAGCAGGACTATATGTGCTATTCTGGACATGCTCTGGAAAGAAGGCATTTAAGCCATTTATTCCGCCAAAAAACAACTCTCCTGATTCAGATTTAAAGTAAGCGCCACGATTAAATTCATTGTCTTGCAGACCATCTGCCGTGGTAAAGTGACGCATCGAGTAGGTCCTGGGGTCAAACTGGGAAAGTCCGCGATTTGTGCTCATCCACAACATGCCTGAATCATCAACTAAAATGCCGTAGATGACATCATCTGGAAGCCCGTCCTCTACTCCCCAGGATTGAAAATGACCCGTTTGTATGTCCAATCTATTTAGCCCACCACCGGCTGTGCCTACCCATAGGAATTTATCGGGTTGCTTAGGATCTGCTACCACACAACGGACAATATCGTGGCTTAAGCTCAAGCTATCGGAAGGATCGTGCACATAGGACCTTAGAATTTTCGTTTCAGGATCATAGTGTTTTAGGCCACTGATTGTACCCAACCAAAAGGTACTATCGCTATGCAAATAAATTGAGGGAAAATGTCCAAAACTAGGTGCTACTAAATGTTCTGGTAGAT
>JBCBVN010000394.1:0-3890 GCA_039817625.1 Bacteroidota bacterium
GCCCGGAAAAAATAGCCGCGGCAGAATCCATGGGCGCATCGGGGGGTGTCAATTACAAAGAAGACGATTGGCCCGAACAATTAAAAGCTATGAGTGGCGGAATTGATGTCGTACTAGACAGCTCTCCTCTTGCTGACCTCAATCGTTATCTTCGGTTTCTAAACACGGGCGCCCGAATAGCATACTACGGAGCTACCGCTACTCGAGACGCTCACCTCAATCTCGGCAAGTTTTTCTTCAAACAGATTTCCCTACTCGGCAGCACGATGGGCTCTATGGTAGATTTCGGAAATATGCTCGATTTTATAACTGAACACAAAATTGATGTTCCCGTAGATTCAACCTACCCAATGAGTGAATTCAGGTCGGCCTTCGAGCGCATGCAGAGAGGCGAGCAGATGGGGAAAATTGTACTATTGACCCAATAATTATCTGCCGCATCGATTATATCCGAGCCTGCTTATTGATCCCAGGTCGGGATTTTCCTGGCTTCCGGCTACGACTCCTTACAATTACTTTACCTTCTAATTGGATCACGGGTAAGGGTAGTACCCACATAATCGCATCTTAAGAGAAACAGACCTTTAACGGACCCCAAATATGAAAACAACTATAGCTTTTCTAGCTGGTGGGATACTCTTGCTCAGTGCTTGCCAGAACAACCCAAGCTCTACAGAATCAACAGCAACATCAGCGCCCAATTTCGACAGTCTTACAATAGCTCTCCAGGAACAAGCTGACCTGGAGACTGTGCCTGGCTTTGGCGTAGCCATTGTAAATGCGGAAGGCACTTTATATCAGGGTGGATTTGGTTACGCTGATATTGCCGAGCAGAAGCCTTACACGACTCAAAGCCTGCAAAATATTGGCTCTATTTCAAAAACGTTTATTGGAATTTCCCTTCAACAAGCTGTCGATCGAGGGCTACTCGACTGGAACACTCCAATCAATGATATTTTGCCCTTTGACGTTGTGCATCCAAAGTATGCGGATCAACCTATTCTAATCTCGCATTTAGCCTCTCATACCGCAGGCATCAACGACGGCGATGACTATGATTTTGCCTATTCACTCACAGAACCCAACACCTATATAGGCACGGACTTAGATCCAGAAGACGTAGCAGAGTTTGAAACATATGCCCAGAACCCAGCTTATGAACTAGGTGATTTTTGCCAATCCTTTTTAAGTGAGAATGGCCATCTATATAAGGAGGATCACTTCTTACCAACAGCCCCTGGCGAGCAATATGAGTATAGTAATGTAGGGGCAGCTCTGGCCGCACATGTTCTAGAAGTAGCAACAGGTATTAGCTTTCCTCAGTGGACTCAGAAATACATTCTAGATCCACTCAAAATGGGTAATAGCGGCTGGAGCTTTTCGGATGTAAATATGGACCAGCATGCTCAGTTATACTATGAGCGTAGTCTCCCAATTCCGAGATACACCCTGGCTACTTACCCAGACGGCGGCTTTATTACTTGTATAGAAGACCTGAGCAAATACCTTTCGGCCATGATTGCCAACTATGGTACAGAAGAAAACCAACTGGTATCGGCTGGTGGGTTAGAAAACATCATGACTCCTCGACATAATGATAGCGAAGGGGTCGACTATGGTTACTTCTGGGAAATCCGCGATACGGGCTACATCGGCCATTCAGGCGGCGATCCAGGCATCATTACGCTCATGTACTTTCAACCCGAATATAAGAGCGGATTCATCATATTCTTCAATGGTTATCCGAGCGATGACGGTCAGGGAATCGGAGAAATTATCGACCTGCTAACCGAACGAGTTGCCGATCTACATTAAGTCTTAGCCCTAGGGTCTAGTCTATTTAAAGGCATAGAAGACTAAAAAGGGGCTGTCTCAAAATCTTTTCAGGCTTTTGAGACAGCCTCATGTTTTCTTAACCTGGCAACTGCTGTTGGCCCTGATCCAGGATCCACATATGATCACGAAGAATTTCTTCGATCTCTGCCTGCAACTCGGCATTGCCTGACTGACGGGCCGCATTGACAAGTTCATACAAGACCCTGTAGGCGCGTCTTTGGTTTTCTTCCCGGCCAGCTTTCAGCTCGTCATCTGACAAACTATCGTAGTAGTCTAGTCGATCTGCAGCATTCTGGGCCAGGGTCTCCATCTGTGGGCGTATGCGCTCATGCTGGCCTGTTGTCCAGTAGGGCTCCATCATGGCCAGTGTCTGAATGAAGAATGGGAAGTTCATATTTGGGAAAGCCTCAAAATAAGTATCGAGCATACCCAGGCCATCTTCAGTCCGTCCTTCTCTAACTAGAGTAGCAGCCGTCCTTCGAATGACAAGTTGCATAGACTGAATAGCTGCATCATAGCTATCATTTACATAGGTATCGACTTTATCGAAATTACCCCACTTCCAGACATTATTGACCAGGTTCTTGGTCTTATCCAGATCGACACAACCTCGACCAATAACACCATATCCCGAATCACCCTGACAGCTGGTAGCCGTAAGCTTTAATGCAAGACCCTCCAGCTGTAAGAATCGACCTAGTCCCATCATCTTATCTTCCTGAACGGTCACAGCCCAGTAGATGGGGCGGTCGTACATATTATTGGCAATGATATCAAGGACGGCTAATTTGTCTTTGTACAATTGATCCCTCAGAGAGGTGCCTGGTATGCGCAAGGGCATCCTGCGCACTACGTTCGTATCTCCAGGAGGTATCAAGCCAGAAGCTCCATTGCGCGCTTTTTGTAGATCAACATCAATGTAGACATTGCAACTCTCATAAAAGGCATCAAACTGCCCCTGGAATTGACTGCTGCGATCGGCCTTTATTTGCTGTAGTAGCTGGTCTAACGTAATAGGCTGGTCACTATTACAAGGCGGATAAGGCGGCCTTGGCCGCTGCTGAGAAGTCACCACTCCAAAGACTCTTGTGTTCATCCTGGGCACCGTATTTCGGTTAGATGCCCGGATCTCTTCTTCAGTCAGGCTAAGCTTGATAGCTGGCGAGTCATTAATTTTCCTGCGCAGTAGATCGATATACCAGTCTACAGCGATCAAACTCAGGTTGACCACGCGCACATCTGGCCGTATTCCTTCGACTTCCTGTGCATACCACAAGGGGTAGGTGTCATTGTCTCCGTATGTGAAGATGATCGCATTTTGATCTACTGACTGTAGGAAGTTGTGGGCATAGTCACGAGCTCCTGAATGCTGAGACCTGTCGTGATCATCAAAATTCTGAGTCACCATCAGTAGAGGAGCAACCAGACCTATCGCCCCAATACCGTAAGCCAGGCCACTGCCCATATTCCCAACCCTATCCTTCAGCATACTGTAGATGGCGGGAATAGCCATGCCGATCCAGACGGAGAAAGCCATGAATGACCCGACCAAAACGTAGTCTCGTTCACGCGGCTCGTTTGGAGGCTGATTCGTATAGAAAATGATGCCTAAACCCGTCATAAGGAAAAGCAGGAGTAGCGGAATGAAGCCTTTAGGATCCTTGTAAGCATGCCAGAATAGCCCAATTAACCCAAGCAGGAATGGAATGAGGAAATAGGTATTCCGAGCGGGGTCATTACGGAATTCATCGGGAAGCTCACTTTGATTTCCCAATCGAGCATTGTCAATAAAACTCAAGCCGCTGATCCAATTCCCCCTGGTGTGGTCCCAGCTATAGAATCCCTGATCGCCATTCTGCCTTCCGGAGAAGTTCCACATAAAATAGCGCCAATACATCCAGCCCATTTGATAACTGAGCATGAACCTCAGGTTGTCGCCAAACCCAGGAGCTCGCCTGAGCGGCTGATCCTCGGGCAGGCCTAACCAGCGCTTATACAAGACCGGACGATTCTGTGTGTTATCGCTCATGCGAGGCATGAACATCATATCGTCT
>JBCBVN010000395.1:0-3881 GCA_039817625.1 Bacteroidota bacterium
GTTTTTTCTAGACTGCCGCAGGTCGAAATTTTACCTGAGCGATTTGATCCTCGCACCACTGCCATTCATCAAGTTTTGCAGGATCGGTCATATAAATCACAAGCCGGACAAATGCACCGTACTTACCAACTCAGCTTAGCATTTCTACTCAGTCTATTACTCCATACACTCTACGGCCAATCTGGCCACATTTACGGTACCATTACCGATGCCGCCACCAATGAGCCACTCATAGGGGCCAGCATTTCTGTAGAGAATACGGCCTTGGGTACACTCACCAACTACGACGGGAGCTTCACCCTGGAGTTGCCCTCCGGCGAGCATCAGATTGTAGCGACTTATACGGGATATCAAGCCGACAAACAAACCATAGATGTAGTCGAAAATGGGCGGTTTGGAATCGACTTTACCCTAGCTGAATCTGCAACCATCCTCCAAACGGCTACCGTCACCAGTGGTCGTTACGAAAAGCCGCTAGGGGAAGTTACCGTGTCACTTGAGGTGCTCAAACCCGGTCTTTTGGAAAGCACCAATCAAAGCAGCATAGACGGCGCGCTGGAGAAGCTGCCCGGCGTGAGCATAGTAGATGGCCAGCCAAATATCAGAGGCGGATCGGGATTCAGTTATGGAGCTGGGAGCCGCGTATTATTGCTCATAGACGATATTCCAATCTTGCAATCCGATGCCGGGCTGCCCAACTGGGATGATGTACCCATTGAGAATATCGAGCAAATAGAGGTCATCAAAGGAGCGGCCTCTGCCTTGTATGGCTCGGCTGCTATGAATGGCATCATAAATGTACGTACCGGCTTTGCCCGTTCAGAGCCCGTCACTCAGGTCGCAACCTTTGGCAGACTATTCATGCAGCCCAACAACCCTGCCAGCCAGTGGTGGAGTCGTGATGGTGAGGAAACGCCTTATGAATTTGGCACCAGCCTGAAGCACGCCAGAAAAATCGGCAATCTAGACCTCATTCTAAGCGGGTTTTACTTCAATCAAGGCAGCTACGAAAGGAATAATTTCGATAAATATGGCCGCTTCACGACCAGCTTAAGATATCGATTCAGCGACCGATTGAGCTTTCAAGTCAACAGCAACTTTAATCAAGGCAGCGGCCAGTCTTTCTTCTTTTGGGCAGGTCTAGATTCTCTGCAATACCTGGGTGAGCCAGGAACAGAAAGCATCACTCGCCCTACGAGATATAATATCGATCCATCCTTGACATACTATGCTGCTAACGGGGATCGACACCGAATATTAAGCCGCTACTACAGCATCGATAACCGGAACAACAACAACCGCTCCAATAGCTCCAACTTGTTCTATGGCGAATATCAATATCAGAAGAGA
Organism: Bacteroidota bacterium; assembly: GCA_039817625.1. Classification (GTDB taxonomy): domain Bacteria; phylum Bacteroidota; class Bacteroidia; order Chitinophagales; family Saprospiraceae; genus Neolewinella. Next base: position 1,351 of record JBCBVN010000395.1, read on the forward strand.
TGGAGTAATCTGGATCTGGTATTAACCGCCGGAGGGGTTGCACAAACGACACGAACTGAAGCCGAACTATTTGGCGACACCATCTACCGAAGTCGAAACTTTGCCACCTATGCCCAGCTTGACAAGAAGTTCTTCGACAGGCTGAATCTTTCCTTCGGAGCACGGTGGGAACACAATACCCTGCTTACACCAGAAATGGTCAGTGGGGAAATCATACCCGATGGCCGAATTACAGAAAACAGGCCCGTTTTCCGGTTTGGTGCCAACTATCAGACGGCCGAGCAAACTTACCTTCGAGCAAGCTGGGGCCAGGGATACCGCTACCCCACTGTAGCCGAAAAATTCATTACCACTCAATTGGGCCCTATTCCCATCATTCCAAATCCCGATCTGCAATCTGAAACGGGATGGAGTGCTGAGGTTGCCATTAAGCATGGGATTCAGTTGGGAAATTTTAGCGCTTTTGTAGATGTGGCTGCGTTTTGGTCAGAGTACCAGGACATGATGGAGTTCAACGCAGGGCAAGGCGGTTTTTCCAGCATTAATGTGGGTGATACCCGAATAAGAGGCATGGAATTGAGCATCGGTGGACAAGGCCAGCTGTTCGGTGGTCAAACCAATATTATCGCTGGATATACCCTTATCGATCCTCAGTTCCAGGAATGGGATACCTCTACCTCAGGACCTGCAGAAAGTGAGCAGGGTCGACAAAATTTCATTTCAGGTACCAGTGAAGAAAATATCCTGAAATACCGCAGCCGGCACAGTGCTAAACTCGACATAGAGACCGTATGGGGCCAATTCAGCTTTGGCCTATCTGGTATCTACAATAGCCGGGTGGAGAATATCGACGCCGTTTTTGACCTTATCATACCGCAATTGAGCGAATGGCGGGAAACTGAAGAGGGCTACGTATTGGCGGGGGTACGGACTGCCTACAGATTTACCGAAAACATCAAGCTCAGCTTTTTGATCGACAATCTGCTCAATCAGGCATATGCCACCAGGCCGGGTTTATTAGCTGCACCTAGATCAGCTTCGGTCAGGTTAGATTTGAAATTCTAGTGTTCTTTAAGCTCACCAAACAAGTTCTATCTTCCCTCGTTTTATGAGCATGCACACTCCCCTACCCATCTTTCAGATCGATGCCTTCACCGACGAGCTATTTGGCGGTAATCCGGCAGCCGTCATTCCATGTCCAAAGTTTCCCTCGGATGCGCTCATGCAGCAAATTGCAGCAGAAAACAACCTGTCAGAAACCGCATTCGTCGTAGCTTCAGGCAAAGGCAAGTTCAACATCCGGTGGTTTACCCCTCTAAAAGAGGTCAGGCTTTGTGGCCACGCAACCTTGGCTGCCGCTCATGTTTTATTTTCAGCAGCCCCGGAAAAGATAGACAAGCTGACCTTCCTGACCCGAGAGGCAGGCAAACTCACAGTCAATAGAATTTCGGAAGGCAGATATGCTTTGGATCTTCCGGCTGATCAGGTCAAAAAGGCCAAGGTGAGTAAAAACATTAGACGAGGATTAGGATTGGAGCCAGTAAAAGTCCTACAAGGACAAGACGATCTGCTCGTGGTCCTGTCGAAAAAATCCTTAGTTAAGAAGCTCGAACCGCGATTCGAATACCTTGCAAGAATTAAAAAGCGCGGCATTATAGTCACCGCAGCAGGTGGCCGCCAGCTCGATTTTGTCAGCCGATGCTTTTATCCAAGATACGGCATACTCGAAGATCCGGTTACGGGCTCGGCCCATACGCTCCTCACCCCATACTGGGCTGACAGACTCGGCAAAAAAAAGCTACAGGCTGAGCAATGGAGCCAACGAAAAGGCAAACTCGAATGCCAGTTGAAGGGTAAAAGAGTCAGATTGATAGGTTCGGCAGTCACCTTCTCCAGTGGCCAGATATTTCCTACATCCGGAGTTTATTAGATTCCTGCTTGCCTCGGCCGAAACGGACAACATTCAACATTGAACACTACTCCAAACGATCTAGACTATCTCATTGTGGGTGCTGGTGTGGCAGCCTGTACCCTGGGCTATCGCTTGGAGCAAGCTGGCCGGAAAGTGGTATACGTTCACGACTCCAGCAAAAGCTCCGCCAGTGCCGTTGCCGCAGGCATCATCAACCCCATCACCGGTAGGCGATACGTAAAGAGCTGGAGAATTGACGAGCTACTACCCGAAGCAGAAAAACTATATCGAAGTTTGGAGCGCGAGCTCGGAGTGGATGTTTTTTTCAGACTTCCGCTGGTCAGGAGCATCGCCAATCGAGGCGAAAGCAACTCGTGGCTAGCCAGGACAGGCCTGCCCGCTTATGCCAACTACATGGAGGATGAGCCGGCACTTGGATACATTCCCGATTTGGTCCATCCCGCATTCGGCTATGGTGGCGTATTACAAGCAGGCAGAACCGATCTGAATAGCCTGTGTACAGCCTGGCAGAAAAGAGCAGCTGACCAACACCGGCTATTGGATCATGCTTTCGATTACAACCAATTACAGATCAAAGAAGCGGGTATTGAATACCAAG
>JBCBVN010000396.1:0-3871 GCA_039817625.1 Bacteroidota bacterium
TGCTTCCCCCGATTATGCCATCAGCACCTACAAAGTCATTTACACCGGAGAAGATCCATTTGGCGAAATAGATACGCTGTCTGGCCTGCTGGTTCTTCCACAAGACAATGACGAACCACAATTTCCCATGCTGGCTTATATGCATGGTACCGCATTCTCTGCTGATGCTGTTCCTAGCGAAGAGGGTGTGGAAGAGCGCCGATTGGTTTATGCGTTTGCCTCCAACGGGTACATATCGGTAGCGCCCGACTATCTGGGCTATGGCATCGATTCTCTCGAATTGCATCCATATGTGCATGCAGACACAGAAGCCAAAGCCGGCAGAGATATGCTCATAGCGGTTCGCGGCTGGCTAGACGAGCAGGAAATACCTTACAACGATCAGGTTTTTACTACGGGCTATAGCCAGGGTGGACACGCCAGTGCCGCTCTTCAAAAACTGGTGGAAGCAGAGGCAGATGGTGAATTAACGATCACAGCAGCCTCTCACCTCTCAGGACCATACGCCATCAGTCAGGCGATGACTGAAGCCATTACCAATCCTGAATTGACGACTTTTCCTGCATACATCGTATTTACTTATGTCGGCTACAATTATGTGTATGGACTCTACGACGACAATGCCTCTATTTTTGTAGAGCCCTACCTAAGCACTATTGATTCGTTTACACAAAATCAGATTGATCTGGGCCAGCTCAATACCAGCTTGTTCACCCAGCTGGCAGCCAACGAAGAGCAACTGGACGGACTCTTCCAGGATAGCATCCTTAACGTTCTCATAGAAGGTGATCCCAGCCACCCCATCATCGCGGCCCTGATCGACAATGACTTATATGATTTTGTGCCCCTTGCCCCAACTAGGCTCTTCTATTGCACGGAAGATGAGCAGGTTCCTTTTCAGAATGCGCTTTTGGCAGACTCGGTCATGAATTTTCTCGGAGCAGAAGACGTAGAATCGGTAAATGGAGGGCCAAGCGACCATGGTGGATGTGTACTCCCATCGGCTGTCTTTACGCTGAACTTCTTCAATAGTCTGCAGCAAATCTTAAGCAGTACGGGTGAGGTCGTTTATGAACCCGATTGGCAAATCACGCCCAATCCAGTTTCAGCTAATGGAACCCTAAGGTTGATATCGAATGAAGAACCACCCACAAACTTTGAGCTATATGACCTGCAAGGTCGCCAACTCGCCAGAGGACCAATCCCAGTAGACATGGAAATGTCGCTACAAGGTCTGTCCCAGGGGACATACATCGTTAAACTGAATCGAGGTGCTCGTTCAGCAGTCAGACGAATTATTGTCAGATAACAGCACCTCAAGTTCTATTTCGCCGGAATCCAATCTGGCGGAATAGAACTTGATTTTCAACAAGCACGACATGAACATCCGCCAGGCAACAGCAGCCGACCTTTCGACCATACACAAACTAGTAGAAGAGTTGGCTATTTACGAGAAAGAGCCCGATGCATTTGTCGCTACCATCGAAGATTATCACCGAGACTTCGAGTCTGGCTGGTTCGAAGCCATTCTAGCTGAAGATGGTGCTGGGCAGGTGCTCGGCATGGCCGTTTACTACGAGACCTTCAGTACCTGGAATGGTCGGATGCTATATCTCGAAGATTTTGTCGTTACCGAAGCCAGCCGAAAAACAGGTATCGGGCAGCTTCTCTTTGAGCGGGTGCTGCAAATCGCTAAAGAAAAGGAGTGCAAACTCCTCAAGTGGCAAGTTCTGGACTGGAATGAGCCTGCCCTGAATTTTTATCGTAAGAATAGGGCAACCATAGAAGACAATTGGTTGAACGGGAAGATTTACCTGTAGTATCAGGAATTGAGCAACAAACCTACAGATTCCAAGAAGCAACTCTGTCATTGATTAGGGTGTTAATGCTGTACATTTGCAGCACTTTGCCACTCCTCAGGCTTCCGTTCTGAGATCTTTCATGTCCATTCTCTCCTACCAGCTCCTCTTTATTTCCGTCTTTCTAGGTGGCGGACTGTCTCTTCTCGGCAACGGGGACCGCTTGCGTCAGTACTTACCGTACCTACTATCATTTAGTGGTGCATTTCTACTGGGTATCGCCGCATTGGAACTCATTCCAGAGATATTCAACCAGCCCAAAGGAAACCCTGGATATTGGTTGTTGGGTGGCTTTCTATTGCAGCTACTTCTGGAAAGTCTTAGTCAGGGTGTTGAGCATGGACATATACACAGCCGTAGGCAGGCGAACACGAGTTATGGAATTGCCGTAGTCATTGGCTTATGTATTCATGCTTTCATTGAGGGCCTTCCATTAAATGGACTTGAAGATCAGGGTTTTCATGAAGGGCACGACCATCATCACCATGGCTTTGGCCAAAGCCTGTTGATTGGTATCATTCTGCATAAGCTGCCAGCTGCTTTTGCTTTGGGGCTATTGCTCCGATTTAGCGACTACTCCAAATGGTTCGTTTATTCAGGCTTGTTCTTATTCGCACTCATGGCCCCACTTGGCGCCTGGCTTGGCAGCTTTTTCCTGCTAGATCCCTTATGGATTGAAGCTTCACTTGCCCTCGTTATTGGCTCATTACTTCACATCAGCACGACCATACTCTTTGAGGCCGATGCCAAAAAGCACCATAGTGTAAGCTGGAGGAAATTACTGGTTATTGCCTTGGGCTTGCTCCTTGCCATCTTGACTGTATAAAGCAAATAGCCACCTTAGAATACGCCTCAAAAAAAAGGGCTAAACTCGCGCAAAAGAGTACACTTCCTCTTCGTACACTTCAGCTATTTCTTCCAGTTTTGCAAACAGAATGGTCGGATCATACTCTTGTACCAAGACCATACGATGCTGTTTGATACCTCGTAAGCCACGAAAGTAATTGCTATAGTGCCTGCGCATTTCAAGTACGCCTAGCTGAGGGCCTTTCCATTCTAAGCTTCTGGTCAGGTGGCGTTTGGCAGCTTCAACACGCTCGGAAATGGTGGGTGGAGGCAACAATTCACCAGTTTCAAAGTAGTGCTTGATCTCTCTGAAAATCCATGGATATCCAATAGCTGCACGACCGATCATGATGCCGTCTACACCGTAACGATCTCGGTATTCTTCAGCCTTCTGGGGCGAGTCGATATCTCCATTGCCAAAAATGGGAATCTGAATCCTTGGATTTTCTTTAATCCGCCCAATCAGGGTCCAGTCGGCCTCTCCCTTATACATCTGCTTACGAGTTCGCCCGTGAATAGACAAAGCTTTAATGCCAACATCCTGTAATCGCTCCGCGACCTCCTCGATGTACTTGGTGTTTTCATCCCACCCCAGTCGAGTTTTGACGGTTACAGGCAGATTAGTCCGATCTACAATGGCCTTGGTCAACTTGACCATCTTTGGGATGTCTTGAAGGATTCCTGCACCTGCCCCCTTACAGACTACCTTCTTGACCGGACAACCGAAATTGATATCGAGCAGCTCGGGCTGAGCTTCCTCTACGATATCGGCTGCTTTAACCATCGAATCCAGGTTAGCGCCAAAGATTTGAATACCGATAGGTCTCTCGTAATCGTAGATGTCCAACTTTTGGACGCTCTTATCGGCATCGCGTATCAAACCCTCTACGGAAATAAATTCCGTGTAGAGCATATCGCAACCTTGCTCTTTACACAATTCGCGAAATGGCGGATCGCTAACATCCTCCATGGGAGCAAGCAAAAGTGGGCATTCGCCAAGGTCAATGTGAGCTATTTTGGCCATAGGGATGCAAAAATAAGGGATTTAAGGCTTTCAGGCTAACAGTAGAGCGAAGCTTACCGCTATCTGATAAAAACTCAAATGATAAAGCCGCTCTCCAAGCATTTGGAGAGCGGCTTTATACTGTCAGATTCCTAATCGGAAC
>JBCBVN010000397.1:0-3867 GCA_039817625.1 Bacteroidota bacterium
CACTGGCTTTAATCTGGATGTGTTCCTGGGAGGCGGAGGAGATATAGCGCTGAATGTGCCATTTCTTGGCCAGGTAAAAGTCGGGAAATTCGAAGCCGGTTTTAAGGGAAGTCTGAATTTCGCCTATCACTTCTTAAACCAAACAAGCATTAGCTCAGCTTCTTCCAACATCACAACCGATAAGTTATCGTTAAGTGGTGGTGCAGAAGACCAAGCAAAGTTCCCGAAACTTGGAAGGAGGTTTGTTCCTAAAAATGTTGGGTATGCCTTGGTCGTCTCCGGCTTAGCTGATGTGTATGTACTTCGACTGCGCAGATCCAAAAAAATGGTGGCCTACCAGGTGCAAGCCAATGAGGATCTGCCCATGGACATCAATACCATTACCTTCCTGATTAATCCGGCCTACATCATGAATGGTAGCCTTGACGGGCTTACGGGTACCCAGGCTACATCGGAGCGATACTTTAGACAAGTACCAGAAATGAGGGCACAATACGGCTCTCTTTACCCGGCCAGCTACTTCAGACTTCACGAGGCATACGATCTTAAGAAGCAAATAGAGCAGGAAGACAAACGAAGAGCAGCTTATTTCGACAATTTCAATAGCCGCTTAGTTGACGAAACCAGTTTGGATCGAAATGTCAATAATAGTGAATTTGATCCAAGCGCTATTAATGTCGATGCCCCAGGCAGTCAGCCCACCACGGATGCCGAAGGAAACCCCATTTCGCAACAAGATCAAATGGACACGGGTAATGCCGACAGAGAAAGAATGCAGGAGCAAGCTGATGAACAAGCAGACTTACTCGAAGATGCCACTGAAAAGCGACAGCAAGAAATTGAGTCTTCTATCGAGAATCAAGACCAAAAAGCCAATGCGAGTTATCAATTGGCACGGTGGCAGAAGAAAATGGAAGACTTGCAAATTCGGGCTGGCAAGCGGAATATCGTCAACACTTACGTCTGGGATGCCGACGGCGGGCTTCGAGCGGAAAGTCAGCAGTTCTCAAACACCGTTCAACATACCATTGGCGGATCTGTGAACATGAATGCAGCGATGGGCGTAAGGTCAAAACTTGCCATCGGCTTTATGGGTGAGCTAAACTACCTTGCAACTGTGGGCCTTACTCAGACCCTAACCAAAACCGGCACCAACAGCAAGGGTTTCACCTTGGACGTAGATGTATCTGGAGTGGAAAAAACGGGAGTCACTGATCATGATGACAACCCCATTATGCCTGGTGAAAAAGTAGGCAGATACCGCTTTATGAGCTATTACCTGGAGGGAACAACCAAGCACTTCCACGATTTCTTCAATCGGGTTGTTGACCCGGAATGGCTACAAAGCAACAGTGAAGAAGCTCGTGCTCTTCGTCAAACATTGGCCGGAAAAGCCAACGCCACTTGGAGGGTTTTACACAGGGTTACCTATGTTGAACGTCCGGCTCTTAAGGGCTTTGGTAAGGATTAATCCAAATTCTTTGTTCTTTTGAGCCTATGTCAAAATTCAGATGGGGAATTCTTGGGCTAGGTAAGATTGCCCACAAGTTTGCCGAAGACCTCAAGACCATTTCGGGTGCACAATTGCAAGCTGTAGGATCCAGGTCAAAAGGACGAGCAGAAGAGTTTGCTCAAACACATGGGGCACCTTCTTTCTTTGGGACTTACGCGGGTCTCATTGATTCCGGCGAGATCGATGCCGTCTACATCGCGACTCCACATACCAGTCACCTTGAACTCACGCTGGCGTGCCTCGAAGCTGGAGTCCCCGTGCTATGCGAAAAGCCAATGGGTATGAATTTGTCGCAGGTTCAAACTATGGTCGAAGCCGCGGAGAAAAACCGGACCTATCTCATGGAAGCTCTCTGGACTAGGTTCCTACCGAGCACAAAGAAGCTTATGGAGCTGATCGCTACAAAAGAGATAGGAGCGATAGAAGGTTTAAGGGCTGATTTCGGATTTAAGGCTGGGCCAAAATCCAGCCAACGAATCACCGATAAAAGCTTAGGTGCAGGCAGCTTGCTTGATATTGGAATATACCCAGTCTTTTTATCCTATCTGCTCCTGGGACTACCTGAGGAAATACAGGCGATGTCACGCTTCAATGAAGATGGAGTAGATATAGATTGTAGCGTCAACCTAAGATATGGTGGTGGCCAGATCGCACAGCTCTACTCCACCCTCTTAGCACGAACCAAAACGGAAGCTACTATCCACGGAAGTGAAGGACTCATTCACTGGCATCCGCGCTGGCACGAGCCCAGTCATTTTAGTCTTCTAAAAACCTTCGATTCTCCTCCCGAAAACCACTTCTTCGAGTACAACAATAGTGGCTATGCATATGAAGCTATGGCCGTCATGGAGGATGTTCGCGCAGGCAAAATCCAGAACGAGCTTTGGTCTCATCAAGACAGCCTGCAGTTGCATGCTATTATGACTCAGATCAGAGAAGTTATCGGCTTGAGATACCCTGCAGATGATTCAAGATAAATAAAGAATGGCTTCAGACTTGAAAGCCTGAAGCCATATCTAATTTTCAAAACCACAAAATATTTATCGCTGTATCAACACTCGTGTTGCTCGGAATGCAGATGCACTCCTAACGCTGAGCATGTATTGACCAGAAGGCACTGTACTCAGGTCGATACGAGTATTGTTTTGACCAAAGTCATTGTCCTGTTCCAGAATCACTCTTCCATTCAAGTCAATTAGCTGTATGGAAATCTGGCCTGTTCCAAACTCCACAGCCTCAAGTTGAAGAAAACTGTTGGCTGGGTTGGGAAAGATATTTACCTGGGCCAATTCACTTGGATCGAATGTACTGGTCGTAGTTGGACGATTCAGGTTAGGCGTACAAAAAGTGCTTAGCTCCTCAAACCATTCCAATTCGTCATCATCATTTAGTGATTGCTGAAGAGAAAGTCCTTGTCCGCTAGGGATGTTGACAAAAAAGTCTTCTTCCCAAACACCAGCTTCAATGGCGACACCTGATCTGCCATGGCCTGATGATCCCCACTCCAGGTAATCACGAATAGCCGCTGAAGATCCAAAGCTATTAGTTTCATACAATCCTAATTCTGCATCCACGGCATCGAAACCTGAGAACCCGCTGACTACGACAACCTCTCCCGGCTCCAACTCCAATGAACCACACTCAACAAACAAGCTGGATATCTGGCGATATACCGGGAAGTTACACAACCACCAGTCACCTACTGGAACCACTTCGTCCGTGCCATTGAAGATTTCAATCTGTCCGCTTGCATCGACTTCCGAAATAACCACCCGGCCAAGTTGGAAACCATCATTTGCAATACGATTAACTTCGATTGGGTTCGACAAGTCAAAACAACCCATCAGATCATTAGCATTCTGCTCAGGCTCAAGCCCCATAATCTCACCGTCAAAAGCCAAATACCATACCAGGCAAAGCCCTTCTCCAGCTCCATCAAAGTCGACATCAGAGAAATTGTCAGGCAACCCTAAAATGAAGCCATCGCCGTCAGTTATCACCCATTGGAAGTTCTCTCCTTGAGCATTCGCGACTGTGATTGCTCCTTCTGGAATCATGTCGGGATTGTCATCACCGACTGTGAATTCGAATGGGCCGCCGAAGATATCACCACCATTCGCCTGGCAGTCTCCTTCGTTCGTGCGGATCACTTCGATGGGGTTGGAAAGATCGAAGCAACCTTCGATGTCATTGGCATTTAAGCCAGGCTCTAGTCCCGTGACTTCACCGTCAAAGCGAGAGTACCACACCAGGCAGTTACCCGCACCAGCTCCGTCAAAATCAACCACGGAGAAAGTCGGTGGCAGACCCAGGATGATGCCGTTCGCATCCGTCACAATCCACTGGAAGTTCTC
>JBCBVN010000398.1:0-3846 GCA_039817625.1 Bacteroidota bacterium
CCTAGTGACTTGCCATCTTTTTGAATGGCATGTAGGTAGTAGGCACCGGCAGATAGGTTAGAAGTTTCTATTAGACTTTTCGAGCGTGCATTCGGCCACTCGCGCACAAGCTGCCCAAGTTGGTTGTAAAGTTGCAAGTTTACAACCGATTCCGAGTTTTCTAATTGCAGTCGTATCCACCCAAAACTCGGATTCGGATATACTTCAAACATAGGGTTGCCTGGTATGGTCCCTGGTAAGTTGCTAATGAAATTGAGATAGTCCTTACCAATGGTGTGGAATACAGTATTGGTGATAATCGGCTCATTGAAGTCAAAATAGATGCCGGCTCGATTCTCTATACGCGTTCCCTCGGGGACATTTTCGATCGGTACAATACTAAATTGGAACGCGCCCTGAGATTCCAGAACTGAAACTGAGCTGTCTGGTAGTAAGATATTGGGAAAGCTCACTTCTAAGACTCTGTTGCTATCGATCAGGTAGGTGTATGCATGCGATGCTGCGCCTGGAATGAAACTGGTCAGTTCCAATTCTGGTGAAAGCGTATCTCGCAAGACCACATTAAACGCTGTATCAGTTCCCGTATTTTGAAATCGGATGGTGTACTCAATGCGCTGATCAGCATCTATATAGTGCTCAGTGTCATATCCGCGCGGTATAGCTTGCTTATCGTTGGGATCGTAGGAGCCAATATTATTCTGGCATTCGAGATCAATCCAACTGACATCTTCATCACTCAGGCTGATTTGATTGATGTAGAAAAGGGAGAACGTCCCGTCATCGTTAAAACCACAGCCTTCTACCGCGATGGTTGGCGTGGGCGAAGCCGGAGAGTTGGGCTCCTGATTGGTAATCAAGTGATATGTGCTGCCATTGGCAGGGAGCGTAAGTTCTAAAGTTTGATCGGCGAGCAGCGCATCGGATTCAACTGGTTGGGGTGTGAGCATGAGGCCGTCTTCAACTATGACATAAGACAGAGGAACGGTCATATCGAATGCATCACTCAGATTGCTGATATCAAACCTTAGCTCTTCTGATTCTTCGTCGCAATTCGCAGAAAGTCCAACGCTGGCACCGGCCCAGTTTTGAGGTACTGGGCAGGGCTGATCAATGGGTATTTGGGCTTGTACGCAATGATTTTGCCCCAGCACCGACGAGCAGGCTACAATGGCATTAATGGTGATGGTACCACCCGAAAACACAGGCAAGTCACCAAGCTCGTACACCAGGGTGTATCCGTCTATCAGTTGGTTAGGCGCGGGCTCAGCCGACTGATAAAACATAAAACTATCGAGCTCGATGACCAGCTGTGCATCAACTAACAACTCAGGACCGTCATTGAAATAACTGACGTATATAGGGTTATTGAAACATCTTCTCAGCAATGGAATATTGACATCCACGCGGGGGGCTGCACAATCGACCAAGCCGAGCATACCGATATCGATGGTACTCCCTAGTTGATTGGGCATGAGCGTAGCAGCGACGGCTGGACAAGATTGATATAGCTCGGTAGAAAATGGCTGTGCCTCTATCAGGTAATCCCCTGCTTCTAGGTATGCCCGCCAGTACCCATTTTCATCAGCGGGCACGAGCGTTGGTGAGTTGCTGCTACCCTCACGTCTCAGACTGACCATGTAAGTAGGGGCGAGCTGACCTGAGGCCGGGTCATTGCAGTCTTCGGTGAGATACAGGAAACCGTCGAGATAACCGCATTCCAGTCCAAGTTGATCTACCGAAAAGCTGTACATACTATCACACCCTCTTGCTGGAGAGCTGACGGTGACGAGGTAAGTACCCACCAGCGGAAGTACTAAAGAATCTTGCGCAAACAGGGTAAAGGACTCGCCATTGGGCCAATTGACTAAAGTCTCCAATTCTTCCTGGCTGCTCGAGGCTGCGTATATGACAGCGGGTGACTCACAAGACTCGAAGGGCACAAAAGTAGGTGCTGCTGTCACTGGATATGACTGGTCTTCGACAAGCTGAACAGCGAAGCCTGTACATATCAAATCGGTGTCGGTTACGTAAAGCTGATAGGTCATGCCTGCAGCTACTTCCACACTGGAGCTTGTGGCCAACGTATCGCCGTTTTCGTTCAGCCAGGCATAGGCGTATTGAGGTCCGACTAAGGTTGCTTCCAAAGTAACGGAAGGCTGAAAACAATTGATGATCGAACCAACTGGTGTGAGAATATCAAGATCAATCAATGTATTCTTCAGATCAAAAATGATGGTCGTATCGCATCCGAACCGAGTAACCGTCAGCTCATAAATACTGGCAGAAATGGAGTCTAAAATTGGTCCGGACTCCCCCGTATTCCAGCTGTAGGTAAGTAGGGACTCACCGGTTTCTGCGCTTACGGTGATGCTGCCGTTATTTTCACCACAATCGGGCTGCGTAAGTTCGAAGTTGAATAACGGCCACTGGTTTGATGCAACAAATCGGCTATCAGAAGTTGTGCAGCCAGCGCCATCGTCTACTGTCACGGCATACCAACCAGAGGTATCTACAATGATAGACTGGCCCTCATCTCCATTTGACCAACTGTAGGTGTAGGTGCCCGAGCCACCGCTGGCATCGGCCACGAGCTCTACAGAATCACCATAGCACAGGTAGGATACGGACGAAGACGATCCGGGGTCTTCTACTATGACTTCCAGATCGGCAGATTGTTCTACTTCAAAAAACCAATCTGAGAAGCAGAAAAATTCTGAAATTGTGGTCAATCGATATTCCCCTGCTGGAAGATCAGTGCGATCAGGATTGTCGACCTGCCCTATATCATCCCAAATGAAAATGACATCTTCCTCTTCAGCCCAAAGGACAGAAATGTCTATAGATCCATTTGACTCTCCAGAGCAACTTGCATTTGTCACCAAACCTTCGACTTCCAGATAGGGTGCATCAAACACCTCAGCCGTTGCCGACTGCTGGCATCCATTTAAGTCAGTAACCGTTACTGAATACTGTCCGGGAGCCCCTACATTAATCGTGGCATTGAGACTATCGCCGGTAGACCAGGCGAACTGAAAAGGAGGGGTACCACCCGTAACCAAGGCGTCTATATCCATTTGTTCTCCCAGGCATAAAAAGTCGTTGTAAAGTAAGTCTACACCCAACTCATTGGCCTCCGGTGCCTGGAGCGTATAGCGAAAAGTGGTTCGGCACCATTGGGGTATCACCCGAATATCGAAGTAGTAATCCCCTTCGGGCAGGTCTTGAAAAGTATAGGTTTGCGTGAACGTATCCTGTAAATAAGGTTCTCCATTTCGGGTGGCTGTCACATAGGTTGAGTCGGGTATAGATAGACCAAACTGTACCCAACCGTCTTCTGCACCACAGGCGCTAGGGTTTTGGGCGCTGGTATGTACACCAGAACCGCCACTGAATGCGATAATGGGGTTATCGCCATAGCCGCAGGCATTGGCCGTCGGTGTGAATTCTATAACGGTCTGACCGCTGTAATCTTCGGGCGTACAATCTCCACCGGGATAGACGACCCACTCGAAATCCAGGCTATCGGGAATTTCGGCTACGCACAACTGATCTGGCCCACCACCTATGCAGGTACCCACGGAACCCGATGTGGGAAAGGCGACCAAACACTGTCCTGAAGTAGAGCCAAATAGGCAGGAAAAACTCAGAATGGACAGTAAGATGCGCTTATTCATGACAATTGACTTGTTCGATGGTACAATTATCAGGATATAGACGAGTTTTTACAAGGGCAAAATTGAGTATTTGTTCGATTAAAAATTTTATGATACACGATTAAAGTGTTTTATGAAGTGGTCTTTTTTGTTTTTTATGTGGGTTTTGTTCGGATCTTTTGTAAATATGCAT
>JBCBVN010000399.1:0-3833 GCA_039817625.1 Bacteroidota bacterium
TCTAAATTTGCACTTACTCCACCGCCTTCACTCCGAGTCAGGGTATTTGTAGTCTCGACCCATATTTCTTGGTCCATACCCAGGTAGTCTTGCTTTATGGCGCCATGCTCCAATAAAGCCTCATCATAAGGAACGGCTACATTGTGGTAATTACTCAGTTTATTTTTCTCGGATTCTGAGGTTTCTTGCTCAGCATAATGATATAAACTGGAGCTTATCACATTACCCTCATAATCTAGCTCCGTCGTTTTCTTCATTTTACCATGCATATCATTGACGGTAATGGCAAACCCTTGCCCAAGCGCAAGACGACTAATATATCTGGAGATATTGGGTCCCAAATTTGGTTCCGGTCGATTTCTTGCTCTGGAAAAATCCGTATAACGTGAAATAACCGGAAAGTCTTTGGCCGTAAAAAAGTCATAAACCGAATATCCAGGTTTACTCAATTGATAGCTGGCGTCTAATTCCGTGCGCATAGTAACTTTACTGTAACCGACACTCGCTCCTGGCAGGAAGGTATTTCCCACAGGGCCTTCCATATAGTAGTTATTATTGGGGGCTAGAGCTACGCGTTCAGAAAATCGTTGACTATTGACCAATAAATTTTCTTCTTTCCCAATTTGCGGTTCGTTACCTGCTACACCACTACTTATAGTTGCGCCTGTGATCTCGTCAGTCGTCGTATACTCATACAATTGCACATATTCGGATGCCTCGTCATAGCCTGCATCATCGGCTAGCCATTGGTCATTCAAGCGCACTCGCTTCACTCTGGACCCATCCCCAATTTTGGCCATAGACGGATCAGCCAGTCGAACAAAGCTGCGATCTAAATCGATAATTTGGGCGTGACCATTATCGGTTTTCCAGGCATAGAAGTTTCTTATCTGGGCACCAAAGTCAATCATTGTAGCCAGCATTGTGTACAAGAATTCTACAAAATCACCCTGCTCTGGACCTGGATCATTAACCAGTTGTGGTATCTCCAACCGCATTTTTTCCAGCCCGGCAAAAGAAAAGGGATGAAACCGCTGGTTACCATTAGCCTCATTCTCTCTATTTACTCCTTCCAGGGGTATATACAGCTCGTACCTTTCCTGGTTATTACCCAGATCTACTATTTGTGCATCAATCTGATTGAGGTCGGCTATTCGGGCATAACCAGTTACCATCTCACGCAAGTCCTCACTGTCATTCAGGGTGCCTAAGTCTAGAATTGATCGAAAATATAATTGATCGACATCCGTAAAGTATAGCCGTCTTATTGCATCCATATCCGGATTTCCTCCCGTATCAAGTGGAAGTTCATCTACCTCTACAACCAAACCTAAGCGTGGAGATACGTCAAATAATGGCCCAGGTCCATAAAGCAAATCAGAATCTACACCGGAATCATTAAAATCACCATCTGACGTACGTAGAACACGAAACATACGACCAGCTCTTTTATCCTGTACATAGGCATAGTCGTCGGGCTCATACTCTACTTCAATAGTTCCTCCTGATGGCAGTTGGATAGCCGTTAAATTGCCTAAATCACAATATTCTTGAGCTAAATTCCGGTCTTGGATAGTGTAGGGAAAGAGTTGTGGCCCCATAAAGCCAGTGGTTTGAGGTCGCTGGTTTCCCCAGCGATCAGTCATCCCAGCTTCATAAGGTATAGGACTACCATTTCCGTCGTCACCCAGATTATAGGTAAATACATAAGGGTTTTGCTCACCTCGATCATTGTTCGCATACGTTATACTAACTGACTCCAGCGTCAGTTTACCCCGCCCATTCATGGCATTAGGTAATCCAGGGCTTATTTCATTACCCGCATCAGCATAGTTAAACTTAATTACTTTTAATGGGGTAGCTCCTCCACTGGGGTTTGCTCTCAGTTCACTTAAAGTGTAGATGTGGATTTCATCGAGTTTCCTCGGTATGGGCTGGTTGACATCATTTCTTTGTCCATCTCTTCCAACTGCTCTTCCGTCTTGCCGTTCTGATGTGTAAAATACTGCTCTATGGGTTTTTGATTGCATATGGTTTGTGTACCAAAGCTCTTTACGTCCGTAGGTGAAGCTAGCTTTATCGTCATCGGGATCTGCCAAATTACCTGGGTTAAACGCCGCCCTATTTGCCCCAATCGGGAATCTCCAATCCATAAAAGATAACCCACTTGGTATTTCTGCTCTACTGTATCCAAACTCTACGTACTGACCAAGATCATCAATCGATGGGCCATTACCTGTTCTATCTACATAATCGGCAGAAAGCACAGCCGTCAGTAGATTTGCAGAAACGTAGGCAGATGTGCTTGTTCGATCGAAATATTGGTCGCGTCCGTTATTGTTACTAATATCAGCATCCTGAATAGGATCATAATCGATGGTCCCATATTGGTTGACTAGACTTTGCGTACTGAAATCGCGGTCGATTGGGTGTTCGTATCCCGGTGCGTCCCCGTCACCAGATATATTAAATGTGACTTCATCTTTAAAAAGATTGTATACGGGAAGTCCATAGACGTACCGCCTTCCTTCAGTATTAGTGATTGACACCTCCGAAATGTGATGATTTGGATAGTCATCTAAGCTAGGCTGAATAGAAGACAAATCCAGATTTGCCGGATTGTCTCCAGTTCCTGTTTCAAAGGGCTCATAATTTTCTAAATCCTTATTCAATCCAGCCAAAGAGACTTGTTCATTAGTTAGATAACTAACCACATTTGCCCTTGATCGGCGCATTCGATTAGACCAATCATTAATCATTAAATCGGTATTTGCACCAGGAGGCAAAGTGCCCGTCGCGTCCTGAACAGTAGCGACTGTTCTTAGTATCATCGAACCATTTACTTTTTTTACTTCAGGTCTAACAGGATAATCCTCTCCTACATCTCGATACCACTCCTCGCCCATATGCGTCCCCATTTCACCTTCAAAGTGCATATAGGCACCTTCACTCGAGCCCTCATTATCTCTAAATTGAAAAGGCTGGTAATACCCTTCCCAACCACCAACGGAATTAGTAGAAGGTACGCTATTAAAGTTAAATCCCGGGTGAACAAGCCCCCCTGCCGTAAACTCAATGCCCAAGCTTCTTGAGGTACTATTTGTTTGATTAAATGGAGGCCTAAACACCCCAACCCCATTGCGGGAAATACGTATAGAACCACCTATTCCAGACCCTGAAACCAAGAATACATCGGGAGTACCATAGGCTAGGGGCAAACGAGGTGAATTCACATGAGCAACACCACCATATTCTTGATTATAGTCCATGATGCTATTCCTGTCTTGATCGGCATTTTGCAAATAAAGATATCCGTATGCAGGCCTTGCGACAGGGGCCGAATTGACTTCTTGAACGACGGTAAACCCTTCGAGATCAACGGTCACTGATTGAGGAAAACCGGGCTTACCGCCCAATCGAGCATTGAAGGTGTTAGTCGCTGTTGTTCTAGGCACCTGACCCACTGGTGTATATGTAAATCCACCAAGCGAAATACTACCTCCTATAAGGCTATTGCTGTAAGAGGCCACTTTCCCTGAATTCTTTCTCAGCATATAGCTTCTGGGTGCACTTAAACCATAACCAATTTGCTGCATACCAGAACGGCTATTAATGCTTGTCCCAATATTGAATGAGAGGTTGCGGGAACTAATAAGATCATTGACCGACAATGGCTTTACAGACTCATTATCTTCTTCAGAGGTTGAAATCAAACTTCCTATTGCTCTAGTGATATTAATATTTGGAGACAGGTCACTAGTAAACTGAAATCCGGTATAGTTATTCCAGGTGAAGTTTTGGCCAGCTGCCAATGAAAAACCACCAAATATTTC
>JBCBVN010000400.1:0-3751 GCA_039817625.1 Bacteroidota bacterium
ATCGCATTCAGTTGTCCGGCAATGAATACCAGCTCTGTAAGTACTGTGTATGGTGAACGCCAATACCACGGTGCAATTGGTAATGCATGCCAACCTCCTTATTGAGCTGGTATTCATTGCCGGACAACTGAATGCGATACATACCAATATTGGATTGCATCGCCTTGCGAACTCCCGGTGGTAGAGTGGCTACCTGAGGAAGGGTGACAAATGCCCCCCCATCCATGGGCCAGCTCTTGACCAGTGGCAGCTTATCGATTGTGGTTTGCCCATAGGTAATGGGTTTGCTGAACCTACGCTTTCTGGGCAGAGCGGTCAAAGCGGTGAATGGTGCCCGCAAGTATCGAGTTGGATTTTGAGCGAAGTTGGCCGGATCTGCCTTGAGTTCGACAACCCGCTTGACTTTTTCCAGCGTATCGCGAAACAACCACTCAGTCCGCTCAAAGGTCCCGTAGAGATTAGAGAGGGCTTGAAAGGGACTTCCTTTTACTCGCTCAAATAAAATAGCAGGGCCTCCCTGATCGAAGATGCGACGATGGATTTCCGCCATCTCCAGATCGGGATCGACTTCAGTTTTTACGCGTATAAGTTGGCCTGTACGTTCGAGATCGCGAGCTGCGTCGCGGAGGGATTTGTAGGGCATGTAGTCCTAACAAAAAAGCGCGTGTGCGGTTTGTGGAATAATGGTCATAGTTATACTGACCAATCAGTTAAATTAAGGACGCCCAGCCGATCCGAAGATCGACCAGGCGTGTGTCCAGAAAGGAAATTAAAGCTGGCAATCTACCTCCTTGAGATGGGTAGTATCACGACGCCCGAGTCTGATCGGGCAATCAATTGATAACTACCTGCTGGTAGGCCAGTCCAATTCAATTCCAAATCTTGGTAGGTGGTCACTTGCTCAAAACGCTGTTGCCAAACTGACCGTCCCAACGGGTCGACCAACTCCAGATCCCAGCTTCCAGAAATAGCTTCAGGCATACGCAAAAATGCTCTGGATTGGCTTGGATTGGGGTAAACCATCCATCCTGCTGAAGACAACAGCTCCTCTACAGGTGTGTCGCATACGGTCTCATCTGCGTCTGTAACAACGATATCATTAGCTGAAGAACAACCAGTCGTGGGATTAGTGACCAGCAGCGTATAAGTGCCATTAATGGTCGGACAGAAAAACAGTTGATCTTCGTTAAAAGCCTGACCATCGAGCAACCACATAAACTCTGTTCCAGCAGGAACATCCATACCGCCCTGTGTACCAACAAGACCACCCTCAGTTCTGACTAGAGGAGTTGGCGGCACTGCATCCAGCAAATCCACGAATACAGTATCTGAATAGGCCGTACAGCCTGCTTCATTTTGGAAACTAGCTACATAGGTGCCAGAATCGACAACCATCAACAAACTATCTGTTTCCTCCAAAGCAACTCCATTAGAAGTCCATACCAGATTGCTGTCGTAATTGATGGCAAGTAAATCCAGAACCTCTCCCTCACACAAGCTGATCATACCCGAAGGATCTATGATTGGATCAGCCGGCTGAGGTAAAACGATCACGGTATCCGTGGCATTTATGGTATCGATGGGGTGAAAGATATTGATGGACAAACTCAGGTTGCCCTCAATAAATACACCTTCACTATTCTGATTGAATTCGACCGTACCACAGTCGTCATCACCGCCACCCAGGCCGCTATCTTCATCAACAACCTGCACAGAGTAAGTACCTTCTCCCAGGGTAATGGCCGTAGGAAAACTGACCGGATAATCTGTATTCTGTTCAACCGGTGAAGTATACAATAAGATCCCTTCCGGGTCAAAAACGTTGATGAACAAATCTGGATTTCCTCCAAAAGCGTCGTCGCAGCTGGAACCCAATACCGTTACATCGATCAAGGTAAAATCAGAGGTATCGACTATAGCTTGATATTCAACTACATAAGTTCCTGGTTCTGTATAGTTTATTGGGTCTGGATTCTCATCGAAGGATGAGGTTCCCTGGTCAAAGTCCCACACATAGCTAAATCCTTCCTGCCCATTGCTTGGATTGTTGTTGACAAACTCAGCTGTCACCGCTCCACAGCCTGATGCATTGATGATGCTAAAGCCATCATTATCGACGACCTGCTGTTCGATAATCAATGGAACAAATACCGATGCCGGACTGCTTAATGGGCCTGCAAAAGCCCGAAGCTGAACTTCTACAAGGTAGGAACCCGCAATAAGGGGTGTACCGCAAATACGGACACAGCCATCAGTAGAGTCGGCTGAGACCATGAAGACATCATTGGATAACTCCCAATTCAAACCCGGCGGAACGCCCAGGACTTGCTCAATCTCAAACCGGCTAAGTCCGATACCTGGAGGAATATCCTCTCCCGATTCTGCGATTGGGGTCGTAGTCATAGGCAGCCTAAAACTTAGGGTTTCGTTGTAAGGGCTACCTGCCTGGCCATTGGCCAGAGAATCCAAATATAGTGCGTCATCTGGAAGGGTATCAGGCAGACTGATGATGCAATCAGGGCACCCGGTCTGAGCGGAAATACTGATCCAAATTGACGATAATAAGAGTGTATAAATTAGGCGCATAACAGTAATTTTTTGAGTTGGTCCAAACGGATACTTGAGATAAGGTCTACCTTATCTCTGCACCATCAACCTCAAACTCGCACCTTCACGTGCACCTGTCATAACCACTGCGGTATATAGCCCAACTGGTAACTCATTGGTATCGAGTCTGAAACGATTTTCACCGGGAATCAACTGCCATTGTGCTGTGCGGAAGAGACGGCCTGTGGCATCAAACAACCTCACTTCAGAAGATTGGGCATTGGTGCTGTTTACAATTAAGTCTGTATAAGCAGTAGCCGGGTTTGGAGCCATAGTTAAGCTCATACCTGCGGAAGTTCCTTCTTCTATGCTACTCGGTGCACAAGCAGGATCACCTGCCTCCCGCACGTTTAACAAATACTGTCCTGGCACGAGTGTCCCATCGGGAATGGTGAATGGCAGGCCAATAAAAAAGCCATCTAGAAAAATAGACACACTAATGGTCAATGCGTAAACTCCCGCTGTATCGTCGGGAATTCCTTCTACCCCAATACAACCCGCCTCACCTGGCAGGAAGACACAACTTTCAGGATTACAATTCGCGGTCAATCCATTGGGCAGACCATTAATGCCATCTCCAGTAACTACGATACTATCGATGTTGCGAAGCGTGCCGGCAATGGTGATGGTATCCGGAGAAACGAAGGTGATGAGTGTCGCAAAATCTTCACTGATACAAGCCGTATCAGGTATACCCAAATCTGGGAATTCTTCTGTTTCAGGAAGAGGGTTCACAATGTCTTCCGGGTCGAAATCTGGATCGGGAGTACACTGAGCGAATATGGGATTTAACCCACTGAAAAACAGGGCGATAGCCCCAATAAAAAGGTAGACGTATTGCTTCATGGCAATGAGTTGAATTTAGCAAACTTATGTAGTTCGAATCACGGCCCAAAAAGAGGGAAAAGGCCGCAACCGAGGCGCTGGGGTGGCTCGGTAGCAAGTAGTATTGCTTGGGCACAAGATAGATACTTTCCTGAAACTGCAATTTTAGATTCACTACTTTATTCCATTTTCATGCCCTACCTTTGGCCTGCAACTGTTCTCAACTGGTGTACATTTTCAGCCAGTTTCTTTTCCCATGATTTAGACGAAACACCCATTGTATGATCTGTCGATCAGGATGGGAGACGTTTGTTTTTTT
>JBCBVN010000401.1:0-3715 GCA_039817625.1 Bacteroidota bacterium
GGGCCCGAGCTGCTCGGGCCCCATCCGTCTATTTTCACCTGCTGGCGAATCTCCGGGTCTCTGGCGTCTGTTCGATCTACAAGGGCGGCCCTTGCAGGAAGTGCCCATACGCGGTGGCGAGACGGTGCGTGTAGATGTGCCAACCGGGCTGGCCGCGGGTACTTACATCTGGCAGTTGTGGCGAGATGGGCGTGTCGTGGAGTGGGGGCGAATCATTCGCGCTTAAAACACTTTGCAGTAATAGGCTAAAAATCAGATTGGATATGGCTTTGACCAATTTTTTTTAGGTCGTCAGGTCGACGTCTATCAGATTCTATGGACAGAGTAGACGAGTTTCTGGTTCGTATGGGCACAAGTCTTTCTAGAGAACGATAAGAGACCTTACCTTTGCGTTCCTTAATTATGCAGAGACTCGAACAAAAGAAACGGCGTCAGGCTATCCTGCAATTTGTGCTGGTGCTTGCGGCCCTTTTTCTCATCAATTTGCTGGCTAATGGTCGTATAGGCAATACGCGGATGTTTACCTCCTTCGACCTGACACAAGACAAGCGCTATAGCCTGACTCCACATACCGAAGAAATGCTCGACGAGCTCGAAGATGTGGTATATGTCGAGGTGTTGATGGAGGGTGATTTTCCGGCCACTTACGAGCGCCTGCGGGCAGCCGTACGATCTACCCTGGAAGACATGCGCGGTCGGTCTTCCTTTATCGAGTACAGGTTTACCAACCCGATAGCGGGTAGGCCGGAGCGGGTCAGAGAACGACAGGAACAACTCGCTGAGATAGGGATTATACCGGTTACGCTGGTGCGGGGTTCTGCCACAGAAAGAGAAGCCAAGGCCATCTATCCTTATGCCATTTTGAGATATACCACACGCGAGGAAATTGCACCGCTGATGCAGAACGTACCCGGACAGTCTGCAGAGGCTACGGTGGAAGAGTCCATCTCTAGACTGGAATATAATCTCACGAGTGCACTCGAACGCCTGATCAACCCCAATAGACCGCTGGTTGCTTTTACGGAGGGGAGGGGAGAGCTGGCCCCGGTTTCTACGGCCGATCTGGAAGCCCGCTTGCGTCAGCAGTATGATGTAGGCCGAGTATCTCTGGATAGCCTGGCAGCCATACCTCAGGATATTAAGCTACTGATCGTGGCCAAGCCCACCCAGCCGTTTAGCGATCGCGATCTTTTTAAGCTCGATCAATATATCATGAATGGCGGCAAAGTTTTGTGGGCCATAGATGGGGTAGCTATGGATCTCGACTCGCTGGCCAATCGCAACGAATATTACCCCAGCCCATATGAGCTCAACCTCAATGACTTATTCTACCGATATGGACTGAGGATCAATGACGATCTGGTACTAGAATTGGACAATGCCTCGACCATTCCCATCGTCGTTGGTCGAATCAATGGAAATCCCCAGATTGAGAATCTGCCGTTCCCTTATCACGTAGTGGCGACACCACGAGGCGATCACCCCGTCATCAAGAATGTTGATCCCATCGATCTGCGTTTTCCGTCATCCATCGATTTGGACATTCGTACACCCAATCCCATCGATAAGACTATTCTGCTGATGTCGTCTAACCGGGCCAGATTTCAGCGCCTACCGGCGGCCATCGACCTAGATGTACAGAAATATAGCCTGGATGCCGAACGCTTCGACCGCGATAGCCTGGTCATGGGCGTTTTGTTGGAAGGACAATTCACCAGCCCTTTCGCCAACCGAATACCCGAGTCTTTCCGCTCTGCCCTAAGAGATATGGGCCAGGAGTTTCAGGCAGAGTCGGTCCCCAATCGTATGATCGTTGTCAGCGATGGTAGGGATTGAACCCAAGTGGGCTCACTTTTCCCTCTCGGTCAAGCACATTGGCCAACAAATCTCCATCGCTGACAACGATCATACGATTGGGGACCGACTCTGCCTGAAACTCCTGGCCCATATCTCTTAGGGCAGAGCGGAAAGACTCGGGTATTCGGTTGGCGAAAGGGCTGGTGAATTGTCCTTCCAACAAAACGCCCATGACCAGGCTATCGCGGTCGAAGCGTTCGGCATCCAGGCTATATTTCTGTACATCTAGGTCGATGGCCGCCGGTAGGCGCTGAAATCTGGCCCGGTTAGACGACATCAGCAGAATAGTCTTATCGATGGGATTGGGTGTACGAATGTCCAAATCGATGGATGACGGAAAACGCAGATCGATGGGATCAACATTCTTGATGACGGGGTGATCGCCTCGTGGTGTCGCCACTACGTGATAAGGGAACGGCAGATTCTCAATCTGGGGATTTCCATTGATTCGACCAACGACGATGGGAATGGTCGAGGCATTGTCCAATTCTAGTACCAGATCGTCATTGATCCTCAGTCCATATCGGTAGAATAAGTCATTGAGGTTGAGCTCATATGGGCTGGGGTAATATTCGTTGCGATTGGCCAGCGAGTCGAGATCCATAGCTACCCCATCTATGGCCCACAAAACTTTGCCGCCATTCATGATATATTGATCGAGCTTAAAAAGATCGCGATCGCTAAACGGCTGGGTGGGCTTGGCCACGATCAGTAGCTTAATATCCTGAGGTATGGCTGCCAGGCTATCCAGAGATACTCGGCCTACATCATACTGCTGACGCAAGCGGGCTTCCAGATCGGCCGTAGAAACCGGGGCCAGCTCTCCCCTCCCCTCCGTAAAAGCAACCAGCGGTCTATTGGGGTTGATCAGGCGTTCGAGTGCACTCGTGAGATTATATTCCAGTCTAGAGATGGACTCTTCCACCGTAGCCTCTGCAGACTGTCCGGGTACGTTCTGCATCAGCGGTGCAATTTCCTCGCGTGTGGTATATCTCAAAATGGCATAAGGATAGATGGCCTTGGCTTCTCTTTCTGTGGCAGAACCCCGCACCAGCGTAACCGGTATAATCCCTATCTCAGCGAGTTGTTCCTGTCGTTCTCTGACCCGCTCCGGCCTACCCGCTATCGGGTTGGTAAACCTGTACTCGATAAAGGAAGACCGACCGCGCATGTCTTCCAGGGTAGATCGTACGGCTGCCCGCAGGCGCTCGTAAGTGGCCGGAAAATCACCCTCCATCAACACCTCGACATATACCACATCTTCGAGCTCGTCGAGCATTTCTTCGGTATGTGGAGTCAGGCTATAGCGCTTGTCTTGTGTCAGGTCGAAGGAGGTAAACATCCGCGTATTGCCTATACGACCATTAGCCAGCAAATTGATGAGAAAAAGGGCCGCAAGCACCAGCACAAATTGCAGGATAGCCTGACGCCGTTTCTTTTGTTCGAGTCTCTGCATAATTAAGGAACGCAAAGGTAAGGTCTCTTATCGTTCTCTAGAAAGACTTGTGCCCATACGAACCAGAAACTCGTCTACTCTGTCCATAGAATCTGATAGACGTCGACCTGACGACCTAAAAAAAATTGGTCAAAGCCATATCCAATCTGATTTTTAGCCTATTACTGCAAAGTGTTTTAAGCGCGAATGATTCGCCCCCACTCCACGACACGCCCATCTCGCCACAACTGCCAGATGTAAGTACCCGCGGCCAGCCCGGTTGGCACATCTACACGCACCGTCTCGCCACCGCGTATGGGCACTTCCTGCAAGGGCCGCCCTTGTAGATCGAACAGACGCCAGAGACCCGGAGATTCGCCAGCAGGTGAAAATAGACGGATGGGGCCCGAGCAGCTCGGGCCC
>JBCBVN010000402.1:0-3672 GCA_039817625.1 Bacteroidota bacterium
CGACTCGATGCTTTTAGCGAGGCGAAAGCAGAACCCAGTCCTAACTACCGAAGGATGCATCCGGCGGTTCCACCACCGGCATCATACCCAGGTCTGGAAACATTACTGACAAGTGTGGAAGTTGAGTTTAATCAATTGCAAGAGAGTTTGTCTGCTTACTCTTTAGAATTTGCTTCAGACCGGATTCGGGCGCATCGCAATGCGGCTAACTTCGAGACCGTATTTGGTTTAGGACAACAGATGTTTTTCTTGCTGTACGACCAGGAGGAGCCGGCGTTCAGTTTGGCTAGGGAAGTAGAAGTGGAGCCATCTATTTTACTCGAACAGCAGTTTGCCAATACACCTCCTGCCGACCTTGGTGATTTTGCTCCTACGGGGCAGCTCACCTCTTATCTGCTTGATCCGGCCATCAATCCACTGGTTCGCGGCTTGGCTTATGAACGATTGAAGCGCGTTCCTGGCCTGGGAGGTTTAAATGCACCTGCTCTCGGTCGCTTGCTAATGGATTTTACCGAAGGTCTTCACGAATATCGATCTTCTTATGAGTCAGATAGCACACAAGATCGGGTAGAGCGAAGGATTCGGTTGGTACACTTCATTACGTCGACGGTTTCTTCCATTGTGCAAGCTGATATTCTGGCAGACCCATTAGCTCCCGGGCGTTCCTTCAGCCTTGCTGAACGCTTGCCGGGCTTTTCTTCTTTGCCAGCCATCAACGATCAGCTGGATGAGCTCTTTGCTCATACCCAGCGCGGTGACTACAGGTATGCTGTAAGCAATCTGGTTAAGCTGATCGACCTATTTAATATTATTCCCGAACCCAATCGAAAGCAGCAGCGGCTCATTTCCGAACGCGATTCGTATTTGAAGGAACTGAGAGATGGGCAAGCAAGTCCAGCTGATCAAAATCTAAGGGGACTCGCCCTGAATACGGGCAATACCCTGGGGCAGGATAGAATACAGTTTCTGGAAGGTGAAATTGCTCGTGTAGACCAAAGGTTAGCTCGTTTGGATACTACGCGCATGAGCCGCAACCGCCAGCAATTGTTCCTATATGGGACATTTATGGCAGACGTTGCAGCCGCCGAAACACCAGAAGCCTTTGCAGGAGCACTCGATGCAGTAGCTCTGCCGCCGGGAAGCTCACAACTCAAAAGAAATAAGCCTTTTAGCCTGGAGCTCAATGCTTATTTCGGAATCAACTACGCAGAAGAGCAACTCAATCTACCCAGCAACTTTAATGCCGAAGAAGCAGGTGTAAATGAACGTTCGGGAAGTGTTTCCCTTTTTGTACCCGTTGGTCTGAGCCTGAGCTGGAAAGGAAGTTATACGCAGAAATCATCCTATACTCTCTTCTTCCCCTTCATCGACCTGGGTGCCGTATCCGCATATCGATTTGATCTGGGAGCAGGCGAAGATGTAGAAAGACTTCCCCAGTTTACCTTCCAAAATGTATTCGCACCGGGAGCTCACTTGATGTACAACTTCGCTAAGTCTCCATTCACTCTTGGAGCTGGTCTCCAGTACGGGCCAAGTTTGAGGCGGATAAATGTCAATGGAGCGCCTGATCTGGACGTATCTGCCGTACGATTTATGCTCAGTTTGAGTGTTGACGTACCCATTTTCAGTTTTACGAATCGGCCATAGTCAGAGAACACTTGTAGGTCCGCAGGCCAACAAGTGTTTGCAATATTCGTTATATTGTATCCGTGACAAAGATGATAGTCGATATACCAGATCAAAAGGCGTTTGAGATTCAAATGCTGGGTCCTTATACACATGAGGAGTTCGACCGTTTCTGTGTTCAAAACCCCAAGTTGCGGGCAGAGCTGGAGCCCGATGGCAAAATCTCTATTATGTCACCTGTGCACCTACTATCTGCAAGTAGAGAAAATTTATTTAGTACATATCTAACTTTATACGGGATTGAAACCGGACTTGGTGAAGCATTTAATTCAAATGCCGCTTTTACCTTGCCAAATGGTTCTGTTCGAGCCCCAGATGCGTCATTTGTATATGCAGATAAGTTAGCTGGGATGAGTGAGGCTGACTGGAGTTCTTTCCCAAGTATTGTTCCCGAATTCGTCGTGGAGGTTCGTTCAGATTCTGACCGATTAAACCAGCTGAAGAAGAAAATGACCGATACCTGGATAGCCAATGGCGTTCAACTCGGATGGCTGGTAGACCCTCAATCTGAAATTGTATACTTGTACAGAGCCGATGGAACGCAGGAAGAAATACACGGATTTGATCAGGAGCTGAGTGGAGAAGAAATCCTCCCTGGATTTACCTTTAAATTATCTCTACTCAGGCGCTGATCCGGTAAGCCTGGGCTGCACGGAATGTCAAAGCGGGTAGGGCAATCATCGAACCCAAGGTGGTATTTCAGCATCTTTAGGTCATGAGAATCTACTTGGCACTTCTTTTTGTTTCGATGGTTAGTTGGCTGATGGGCCAAACGCTTCCTCTGAACGGCAGCAAAGAAGAGAATACAATAGAACAAAGTTGGGAGAGAAGCCAGCGATGGGAAGAGATCAGAGATATTGATGGTCGCTTCGTGATTCTTTCTCCGGGAGCATTTCAGGAATCAGTTGATACCATACCGACAGAAGTAGGAGAGTTGCTGTTCTACACCTACTTTTTTCAAACACCGGCCAAGGAAGCTGATAACTTAATCTATATGCTCAGTTATGTAGACTACCCAGAGGGTAGTTTGCACCATGACAGTACAGACCTGGTCGCTGAGTTTTTCCAGGCCTCTCAGGAGGAGGCCATCGCGGCAGTAGATGGCGAGTTGCTTTTTTCCAATGATGAAATTCTACAAGACTACCCGGGGAAGTTTTGGCGAATCGATTATCTGGATGGCGAAGCCAGCATAAGAACCAAGACTTTTGTGGTTGGACGTCGGTATTATCAGGTACAGACGGTATCAAAAACGAGTAGAGGCTTAAATGATTCAAGTGGGAAGTACCTGGAGAGCCTTCGTTTTTTTTGATGTATCCACCAGCGGAAGTCCTATAACTTTCCAATTACGTCTCCGTCACAGTTCGGACAATTGTTGACTCACCTTTCTTAAGATCGCAAGGCAAGGGCTACTTTTGTCGTTTCAGAGCTTACTAAGCCAGAATCTATGCGGATGCGATTACCTTTTTTATTTTTTATTTGGAGTGTTGCTTTATCGTTGGCTGGGCAGGTAGAGACGGCCGGTATAACGGGCCGCGTAGTTGATGGATTGAATGAAAGACCCATCGAACTGGTTACCATCTACGTACAAGGTACTACTCAGGCTTTTGAGACAGACGAGAACGGCCGGTATCGGGCCGTAGTCCCGGCTGAAGAAGTTTTTGAACTGGTCTTTAGTCGGACAGGCTATCAGGAAGTTCGTGTCGACTTGGGGCCGCTACCCGCAGGAAGCAGCAAGCAAGTAGATCTAAGTATGGTTGCCTACGACTCTGGGATCGAAGTGGTCGTACGAGAATCTAAAATAGAGGCTGATGGTATGGTTAGAGAACAGCCCGGCTCCTTGCGGCTCTTGCCTTCAACAACGGGTAATTTAGAGAGTATTCTACCTCATATTGCCCTGGGCGTTAGTAGTGGATCTGGTGGAGAGCTGACCAGCCAATACAATGTGAGAGGTGGGAATTACGACGAGAATTTGGTCTATGTGAATGA
>JBCBVN010000403.1:0-3667 GCA_039817625.1 Bacteroidota bacterium
CCAAGCCATCAGCAGTCCATCTGGACATTTTGCTTCGGCATTCCAACTTTGTTTTTCTTGCTGGTCTAGCTTTCGTGGGATTCTCAACTTCTACACTTTCCACAGCCTCTTCTTCCCTCTCAGGGCTATGCATCAGAACAATTATGTCACTAGGGTGCCTTTTTAGTTCCTCATTATTGGCTTTCTTTACCGTAACCACATTGACCTCCTGCAGATTATTGAAATCAAGTGCAGTCACAATTCCTATAGGATAATTGTATGGTTTTACCAATTTTGTTTTAATAGCTACAAGATCCCCAATCTTAACCAGAGTTTGATTCCTATTCTTATACCTTTTCTCTAGGTTTGTGGCCTGATATTCTAAGGTTTTCACAAACTCCTGCTCATAAAGTTCATGAATTTTACTCTGTACTTTCTTCAAGGATTTAAACGAATCAAATGTTTTAGAAGAGCCCGGTTGCCAATCTAAATCAGACAGATAATCAGAATCCGTAAATCCCGGAAGGATATTTACTGAAGGAACTTCGTATCCTCTCAACAACAACTCCGGGGTAATTGCATACGGCATTTCACCATCTACACCATTCTCGCTTAAAACAGACTTATACGCAATCGGACGCTTATTTATTAGTACCCTTGCTTCAGTAACTAGAAACTCAAACTCCCTCAAGGATACCAACTGTTTGTTGATGCCAGCGAAGAGAAGGTGCTTAACCTGCTTCACCAGACTCTCCACCGCCCCGCCAAGAAAGGATGCTCCTGCGGGGTAGGTTTGAAAGTTGAATTGCTTCACCCCATTTACCTTGAGGTAATTCTGCACTTCAGTCTCCTCTATCACCCTCGCCAATATACTAGTGCCAGAAATGAAGCTGGGCTGATTATCCGATATAAAGTGCTCAATCATACCATACTCCAAGACATTCAACTGCACAGCATACAGAAAAGACTCCACATCCAAACTTGGACACACATACAAACTCACCGCTCGGGTATACAAGCAAGTTATGATGGTCACATAAACCTTACGAACTCCATCCCTCTCATCTTTAATATTAAATGGCCCAATCGAATCGCACATTACGGATGAAAATGGCCGACGCGAGGGATTAGCTCTAAAATCTCTATAGCAAGACACATTAGATTTCAAGCTACGTCCGTGCAGCTTTTTGCATAGAACACAGTCTCTTATTGTTCTCTTTATTGTGGAATATGCTTTAGGAAGATAAAATTTCTGACGTAGTACTCCAAGCATCTTATAAACCTGGGCATGTTTCAACTCCCGATGAAGATCCCACAGTAAGTAGCAAGTAAGCACGCTCTCCCTGGGAAGAAGAATAGGGGATGCATCATCCAACTCAAATTTACCCCTGACTCTCAGCAATCCTTTCTTATCCCTAAATAGGTTAAGCTGGGTAACAATGGGATCACACTTTACGCTTTCCCCATTAAAGAATCGAAATATATTAGGAAAAGCTTTCTCCTGCACTTTACGCAGCAGGTATTCACCACTCATCTGATAGGTATCAGAATCCTCCAACTTATAGATTTCCGAATTCTTTGCTCTGTTTACTCGCCCTTTCAATCTATTGATAAATCCATAAACATAATTCAGGACCCTAGTAGCCTTTTTAAATGATGAATATCTGTCTAAATCCACAATTGATTCCTCAAACTTTACAGCAGTCACACCTACATTAACCACACTGCTTAAATGAGGAACCGAAACTTCATCTTCCCCATCAACTAAGGCATCAAGATTAGGGCCCTCCAAATAATTGGACTTACTCAGAAGATAGCTAGATACTGCTCTAGTGGTCAAATCTGCTGGATTCTGATATCCCTCAATAAACTTAAAACGCATTGGTGTGGATTCCCCAAGAGAGACTATCTTATTCACTTTGTTATTTACTAAAACTGACTTACGCTCTACCTTCCCAGTTTTCAGCACTCTTGCTCTTATCCAACTCAACGAGATAGAGGAATCTGTAAACAACAAAATATCCGAGACCTCTATCGGTTCAACAGCCCCAGTCAAGATATTCTTTAGCTTCACTGCAATTTCTGCCAGCCAAGCCACAGCAGCCAATTCCAGTACTGGAATAGTCTTATTCAGCAGTGAACGCCCCAATACTCTACTCTTAGCATGAATAAAGGTTATTTTGTTGCTATCTTTATTCCACAAATAATACACAATTCCGAGTGCATCCTTGCTTGCATCCGAGAAACCAATCAAACAAAAGCTACCTGTCCGATCACCCACATTCCTATCAATGGCAAAATCTTCATGAGCATTGAGCTGTTTGCATATTCTCGCCCACTCAGAGCAACGGTCAGGTCCAATTTTGGTATCCCATTCCACATCTTTATCAAGTTGCAAAGAATGCAAGAAAAACTTTGCTCTATTGAGCAATGGCAAACACATTCCAATAGGATTAAATTGCGCATTCAGAGTTTGTAGAATCTTTCTCTTTGTATTTGCTTCTGGATTTAAGTTAAATCTACGACAATGCAAACTATCGCCCGAACGATCCCATACCATACCAAACAAGTCTACTTCGGGTGCAGTAACTTCACCAGACAACTCATCCGCTTCACCCTGTATAGAGGGTACATTGGTAAAAAACTTCTGGAGATCGAACCCATAAGCGTTGAAGATTTCGAAGGCTCCCTGAAATGCTCTATGAATATTGTCCACCTTAGATGAGGAGTAGCTAATATTGTCCATATACAGCAAAGAATAAAATCTCTTGGCAATAGCACACAACTCCATATCACTCTCATCCACATTCACCATAAGTATGAAATAAAATACAGAGACCAAAACTGAAGGGCTAAATCTCAAACCAAATCCCAGCCTCAAAAAACGCAAAGCAATCACCTCATAATCCCCACCCTGAACATTCCTAAACCACAAAAATAGCAGCTTCATAGAATCCTCAGGTCGCAACTTAATCATAAGGAAAGCCTTCCGCAAATCAAATGACAGCAAGTACCTATCAAAGCGCAAGAGGAGCAGTGATGCAAACAGTGACTGATTAAGATTCATCCCCGGAAATGATATCTCATTGTGACTCATACCGCCACCGCCACGTTCACACAAATTACTCAAAAACACCACCCTACACTTTGTGGTCGAGGAAGACTCCTTCAAGATCGCGGAATGGGGCAGAAATGATGCTCCGGGATTTTCCTTTAAAAGGACATCCAAATCTGGGACTACCTCAACGATACCCTCCTCCAACTGGTCCCTGATCACCCTATCATACTGATCTAAGACTCCTGGTCTGTTCTTGAGCTTTTTCAAAGTGGAATAGAGGACTCTTTTGGAAAGCTTAAAATTATTTGCCAACAAGTGCTCTGAATCCCTATCCCAAAGTGCTGGAACGATAATTCTGCCTGTTTCGTCTCTTTCAATATTCTCAATTATATAATTAAAAAGGGACTTTTCTAAATCTGAATGCTCTGCCACTGGTTCCTCATCTAAATTAATGCATCTATTGAGCATATCATTTAACTCTAACTCTGTTGCGGTTTTAATTTTGATATCCAATAACTCCTCTCTCTCTTCAATGTCACCTTGGACTGTGAGGGACTCCGATTGAAAACCCTCCTTGAACGGTAAATACTTCTCATTTCGCAAAATCCGTTTTATGCTCCCTTTAAGCAG
>JBCBVN010000404.1:0-3665 GCA_039817625.1 Bacteroidota bacterium
GCAGCCTGGACAGTGAAGAAGCCCTCAACGATCCTTTTCATCCTGATGTAGAAGGCTTGACCAGCGAGCCTTTTTTAACCCTTCCCCACCTTGCCAATACCTTAACAGATACCCACTTCGAACAGAGAGATAGACAGGGTCGCCTATTGGTTATGCTGGCCAGAACAAGTCTGTGGAATAATCAGCCAGTCAGAGCTATTGCCTGCAATGATGCCACCGCTGTCGCCATTGAACCCGACGGAACGGCCAGGGTATTTGGGGAATTCCCCAACTTCCCAGATTATGCCTGGTTCATCACAAGCGCGTGTACTGACGAGGGCTTCGGACCAGAGATTCTGGAAAGTGGTCAACCCATCACCTGGAACAATAATGGCCAGGCACTCAGCGGATACCGCCTGGCGGGAAACGTCAATGGCAGTATGAGCTTTAACCTGCCCAGCTGGTCACCTGACGGAGGTGGTTTCTGGCATTATTGGAGCGCCGTAGAAGGTGACATGCAATATATCAGTCCGGGAAATGCCCCTGCCATGTGCGGCCCTTCTTTTACTCAACTCATTGACGATGACCGCCACACCCTAGTATATCCAAACCCAGCAGCTGGAATACTGAACATTCAAACCCCTAGACCGATAACCTCTATAAGACTACTCGACGAGTTGGGCAGAACCGCATTATTTGAGCAATTGCAGCAACCCTTTGGGCGTCCTTTTTTGTCTGGGACTTCCGCAGGTCGGTTACAAATCTTGGAAAACACCAATTCAAGTGCTGATCCAATAGGCCATGCTAGCGCAAACATCTACACTTTAAATCTTCAGGGAATACCACCTGGATTCTATACGCTCGAAGGGCTGGATTCGCGTAGTGGGGAGATAATTAGAAATAGAATTTACATTATGAGAAATTATTGAATGAGTAATTTTTACTTTTTTCTAAATGCGCCTCGTCGCTCTCACCCCCTTTCCTATCTTTGCACATCAACTTCTACTATCCTCAACGATACACCATGAACAAAAATCTACTCCTTCTTCAAATTCTAATCCTTCTGCCTCTATCGGCCATGCTCGCTCAGGAGCGAGTCGTCATCAACATAGAAAATGTTGAAGCCGATCCCTTTGTAGAATCCGAGGTCTGTGTACCTGTAACTGTAGACAGCTTCCCACAAGTTGCAGCCCTGCAATTCGACATCAAGTGGGACAGCGAGGTCATTCAGCTCACTAGTGTAGACTTAGGCGATAACCCACTCAATCTGCTGTCAAATGACTACAACCAACTCACCGATAGCACATGG
Organism: Bacteroidota bacterium; assembly: GCA_039817625.1. Classification (GTDB taxonomy): domain Bacteria; phylum Bacteroidota; class Bacteroidia; order Chitinophagales; family Saprospiraceae; genus Neolewinella. Next base: position 1,289 of record JBCBVN010000404.1, read on the forward strand.
AGAGTCCTTTGGTCGATTGCAGGTGTGACCGGTATAACTTTGGATTTCCAAACAGAGCTCTTCCGCCTTTGCTATGGGTTCCCAGCTGATCAGGAGGGCATGACCGATGTCGTTTTCGATCCAGATGGAGCAACCATATTTGCGCTATCAAATCCAGATACTTTTTTCACCCTGCCATTTACAGCTAATGATGGGTCGGTATCTCTACTAGCAGATGTCTCATCGGTAGACCTCCCTACTTGGGCCAATGATGTCACGGTTTTTCCCAACCCAACTGCCACTGATCAGATACAACTACAAGGAAATTATCCAAACCTGGATGGCATAGCCATTTTTGATCTTCAAGGTCAACTTATCAGGGCCTACGTTCCTTCCTCTACCACCATTCCGTTAGACGGATTGCCAGCCGGGCAGTATGTGCTCCGACTTCAATCGGGTGTAGAACAAGCCAACTACAAGCTAATAAAACGCTAATTAGCTTTTTAAAATGAAGCTAATCGTGGCGGTCAAATAGGTCTTGCAGACTTATTTGACCGCTTTCTTTTTATTACCATCGCGTGACTGAAAATAACTTTTTAAAACGTGAAAAATCCTTGTGGAAAAAGGGGTAAACCATTGCACCAGAAAATGCGTTTCCCATCGTATTTTCGCGAGAAGTCAGCAGACCATAACTGTTGCACTTCAATCCACTCAATAAACAGAAAGAGTATGTCCTCCTTGTTTGATCGCAATGACCGTTTCGTAGATCGTCACATCGGGCCTAGTGAAACTGAGCGAGATAGCATGTTAAGCACGATTCAGGCAGACAGCCTGGACCAATTAATTGAACAAACTGTACCAGCCTCGATAAAACGCCAGGAACCTATGCAAGTAGGTAAAGCCATGAGCGAATACGACTATCTCAGGCATCTGGGAGGAATAGCTTCAAAAAACGAGGACTGGCGTTCTTACATCGGCATGGGGTACCACGGTACCATCACGCCAAATGTGATATTGAGAAATGTGTTTCACAATCCAGGTTGGTACACTCAGTACACGCCCTATCAGGCTGAAATAGCTCAGGGCCGTCTAAACTCCCTGCTCAACTTCCAGACCATGGTCAGTGATCTGACCGGAATGCCCGTCGCCAACGCCAGTTTGCTCGATGAGGGCACATCCGCTGCTGAGGCTATGAGCATGTTTTTCGGCATCCGAAACAAGCGGGTAAAGGGCGATCCGATCAATGTGTATTTGGTTTCTGACCGGGTTCTACCCCAAACGATTGAACTACTGCAGACCCGGGCAGAACCCATTGGTGTAGAAATACGCGTACAATCACCAGATCAGTTTGATCTGACTTCCGGACAAGTCTTTGGCTTAATGCTGCAATACCCCACGGCAGATGGTGGAATTGAAGATTATGAAGCCCTATGTGCGGCTGCGAAAGAAAACCAGGTCTATGTCACAGTAGCCGCCGACCTTCTATCGCTATGTCTGCTACGTCCACCAGGGGAATGGGGGGCCGATGCAGTAGTTGGCAATAGCCAGCGCTTTGGTGTTCCCATGGGATATGGTGGCCCTCACGCGGCCTTTTTTGCTACTCAGGAAGCATACAAGCGCAACATCCCCGGTAGAATCATCGGAATCAGTAAAGACCGCCATGGTAATCAGGCTTTACGCATGGCACTCCAAACCCGGGAGCAACACATTAGAAGAGAAAAAGCGACAAGCAACATCTGTACCGCTCAGGCACTCCTAGCCAATATGGCTGCGTTTTATGCCGTATATCATGGCCCGGAAGGATTGACCGCTATCGCCAATCGGACGCACAAGCTGACTGTAGCCTTGGCGCAAGTCATACAAGCCGCAGGCTATCAATTGCGCAATGAGCACTATTTCGACACCTTAGACATTCTTTGTTCTGAAGAACAAAAAGCGGCCATCCGGTCACGTGCAGAAGCTGCTAGAATTAATTTCTACTATTACGAAGATGGTGTTAGACTGAGCTTGGATGAGACTGTTTCTAAGCAAGACTTCAAAGATCTACTCAGTGTCTTTGGTGGCGCTTTTGTGAACAAGCAGGTCGACCCACCTTCACGTCTGGGTAACCACCTGCGGAAGTCCTCCTTCCTCACTCACCCCAACTTCAGCAACTACCGCACAGAAACACAAATGATGAGGTACATCAAGCGCCTCGAAAACATGGATTTGTCCTTGGTTCATTCCATGATTCCACTGGGCAGCTGCACCATGAAATTGAACGCAGCTACCCAACTCATTCCTGTGACCTGGCCGAAGTTTAGCAACATTCACCCCTTTGCCCCTGTCGAGCAAGCCCGTGGGTATGCTCAGCTTTTTGAAGAACTTGAAAAGGATTTGGCAGACATCACTGGTTTTA
>JBCBVN010000405.1:0-3638 GCA_039817625.1 Bacteroidota bacterium
GTAAAGACAAATGTAGAGAAGGCAGAATTTTATAATATCTTAGTTGTCCAATATACAGTTAACGAAAAATACTTAGATAGTATCCAAATTGGTAGAGAAGCCTTACAATTATTAGACATTAATTTTACAGTTTGGCAATTGCTGAAATTAATTCAATCTATTCCTAAATTTTCACAAGGCCTACACATTTAACTGAGAATCTAATATCAAATACGTACAACATAAATAGAATTACAATGCGAGTCTACCCTAAAATTTGGTAAGCTTTACAACTCACAGGTCTATATAACCACAAAAGCCAGCGAATCCTTCCGCTGGCTTTTGTATGCAAGTTAGATGGGTTGATCCCCGCTGATTAGCGAACCACCAGCCGTTCGGTGAGCTGCTCTCCCCCACCTTCGACAACCAGGGTATAAACACCTGGGGTAAGTGCTGGGAGCGTAATCGTCTGACTGATTGAAGCCAGGTCTTGCCACTCGGCCACCAAACGACCATGTAGGTCGAAAATACGAACGTCGGTAGCCTCCGCTACACCCCAGTTGCCCTTGAAGCCAAGTGTAATGGTTTCATTGACAATCGGATTAGGGAAAATGCTTAAGTCGCGATCGTCCCCAGACTTCATGTCTACAAATACGACGTGGGTGTATTCAAAAGCGCCATCATAATCGACCTGCTTTAGCCGGTAATAATTCAATCCAGCAGCAGGACGAGCATCCTCAAACTGGTAATTGCGAGCTACATCACTATCGCCAAAACCTTCTACACGCCCGATCTGGGACCAGTTCTGGCCATCGATAGAGCGCTCGACCTCAAAGTGCGAGTTTTCGGTTTCTGTAGCCGTGACCCAGCTTAGCCAAGAGGTTTTCCGGCTGGTAGCCGCTGCGCGAAAGCTAACCAGTTCTACAGGGAGTACAACTGCGTTTTCAGGGGCACATGGATCTACATCTTGCTGAGGAAATGCCTGTGGCGCATTGACAAATTCCCAGGTACCGGGGTAGACGTAAAATAGATTGGCGCTGCCGTCAAACAGAAGTACCTCTATGGTTTCTCCGTTATTGGCACCATAATTGGTCGGACAACCAAAAGCAATACCGCCGTCGCCATAGACCGGCATACTAAAGCCTCCGGCATCCGGACAACCGAAAACACCCGTGAGTATTTCGGCACCGTCGACACCAATACAAAAGCCATCACTATCGAATGCGCCAAGCCAATCCTGACCTGGTTCGACATCCGTACCATTTATTTCTCCAAAGCTGATCAATTGCTTGGAAATAGAAGTTCCTGCACATGGCAAGGTAAATTCTGCTGGCTGTGCCAACAGGAAGAGGGGAACAAACAGAGTTGTAAGTAGAAATTGCAGTTTCATGGGAGTGCGTTTCTGATGATTCAGTGAGGTACAATGATAAGGAAAATTGGGCTGGATGGTTCAAGTACCATCCAGCCCCTATTCCTATTGCTTAATGATCCGGCGAGAAGCTCCGCTTATCAGTCTACCATCCTTGATGGCGATCAACTCGTACATACCCGCTGGAAGGTCTCCGGCAGATGTCCAGTCAATTCTGGTTGTACCCACAGGAAGTGCAGCTTCACTGAGCAAGCGCTGGGCTACACGACCGTTGATATCCATAAGTAGAACTTCAACCTGACCAACAGATGGATTGAAAATACGCAGAGTAGCCATGTCACCAACCGGGTTGGGTGCTACATCTAGCGTAAAGTCTTCATCGATCTCCAAGCTGATGTCTTCATCGAGCCCTGGATTGAGGGCATCGAAGCGAAGATCAACTTCGTGTACCGCCATTCCTCCACTGAAGTTTAGCTCGGTCTCTACCAGCTGTCCGTTGTAGCGGAAGGAAACCGCTTCTCCTACAGACAAGCCTGGAATAAACCCTCCGTCAGCCCGACTAACTGCACCGTAAATTGGCGTAGCTCGCAGGTTTCCGTCCAGGTCTGGTTCCAGATAACCGATGACTTGCTCAGCTTCATTCAGTATTTCTACGGGCTCACCAGCTGTGTAGGCTGTACCCGACACTGTACCGACTATAAAGTCGTGAAGCTCTGTTGGCTCACCTATAGCATACCTCCAGTCACTAACCGGCTGGTTGACGATGATGATGTAACCCCGGCCATTTTCAAACTGGTTCAGTGTATTGGCCGAACCACCATTTGGCACGTAGTTCTGGGTAAAGCCAGGAACATTACTACCATAAGTCTGAGCAACGACCAGCGTATCGTTGAGCATATTGTCATCGATCAGATTCGCCAGATAGTCATCAGATGTCTGAGGACTCATACCCATAAAGCCGTGATAATTGATACCAATTTCGAGCGGACGCTTGAAGGTAGTATCTATGCGAGAGCCACATACTTGCATGGTAAAGTTCTGGGTGATCAAGACAACATAGCCTTTGCCCTGCTCAACGAAATCCAGGGTGTTAGCACTACCACCGCCCGGCTGGAAGATGGTCGCTCCATTAGTCCATCCGCTTACTTGTAGCAAACCTGGTACACTGCCGAAGATGGCTGTAGCCGAAGAGTCCGTCGGTACGACATCAAAGCTGATGAAGTTCACACCTGCTACCAGATCGACATCATCACAAACGGTGATTTGATTGATGGTCACAGGTTTGGTAATGGTCGCCGTAAATGGCGCACAAGTACCGACTACGGTCAGGGTCACATTGTAAGTGAATGGCTGACCTGGATTCATCGGATTGTCTGGGAAAGTATGGACGGGGTTTGGATCGTTTGACATAGCACTGCCATCACCAAAGTCCCAGGTATATCCAGTAATACCACCACCGGCAAGCTCGGTAAAGGCTACCGTCAACGGATCGCTATTAAAGTTCAACTGGAAGCTGAAGTCAGCTTCTACTGAAGTTGTCAGGGTGACCGTTAGGTCATGCGTAGTTGTACACCCTTCTGGTGAAGTCTCCGTTACCGACAGGTTAAATGGACCATTACCAACAGAGCTGTTCCAGGTAATGATCACGGTTGCACCCGTATCGATATTGTTGAAGAAGATACCCGCAGAAGGATTAGACAATGACCACTGATACGTATTGCCTGCTGTGATAGAATCCAGCGAGTAACTCACGAATGTATTCACACATGGCTGAGCTGGGCCAATGATGTCATTTGGTGGAGGCGTAGTCCCGATATTCACGATCTGGGTCGCTGAAGCCACACAACCATTTTCATCGGTAATGTCTACCTGAATGGTTGCCTGACCTGAGCCCACACCATCGACAGATACCGAAGACCCGTCTGTGCTTGGTACAAGGATCACACTATCTACACCTGGATCCTGGCTGGCTACACTGTAAGAATAAGTTGGTGTACCAATTCCTGTAAAGTCAGATACCAGAATAATCGGATCACCCGAACAAATGTCCGTGGTAGATGCCGGATCAAGACTTGCATCAGCCTCTTCTCTGATGATAACCTCCAACCAGAAGTCATTGCGTATACCGCAACTAGACGTATCGTCTACGAAAATGCGATACTCCACGCTCAAGGCTGCGGTACCGGTATTGATCAGACTATCAACAATGGTGCTATCAAAGCTGGAAATAGGCATCACCTGCTCACCACCCGCATCGAAGGTAACCGGATCGTCATTGCCATTTCCATCA
>JBCBVN010000406.1:0-3633 GCA_039817625.1 Bacteroidota bacterium
TGGAATGTCAGCAATGAAGGCTTTTGGAACCCCGATGGCATGGTCAGCCGATTCAAGTTGAGAGGCAGCTGGGGACAAACGGGCAATGACCGCATTGGAGACTATACCTATACCGCTCTGGTCACCAGCGGACTAGGTGCTGTATTTGGTCCCAACGAAGATCTGCTGCAAGGTTCTACCCTGACCGGACTGGCCAATCCAGGTATCCGGTGGGAAGAAACCACCCAGGTCGATATAGGTGTAGAACTAGGCTTTTTCGACAACAAGCTGTTGCTGGAGGCCGATGCTTATCGCCGGGTCACCGATGGTGTGCTTTTCGCCGCGGCCATACCCGACTATCTCGGAGCCAGTGCTCCCACCCGAAACATCTCAGAAGTGCTGAATGAGGGCATAGACTTAAAAGTGGAGTGGCGGCAGACCAGCAGAAGCGGTTTCACCTACAGCATAGGCGGCAACGCCAGCTTTATCGACAACGAAGTATTGAAAGTCGATGACCTCGACAGCGACCTGTTTGCCGGAGGGCTGGGCGTAGGCGGGCAGCTAGGCACCAACTCTCGGGCAGGATTCCCCATCGGGGCCTTCTTCGGGTACGAACTCGATGGCGTCTTCCAGAATGAAGAAGAACTGGGGCGTTTTGCTCAGCTGGGGGTACAGCAGCCCGGCGACTTGCGCTTCCGCGATCAAAATGGTGACGGCGTCATCACGGCCGATGGCGACCGAGTCGTGCTGGGGTCTGCTATACCCGATCTGATCGTTGGTATCAACGCTTACTTCGCATATGGTGGCTTCGATTTCAGCTTCGATTTCGTCGGTCAATTCGGAAACGAAGTGATCAATGCCAAAAAAATGGCCCGCTTCGGTGCCTACAACTACGAAACCGATTTCCTGGATAGATGGACGGGAGAAGGCACCAGCAACACTGTGCCCAGAATGACACTTGCCGGACAGAATTTTGAAACCCTTTCCTCTCGATTCGTAGAAGATGGGTCGTATATTAGGCTGCGCAATATTCAGCTTGGTTACACCCTTCCAGCCCGATTGACCAATCGCCTCCGGTTGAGAGAAGTCAGGTTCTACGTCAGTGGCACCAACCTTTGGACAGATCAGGAATACAGCGGCTACAATCCCGAGATATTCAACGGATCTGTCTTCAACAACGGCATAGACCGAGGCACCATCTACCCCATTGCCCGAACCGTCAATGTAGGCTTAGATCTCAAATTTTAATCATTAGTAAACGCATCAAAAAACGAAACCATGAAAGTCAAGAGCTTACTATTTGCCTTACTCACATTGGGTCTTACGCAGTCTTGTACAGACGTGCTCGACAGAACTCCTCAGGGCGAGTTTACCTTAGATAACTTCTTTCAAACCGAAGAGCAGGCCGTACAGTCTGTCAATGCGATTTACAATCAACTGCGCAATTGGGAAGTACACGTCTTCAGCTTTATCGGCATGACCGACATCATCAGCGATGACTCAGAAAAAGGCAGTACGCCCGGTGATGCCCCTTTCCTCGGCGAGTTGAATGATTTCACCCATACCTCGACCAATATTGCGCCGGCTGGTGTCTGGTCGGGCTACTACGATGGTATTTTTCGAGCCAACCTGGCCATCGAGAACCTTCCGGAAGTACCCGAACTGGACGAGCAGTTGCGGGAGCGTCTGATTGCCGAGTCCAAATTTTTGCGTGCCTATTTCTACTTCAGTCTGGTGCGCTGGTTCGGAGATCTTCCGCTGATCACGGAGCCTTTCCCCAGCGAATTCTCCATCGCCAGATCACCGGCGGAAGACATCTATCAGCTCATCATATCCGACCTGATGGATGCAGCCGCGGTGCTGCCCGAAGCTTCTCAGTACGCGTCTATAGACCTCGGCCGAGCAACCAGGGGCGCAGCCAATGGCATCCTGGCCAAAGTCTATCTCACCCGGGGCGAGTTCGGCCAGGCGCTGGATGCAGCCAATGAGGTGATCAATAGTATGGAATACGATCTCTTTCCCAACTACGCCAACTTATTCCGCGAGCAAAATGAGAACTCGGAGGAAAGCGTGTTCGAGGTGCAGGCCGCAGCCTACGAAACCGGTGGTGGTGGGTCTCAGTACAATGAAGTACAAGGGGTAAGAGGTCAGCCCAACCTCGGCTGGGGCTTCAATCGCCCAAGCGATGACCTGATTGCCGCCTACGAGCCCGGAGACCCCCGCAGAGAAGCCACGATACTGTATGTGGGTGAGGTATTGCCCGACGGTTCCGATATCGTACAAGACAATCCGAATATCGTCGGTGAGCGCTTCAACCAAAAGGCCTGGGTACCCGATCACCCCGGTGGCAATGGCAATGGCCCAGGCAACATTCGCGTATTGAGATATGCCGACATCTTACTCATTGCAGCCGAAGCAGCCAATGAAACCAATGACCCGGGCACAGCACTTATGCACCTCAATCGCATACGGGAAAGGGCTCGTGGCAGCAGCAATGTACTTCCAGATGTCACCACCACCAATCGGTCAGAGCTTCGCGAGGCCATCTGGCACGAACGAAGAGTCGAATTGGCCATGGAGCAGCAACGCTGGTTTGATCTGGTCCGCCAGGGCCGCGCCGCGGAAGTGATGGGTGCCATCAGCCCCAACTTCGTGGCCGGCAAGCACGAGCTATTTCCCATACCACAGGGAGAGATCGATCTCAGTCAAGGGGCTTTGGATCAAAACCCTGGGTATTAAAAGTTATGTTTTTTGATTGAAGATGATGGAGTCCCGGCTTATGCTGGGGCTCCTTTTTTGTTTTTGTTGAGTACTGCCGAAGGCAGCTGTAAAGTGAGGATGAATAAAAGATCAAGAGTCTATTCATTTCTTTATGCCCCAATCACCGATACCAGGCTAAAATTGCTATAACTCGCTGCGCTCAAACAAGAGATTCATCTTTACTTTTCTCTTGATAGAAAAGTAACAAAAGATCAAGCCTAGATCCATTTCTTTACGCCCCAATCACCAATACCAGGCTAAAATTGCTAAAACTCGCTGCGCTCAGACAATCGCAATTTCTAGACGCCTGCTACCAGTGATTGAGACTAAAATGGATAAGGGCGAAGACCGTGCTTTGAATATAGAGCGATACAAGGTATAGTCACCATAACCTAAATCATTTCAAGAACTTGTCGACAAACTATTGCGCGCAATAAGGTCCTTTTGCTCCCCGGCGGGAGTAAAAGCCAGAAAAAGAGGGGGCGGACTATCCTAAAACAGCAATCATCCCACTATTTATAGACAACAGGAGCCCCGGTCTTATTCAGATGTTGTATGCCGCCTGGCCGTTGCCATCGGAACCACAGCCGATTACCTCATGAATGGAGACTCCAGAACCTTGGCCGAAGCAAAAGTTACAGATCGAGAACTATTAGATCTCTTCGCCGCCGTCGAGCAGCTAGAGCCCAGCGATCAGAATATGGTCAAGACGCTAATAGATGCACTGATCACAAAGAGGAAGGTGCAGAGTTTGGCGTGATTAATGAGACCGTTGCATAAAGTGTGTCATGAAGTAAAGCCATAACTTTCGTAAACACACTGATAACTGATGAAAGATAAAGAGTTTGATCTGGAAAGCTTTCGCAAGGAAGCGATCGCCAAATTACAAGCGGG
>JBCBVN010000407.1:0-3628 GCA_039817625.1 Bacteroidota bacterium
CTCGAAGGGGTCTCTGGTATATCCATTAGCTGGTTTTACGGTATCGTGATGGCTGTTTAATAGGACCGTAGGTAAGCCTGGATTGAAGTGCTTGTTTTGACTCCAGACGTTATTACCTTGCCTGAAAGCGGGTATGCCAGCGCTTGTCAGGTAATGAAAGAGAACTTCGGCAGTCCTATCTTCTTGCCTGGAGAATGAAGGGGTGGCTATGAGCGACTTAAGGAGATTGAGGGGGCTTTCGATTTTAGGAAGGCCATGGTGCTGCGCACTGTAGACCTTCCTGGCTTGTGGTAAGACCCCTACGGGGCCTTTATTTGCCGGATGCTGCTCTTTCACCAGCTTTGTCCCTTCCAGCTTGCTGACCAAAGTCTCCCGCCCGATCCAAACCTCCGCACCAGCTTGATGAGCGGCGAACGCATTATCGAGCTTGGGGATCATACCATCTGCGATCGTACCCTCAGCCTTGAGCGATAGGTAATCGCCTGTATTCATCGTTGATAAGTAGCTGGAATCATTTGAAGGATCGGTTAGTACGCCTGGCTTTTCAAAACAATATAAAAGTCTGACTTTGTGGGTTTTGCTCAAAGAAGCGGCCAAGCACGATGCGATCGTATCGGCATTCGTATTCAGTAGTTGACCTTGCTGATCATGGGTTATCGCACTGAGTACGGGTACCAAACCCATATCCAAATAAGCAGTCAGACCATCTGTGTTGACCGACTCAATATCTCCAGCATAACCATAGTCTATACTTCCTGACACTCGTTTTTTGGCCCTAATGATATTCCCATCTGCACCGCAGAGTCCGATGGTATTGCAGTTCCTAGCTTGCAGGCTGGCCACCAGGTTCTTATTGATCAGACCGGCGTAGACCATGGTGACTACCTCTAATGTTTGGGCATCGGTCAGTCTGCGCCCGTCTCGCATGGCTGGCTGAATACCCAGCTGTTTAAGGATGGTGTTTGCTCGCCTTCCGCCACCGTGAACGAGAATTTTCTGTCCTTCCAGCTTCGCAAAATCGTCGAGTAAATGGCCAAGTCTAAGCTCATCATCGAGCAGATTTCCCCCAATTTTTACAATGGTCAGCTTCATGTGGGTCATTTGAGGAGGGAGATGATGGCGGCTTGAGCAGCGTAAGTCCGGTTTTGAGCTTGTTGGATGACCAGGCTTTGCTCCCCATCGAGCACAGCGTCGCTCACAACCACATTACGTCTGACGGGTAGGCAGTGCATAAAGAAAGCGTCTCCTAGCTTATCTGGCGTAATGGTCCAATTGGGATCTTGAGTCAATACCTTTCCGTAGTCCTGATAGCTTGACCAATTTTTGGCATACACAAAGTCGGCACCTTCCATAGCCTCTTCTTGTTGAGTCGTCACCCGGGTATTTTGGACGATCTCCGGAGCGAGATCATATCCTTTAGGATGGGTGATGGTCAGATCTACATTGGCAATCTGCATGTATTTGACAAAAGAGTTGGCTACGGATTGGGGAAGCGCCTTGGGGTGTGGTGCCCAGCTCAATACGACCCTGGGCTTTCTGGTTTTTTTGTATTCGCTTATGGTCATCCAGTCAGCCAGTCCTTGTAGCGGATGACTGGTAGCCGACTCCAGATTGATGATGGGAACTGACGCGTGTTTTATGAAGGCGGAAAGAACCTGCTCGCTATAGTCTTTTTCTCGGTTAGTCAGGCCGGGAAAACAACGGACACCGATAATGTCACAATATTGAGAAACAACGGCTGCGGCCTCTTTTATGTGTTCTGCCTTGTCGCTGTTCATGACGACTCCGGGCTCGAATTCGAGTTTCACCCGTGACTACTTACGTCCATGGATAGCACTTGCATCCCCAGATTCTGAGCAGCTTTTTGGGTGCTTAGTCGGGTCCTCAGGCTGGGATTGAAGAACAATAGGCCCAGGGTACGCCGATTACCAAGGGTAGACCATCTATGGGGGTTTGCCTTGCAGTCGAGGGCGAATTGCAATAACTCTTTGGGCCGATTAACTGAAGTGATGGAACTGAAGTGGTTCATTGTGTTTTGGTTCTTTTGAGATTGGTGTTAAACGGTAACTACTGGACTGCCCATAGATTGCATAACCTGCAAGAATCGATTGACTTCTTGTGGCCCAATTCCAAGAGGTGGAAGTAGGCGAAGTACATTGGGCATGCTTGATGAGCCTGTAAACACTCGTCCTTCCATCAGCAACTCACGACGCCAGGTTTTGACGGGATTGCTCATTTCAAGACCGATCATAAGTCCCCGTCCCCTGACACGAGCTTCAGGAAATAGCGTCTGCAACTCTTTCCTCAGGATGGCACCTTGGTCTATGGCATTTTTCATTAAATCATCGGAAGCTAAAACCTCCAGGACGGCCAGCGCAGCAGCACAGGCCAGATGATTACCTCCAAAAGTAGTACCAAGTAGCCCGTAGCTGGCCTCAAAGCTGGGGTGGAGCAGCAAACCACCTACTGGAAATCCATTGCCCATACCCTTGGCCATCGTGATCAGGTCGGGTTCTATATTGGCATACTGATAGGCAAAAAACCGACCGCTGCGCCCGAATCCCGACTGAATCTCATCTAGAATGAGTTTGGCTCCATGGGTTTTACAAAGCTTAGCCAGTTCTTCCAGGAAGTCTGGATCGGGAACGTGGACGCCACCTATTCCCTGAATGCCCTCAATGATGACTGCACATACATCCTGCTGAGCTAAGGCTTGCTCGACTGCTACCAGGTCTTTTAAAGGAAGAAAATCTACTTCAAATCCGCGATTAATAGGCGCTTTGATCTTATCACTGTTGGTCACATTTACGGCAGCTGAAGTTCGACCGTGAAAGCCTTTTTCAAATGCAATGATCTTAGTCTTTCCCGTAGCAAAAGAGGCCATTTTTAGTGCATTTTCAGTAGCCTCAGCTCCACTATTACAGAGGAAAAGCTGATAGTCGGGTATGCCTGAAAGTTGCCCAAGCTTATGCGCCAACTCTTGTTGTAGTGGATTTTTGACTGAGTTGGAATAAAAGCCCAGCTTACTCAGTTGCTCACCAACGCGATGTACATAGTGTGGATGGCTGTGCCCAATCGAGATGACGGCATGCCCTCCGTAAAAATCCAGGTATTCATTTCCGGCTTCGTCATACACATAGGCTCCGCGTGCATGCGTGGGCGTAAAATCGTAGAGCGGATAGACGTCAAAGAGATTCATGGTTAATATCTTTTAATTGGTGGGGGTGAAAACCTTCCAGCGTTTGCAGCAAGGTCCTGGACGTGTTCGATTGACTTTAGTGATTTAGAATACTTGAGCTTTTAGTTTCAATCCGAGGTCCTCCTTCAGTCCAAACATCAAATTCATATTTTGAACAGCCTGGCCAGATGCACCCTTGAGCAGGTTGTCTATGGCAGATATAATGAGCAATCGACCATCGTCTTCCAGGAGGTGTAGCACGCAATTGTTGGTGTTGACAACCATTTTAAGGTGTGGATTTACGAGGCTCAGGTGCACGAATGGATGGTCTTGGTAAAAGTGCTTGTACATCGCTTCTGCTTGCTGTAAGCTAAGCTCCGTTTCCAGGTACAGACTGGCAAATATGCCTCTGGTGAAGTCTCCTCTTAGTGGGAGGAAATTCAGTCTGTA
>JBCBVN010000408.1:0-3604 GCA_039817625.1 Bacteroidota bacterium
AAAATTTCAAACTTATATTGCTCTGAGCGCAAGAAAACGTTTTCTCACCTGTAACTTCGCGTTGAAACTGTCTCTGTTCATCAAGAGTAAGATAATTGAAAAGATTATAAGTGTACTCTTCTTCTAAAATGTATAACACTGGCTTGCGCATGATAAAACCTCTGGCGACTAGATCTGTTATGATTGTTTTTTGGTTAAGTGATCTGTATTCAGTGCAGCTAAGATATTCATTAGTTCCCTTAAATACTGTACGAGTCACTTTGGGGAGTTGTGTAGTCCCCTTTAAGGGGACTTTTTGTCAGCACCAAAAAGTAGGCTAGAAAATTTCACCTCGACGCTTGCTGCTCACATTCTTGAGGTGCTTTTTCACAGTGCTCAAGGCAATGTAGAGGCGCTGAGAAATCTGACGGTACGTGAAACCTTGAAGGTGCAACGCCCAAACTTCTCTTTCTCTTGCGGTTAGCTGATATCGATAGGCATCACAGCGCGATCGCTGCTGTGCAACTTGAGCCAAATCTTCTAGCGTTACCAAAATAAATCTAGGAGAGGCTGTGGTTAGCTCAATCCACTCGCCCCTGATCTGAATGTGAAAGTCGGTGTCTCCTAGCAGTTCCTCCTGCAGCTGCAATTTTTCGGTTGGAAACTCACGCGAGCTATCAATCATCAGATCGCAGAGATACGTAATCGTGAGTGGCATCTCAAAAATTACGTCGCTCTTGGGGATGGGGCTATTTTCTTTTGTCCTTGTTTGGTTCTCGTATTTACCGGGAAGCAATTTGTTCTGGAGGTTTTGAGATTTAATTTTTTGACACAGTGCCTGAGCCTTTGGCGTACTCAAAATGAGTTGACCATTGTGGTCAAACAAAAGTGAACCCTGGGCAGGGAACAGTTGTCCCCAAAGCTGTTCAAAAATGATTGAAAGATATTCAGCGGTTTCACTCTGAATAGGTGAGGCGTTTACTGAAGGTGGTTCAAGTGCAGAGGGTCGTGTCTGCACTTGACTAGCGTTGGTAGATGTCATGCTTCCTCATCAATAATTCGGATAATCGGTAATGAGTGTTAGGTGGGGGCTTTCACTCCTAAAATGAAGCAATTTTTTTTGATATGACTCATTACAGTTCCTACTTTAGTGATCTTACTTAAACATCAACTATGACTAGGGTGAGTCTTTGCTTAAGGACGGAGTGGTATCCAGTACCTGTGTGTCTGTGCATAGCATTTGTGGGCAAGGGTATGAAGGGGTGTGAAGTTTAAAGAAAAGCTCCTCTTTCTCAAGAACGAGAAATAAGGAGCTGAACTACGGAGGATCGTTAACACTCGATGATCTAGGAGACTTTAACTGCTAGCTGGTTGAACTGTTATGCGCGGCTGAGTGCAGTCCACGTGAGCGGGCCGATAATGCCGTCTGCGGTAAGTCCATTGGCTTGTTGAAAGCGGATGACTGCAGCATAGGTAAGTGGCCCAAAGTCACCATCTACCCCGCCATTGTAATAGAGTGAAATCTCTAGACGTTGCTGTGCGCGTCTAATCGCTGTCCGCGTTTCGTCAGTAGAATTGACGCCATCTCCCTGACGCAGAATGGGCATGTCCACTGGCCCATCGACGCAGAGTGCTTTCCACGTTTGAGGGCCAACGATGCCGTCATCATCTAAGAAGACAGTAAACTGAAATCCTTTGACGATAGCTTCTAGTGCTGTGCCGATGACATTGCCATTACTGTAAATGTAATGTTGTGAATATCCACGGCTGCTCTCTGCTAGCAATCGCTGTAAGGCTTCAACCGCTGGGCCGCTGTCATTGAGCTGCAAAGTGGGCTGTGCGCTGGGTGTCGCGCAGCGTCGAATGAGTGTTTGAACTGACATGGTGTGTGTTCCTAAGTGAAAATGTAGTGCCTGATGGCTTCTTTATTAGACGGTATTAGGAGATCATTTAGCAGTCCCATCAATGGGTACTATTTGGTTCGCACTTTGCTTCTGCTGAGAAGAGATTAAAACCAGTGCTGGCCCATCCAATCTAAGGTGTCTCTAAACTCATTAGATTGAGTGTAGCTCTCAGCAATTTGGATCATGTAAGCTATCTTTTTCGGAGAGGTCGCATCCATAGCCACGTATTTTGGCTTGTTGTTTTTTCCGATAAAGGTGGGATTTAGCCTGCGGTATTGATGTTCGTTTAGGAGTTGTTTGCACTGGTAGTCGCCAATACCAGTCGTGCCATCAAATATTATCTGTATCAATGGCTGTATCCAGCGCAAGATGCCCCTCTTTATAGTGTGATGTCTCAGATGCTGTAAGTTTAGGCCAGTGCCTAATGACAGCATGACAATGTTGTCTAGACTTACCCTGCTGTCTGTGGCCCCTGTCCGAGCGTGATATCGCTGGTCTTGTGTTTGTGCGATCGCACACATAGATGGATTGTTTGCATAGACGCCTCCATCTATATAGCCTTTCACTGAAGGGAAAAAAGTCGGTGCTGCAGTGGTATAAAGACCAACCTCTACGACCGTATGATTCTGATCTTCGTTGTTTTCTTGCTTTGCCTTATCAGGTGGAAAATTATGAAAGAGTTTTGGCTTCCAATGACGACTTTCAGGATTGTCTGAGTCATTATCTAGATCAAAAGTCGGGAGCAAAACTTTCTTTGATAAGTCTTCCAGGCGCATATCGCCAAAAATTTCATACAGCTTTTTGTCCAAGGGCTCGTTAGTATATTTTGTGGCCAAGAACCCACCAGAGCTTTTGAAGCTTGCCTTTTCGAAGATTGACTTACTCTCATTGGCATATATATCTTTCATCCTATCTAGTAATTTGATGTCTTTAGCAATCGCTAAAGCCAGTAGGCCACCCGTAGAGGTTCCAGCCAGAAAATCAACTGAGTCTAAGAAATTTTCTCCGTTTGCTTCAAAGTGCTTCTGAATCGCCTGGAGCATAATGGCGGTGACTAATCCACGAACGCCGCCACCGTCCAAGGAAACAATTCGATATTTCGAAGTGGACATTGTTCAAGTCTCCAATATTGGTATGTATAGAAATGACTCAGACGCTAGCTTTAGGCACAAACCCTAGGCCATAAAAAATGAGCCAGTTCAAAAACGCCGTAGATAAATACGAGAACTGCGCAAGTCCAAACGAGCCAGACTGGCCAATCTCGTTTTTTATTTGCGTATCGACGAAGGGTCTCTAGTTCTCTTCTCGCATTTGCTAGCTGCTCTTTACTGGTGTCTAGTCTTAGCTGAAAGAGTTTACATTCACTTTTTTTTGCATTGAGTGCCTCCTGTGCAGTTTTTAACTCGCGCTCTAGCCGGGCCCGTTGTATTGAAGAAGAAGACGGCTTAATGCGGATTGGCGGGCCTCCTGTCGGAGGACGATGTAGCTTGCGAGTCGAGATTCGAACATATTCTTTCTTAGCCGCTGGGGTGCGGCGGGGGTAGGAATTCGTCATGACAAATGGTGTTGTAACAAATAGTGACTCAGAAAATGATGATGCAACAAATCAAGTACTTGTTCAGATGCGTGAATATTGCAATTGAATCGTGAGTCGTGTTTCTCTTGTCCTTAACTGTGACACTCGCTGGTATGTCACATATAGAAAAGAGCAGAATGCATTC
>JBCBVN010000409.1:0-3590 GCA_039817625.1 Bacteroidota bacterium
ACCGCTAATGATAGCAGTGGCATCTGTGTAGCCTACCGCAGCATTGGTACCACCCACTACTTTAGTGGAGCATACCCTGCGGCACTTGAAGCCCTGCACAAAGCCGTAGACTTATTGGAAGGCTCCAAGCTGTATCAGGATCAAATTATCAATTTAGATTATTTAGGAGACGTCTACCTTTCTATTGAGGATTACGGAAACGCTGGCTTATACTGGCAAAAGGCAGCTGATCTCTGGCAGGAAGCCAACCCAGACAAAGACAATCCGGATTTGTTATTCAAAGTAGGTCGAGTTCGACTACTACAAGGCAATAGTGAAGAGGCACTCAACTTAATGATCAGGGCAGAAGCGCTTAAGCTGGAACAGGGGCAGTTTGTCAGTGGAGATTGGTATAGGTACCTGGGTCAAGCTCATCAAGACCTGAAACAATTCGAAGAGGCCATAGGTAATTATCAAAGAGCGATAGAATTAGCCCCCATTACTTCCCAACTGTTCACCACGGCCCAGTGCCTGCTCGGTTTGGGGCAGGTCAGTGAGGAGCAACAGCAATTTACCCAGGCCAAATCTTACTATCTACAAGCCGAGCAAGTTCCGCTGGAGAATGACATCAATGATGTGGATATGAAGGTAGCGGCTGGGCTTTACCGCATGTATAAGCGGGAGGGCAATTCAGCCGAGGCGCTTCGCTTCCTAGAGCGCTCCAAAATGATTCAGGACTCGCTGTTCAATCGAAATAGTGTTCAGGCCATTGGTCGCCTTCAGGCCATGAATGAATTTGAACAAGAAAAGCAAGAGCTCGCCTTTACCCAGGCCAGGGAGTCAGAACGCCAAACCAACATACGTCGCCTACTATGGGGGGCACTGGCCCTGGCCGGTGTGCTACTCTTTATCGGTGCCTTGTATTTCCGGAATAAACAGAAGGCCAATAAACAACTCAGCAAACTCAATACGGAAATTCAACAGCAAAAGGAAAAGCTCGAGGAGTTAGATGAAAGTAAATCCCGCTTTTTCACCAATATCTCTCATGAATTCAGGACCCCTCTGACCATTATCAGAGGAATGGTCGACAAGGTTCGAGAAAAACCCGAAGTCCACTTAGAGAAAGGAACACGCATGATCCGCAGGAATACGCTCAGTCTTCTCGATCTGGTCAACCAGATTTTGGATCTGCGAAAGCTGGAAGCCAAAGAGTTACAACTGAATCTTAAGCAAGGCGAGGTCATTTCCTACCTGAAATACATTACTGAATCCTATCACTCCTATGCCGAGCAAAAGGGATTGCTGCTGCATTTTGAAGCAGAAGTACCTGAACTCACAATGGACTACGATGCTGATAAGCTCCTTCGTATTGTCAGCAACCTCTTGTCAAATGCGGTCAAGTTTACTTCTAGCGGAGGACGTATAGACTTGCGTGTACAGGAATCAAAGCTCGGACAAAAAAACGCCTTATGCCTGGAAGTCAGCGACTCTGGTATTGGGATCGACCATGCAAATTTGCCATATATCTTTGATCGCTTCTATCAAGAGGATGACTCCATTACCCGCCAACAAGAGGGGACCGGCATTGGACTTGCACTAACCCGCGAGTTGGTCCAACTGATGAAAGGGACTATCCAGGTCAGTAGTATACCGAATGAGGGAACCACGTTTACCGTGCTTCTACCGATCGCACGAGAAGCAGATCAACAGCACCGCGCCATTTCGGATACTATTCCCGAACTAATCAGCTCCGATCCCGAAAATGACAGTACCCTCACTCCTGAGATTTTTCTGAGCTCAGTAGATGGTTCGGAACGCCCTAAACTTCTGATCGTCGATGACAACGCAGATGTTCAGCAGTATCTGGCAGTAGTCCTGGCAGATTACTACGATATCGATGTGGCAGATAATGGAGCTTCAGGCATTGAAAAAGCGGTAGAAACCATTCCGGATCTCATCATTAGCGACATCATGATGCCGGAGGTTGACGGATACGAGCTCACGAAGACGCTCAAACAAGACGAGCGCACCAGTCACATCCCCATTATCCTGCTCACAGCAAAGAGCGATACTGATTCTAAAATTAGCGGCCTCGAAAAAGGAGCGGATGCCTATCTGGCTAAACCTTTCGAAGAGCGAGAGCTATTCGTGAGAATCGATAATATGCTAGCACTCAGAAGAAAACTCCAAGAGCGCTATGCCAATATTTCCCCCACAGATTCAGAGCCTACGCCCGTAATCGAAGATGCATTTCTCCAGAAGCTATACACTTTTGTAGAGGAGCACCTCTCTGAGGCAGATCTAAATATGGATCGTCTGAGCAAGGGTTTGGGTATGAGTCGAACTCAAGTCTTCCGAAAGCTCAAAGCCTTAACCGGACAGTCCCCTACCCTCCTTATCAGGATGATTCGACTCAAAAAAGGCAAGCAACTACTGAGTACCACGGACCTCACCATTTCCGAAGTTGCTTACGAGGTGGGCTTTACTTCCTTGAGCTATTTTTCTACCGCTTTCCTGGAGGAGTTTGGGGTCAGGCCTAGCGCTGTTCGGGAGAATTAGAGCTTGTTAGAAAAGAATCAAAAATCCAATTCGCTCTTACCTTTCCACTCCTCTTATCTCATCAAAAATTCTGGTACTCACCCAGTAAATGTCTTCATTGCTGGTATATAGAAAGTACTTGCCATCATGGGTTACGAAAGGACACAGCTCGTGGCCCGTCGTATTGATTTTGTTTCCCATGTTAACGGCCTTCGTCCAGGTATCATCTGCATTTTTGAAACTTATATACAGATCACCTCTACCTAAACCATCGGATCTTGTCGAACAAAAAATAATATAGGATTCATCGGGCGCGATAAATACATCTGCTTCATAATTCGAGCTATTGATGGCATCACCTAGTCTAACGGCCTCCTGGAAATTCCCATTGACGTATTCGGAAGTGTAGACTTCGAAATTACCGTAGGGCTCATCGGCAGGCAGTTTGTTGGAGGAGAAATACATTGTTCCATCCTCTGTAAAGGAGATATAGTATTCATCTCTGCCCGAATTGACCCTCGGCCCGGCATTGATGGGATCAGACCACGAACCGTTTCGATCTTCTACATACCAAATATCATAATCATCTTTTGCACCAGGTCCCTCTAGTGCTTTCTGGGAGATGAAATACAGCCTCTTTTCATCTGGAGACAAGAAAGGATCATTAAACCCATAATTCTCATCGGACAGTATGACTACTGGAGCACTCCATTCGTTTTTCACCAGCTCAGAATACCTGATTTCAGCTCTTCCGTCTATATCTACAGCATAGAAAAATCGGGAAACATCCTGGTTAAATACAGAACCGAATTCGTATTCATCATCCACCGAGATAATGCCAGGCGCGAATACCTTCGGCTGTAAGGATGGCGGCTCTTGCCCGAGATAGTTAAAACGCTCACTGGCACTTTGACAATTGATGGTAGAACAAGCCAGGAGCGCAGCTAAAACAGAAACCATTGACGTTCGCATGAAAGGAATTTATTTTTTGAGTTCGTTAAGCAAAGCAAAGTCAAAGAATCACTACCTGGCAAAACCCAATTGGTTACAAATCGAATGGAAAAATTTTCTAT
>JBCBVN010000410.1:0-3571 GCA_039817625.1 Bacteroidota bacterium
CAATGGGATGAACCGGTGGTAGATACAAGACATCAAAACCCAACTGCTGAATACGAGGCAGCAATTGCTCAACATCTTTAAAGGTCCCCGTTCGATCTATATCTGGTGAAGTAGAACGAGGAAACAACTCGTACCAGGAGCTGTATCGCTCTTTTAACCTGCCGACGCGAACCCGCAGATCGTGATCATAGACCGTCTCGTGCTGAACGAAAGGATGCTTGCTCACCAATTTGGCGAACTCCTCACTCAAAATAAACTCCGTGGCACGACCCTCATCTGCTTTGAGTTGCTTGACTGCTGACTGAAGAGGCGCTGCTTTGGTTTTGCTGTAAGTCTTGGCAGTGGCTGTCAGGAGATTGATTCCGATCTGGACCTCTACAGACATATCCTGACCGTCTGCCTGCTTCTTTTTAAAGCCTTCATACCAGCTGAGTAGCTGGTCTACCCATGCCAGCAGGCGGTACTGGTAATGCTTTTGTTCAGTAATCTGGAAGCGACCGGTCCAGATATCGTTGGGGTGGCTAGTCAATTCGACCTCTTGCCACTTTTTCTTCCCTACTTGCCGATACTGGATTTTGGCTCGGATCTTATCATGACCATCACCTATAATAGAAGCTGAGATATTGACCCATTCTCCAACGACGCGTTTGATGGGAAATCTGCCTTGATTAATCTGAGGTTGTACGTGGTCAATGACCGTACGATTCTGCATGGGTGTGTAAAGCTCTGTTAAGTGTGCAAATATAATGGGTCAGCTCTGGGCATAGGCGTTAAGGGACCATTATATTTGCGCTTCCCCATGAAAGTGCATTTTTCGCTCGACAACCTCCCTAGGATTCCAAAGGCGGTGATCACCATCGGCAGCTTTGACGGCTTGCACCGAGGCCATCAGCAATTGCTGGAAAGAATCGTCAAACTCGCCCACCACCACGATGGTGAGAGTATGCTCGTCACCTTCGACCCTCATCCCAGACACATTCTTCAGCCAGACTCCGGCGAGCCCAAGCTGTTGAATACTACAGCGGAAAAGGTCGAACTCCTATCAAAAATCGGTATCGATCACATATTGGTCGCCACCTTTACTCGGGAATTTAGCCAGCTTACGGCAGAATCATACATCAGAGATTTTCTGGTTGAACACATTAGGCCCTTCAAAATCGTCATCGGATACGACCACCACTTTGGTCAGGGCAGGCAAGGCAACATAGAGTTACTCCGTCATTTGGGCCCCATTTACAATTATGAGGTTGTAGAGATCGAAGCACAGGAAGTAGACGACATCACCGTTTCTTCTACTAAAATCAGACAAGCCCTCTTAGAGGGCGATCTAAAACGTGCCAACCAGATGCTCAACTACGACTACATCCTAACGGGTCGGGTCGTGAAAGGTCGTCAAATAGGTCGGGAGATCGGTTACCCAACTGCTAACCTGGATCTTGGCAATCCCTATAAGCTCATCCCCGCAGATGGCATCTATGCTGCTCGGGTTTCGAGAGGAACCGAACGCTATGAAGGCATGCTCTACATTGGGCACCGCCCTACTATAGATCACGACCTCAAACGAACCATAGAGCTGAACATCTTTGAGTTTGATGGAAATCTATACGATGAAGAGCTGAGTGTCGAGCTGGTCAGCTATCTACGAAGCGACAAGCAGCTACCTACACTGGAAGCGCTAAAAGCCCAACTGGCAGAAGATGAAGAGGCTGCTCGAGAAGCGCTAGAGCTCAGCTCTGAGGCGCAGGAAGATCGGGTCACCAAAAATCTGACAACAGCTATTGTCATTTTGAACTTCAATGGTCACGATTTCTTGCAAAAGTTTCTACCTGCGGTAGTCCAAAACACAGCTCCTAATACGCGGGTCGTCATAGCCGATAATGCCAGTACCGATGATAGTGTAGCCTGGATCAAGGCCACTTATCCCGAGCTGGAATTGATCGAAATTTCAGAAAACCTGGGCTTCGCCGGTGGCTATAATTACGCGCTCAAGCGAGTGGAGGCCGACATATTTGTACTATTAAACAGTGATGTAGAAGTAAGTCCTGGCTGGCTGGAGCCTTGTCTGGCTCTATTTGAAGATAATAGAGTGGCTGCGGTTCAACCCAAAATTTTGTCACAAGCCAGGCCCCGGGAATTTGAATACGCAGGTGCATCTGGCGGTCTGATCGACACACTTGGATATCCTTTTTGCCGGGGCCGGGTATTCTATAGCCTGGAAGAAGATAGTGGCCAATACGATGGCCGTCAGGAAATTTTCTGGGCAAGTGGTGCTGCTCTTTTCATCAGGTCCGAGCTCTTTCATGGTATCGGAGGCTTTGAGGAAGAATACTTTGCCCATTTCGAAGAAATTGATCTATGCTGGCGCTTAAAGCGAGCCGGATACCGGATCATGGCAGAGCCCAGATCGGTAGTTTACCACGTGGGCGGAGGCACACTCGATTATAATAGCCCCAAGAAGGCATACCTGAACTTCAGGAATACTTTGGTCACGAGCATCAAGAATGAATCCATAGGAAAGCTGGCCTGGTGGATACCCACCCGATTACTCCTCGACGGTATGGCCGGAGCCCTGTTTTTGTATGAAAGGAATCTGCCGAATATCAAGTCTATAATCCAGGCGCACTGGCATGTATTCCCAAGACTGAGCTTTTGGTGGAAACGCAGGCAACTTCGCAATCAGCAGATAGAGAATATGCGGATTGGCCCGGACAGAAGTGATGTCGGTAGGCTTTACGATAGCATTATTTTGCACTATTACATGCTAAAAAATAAACGGTACTCGGAGATTAACCGGCCTCAGATATCAGCCAGGAAAGAGAATTAACTAGCCAACTTTCCCAACCTGGCACCATACCAGGAGTACAATTCGCCATCCACGAGTTTCACCTCAGCTTCTGGCAGCATCTGTTGGATCTCGTTGACGTTCTTTTGCTTGAATGGAAAGGGCTCAGATGAAAGAAGAACAACCTCCGGTGCCAATGTCTTTATGTCCGTCTCATTCAGGCTTGGATACCTTGTCTGGTCACCGCATACGTTAGCGTAGCCAAAACGCTGCATCATATCGTGTATGTAGGTGTCATGGCCAATGCTCATCCAGGGTTTTCGCCAGATGAGGTACAGCGCTCGTTTGAGCTGGTCTACAGGGGCTGGAAGTGCAAACCGATTGGCCTTGATGATGGCCTCTGCCTGCTCGTCTAAGTCCCAAATTTTGGCCAGTTCTCTGGTGGCTTTATCAGCATCATCCAGGGTTTTAATATCGGTAACGACCACTTTGTATTTCTGCTGCAAACGCTCGACCATTTCCTTCGTATTCTCTTCTTTATTGGCAACGATCAGGCCAGGTTCTAGGGCCTCTACTTTATCGAAATGAATGTTTTTGGTCCCGCCGATGATTGTAATTTTTTCAGTCCTACCTTCTTTCAGAGGGTAGGCAGGCTTCAGCAGATCGGAAGGATGTACGCAGTATTTGGTACATCCCACCAGCTGATCGCGCAACCCCAGCTCACAAATCAGCTCAGTAAGGGATGGGACGAGAGATATGATTCTTTTAGGGTAAATCATGCAATTAAGA
>JBCBVN010000411.1:0-3559 GCA_039817625.1 Bacteroidota bacterium
CTCCGATAGGCATTTTAGGTACGATTTGTCCGAACATCAGTTCTAGGCGATCATTTTCGTTGAGCTGACCAGATTCGATCAATCGATGGTAGCGCTCTACCGTCCAGCGATAGAAGCCCGGTGCGGTAGGTACTTGGTTTTCGGTAATAATGTGCTCTGGCGGACGCATTGCAGTCATACTACAATAAACGAAATAATTTTGGGATGGTTGGAAATGAATCTGACATGACAGGACAGTACAAATTGTCGATAAAACGAAACTAATCAAAAAAGCTAGTTCCCCTCTCCTTCATCTTTCTCAATAGCGGACTACAACGATATCGGTCCTCGCGGTAGGTATCGTACAGAGCATCCATTTGATGCACGCACCAGTCTATACCTTTCTCATCGGCCCAGCTTAGCAGGCCTTTCGGGTAGTTGACGCCCTTGGTCATAGCATTATCGATATCTGAAGCTGATGCGATATTTAAAAACAGCGCATCGGCAGCCTCATTGATCAGCATAACGAGTACGCGATCAAAAATCTGCTGGCCTAAAGCTGGATCCTCACTCGGTGATGGTTTGCTTGCTCCTTCGCTGTAATCGTAGTAGCCACGGCCAGATTTTCGGCCCAGGTAGCCTGCTTCAGACATTCGCTTCTGAGTAAAAGAAGGCTTGTAGCGAGGGTCGTAATAGAAGGCGGTAAAGACCGTTTCTGTCACGATATAATTAACATCATTACCGATAAAATCCATCAGCTCGAATGGCCCCATACGGAAGCCACCGATGGTCTTCATACTCCAGTCGATGGTGGCAAAATCAGCTATACCCTCTTCGTAAATGCGGAGGGCTTCCCCGTAAAACGGACGAGCTACCCTATTGACGATAAAGCCAGGCGTATCCTTGGCCAAGGCCACCGTCTTGCCCCAGCCTTCGATCGTCTCTACCACTTGCTGAGTGACTTCAGAGGAAGTCTGGATGGCCGGGATAACTTCTACCAGCTTCATCAACGGAGCCGGATTGAAGAAGTGGATGCCAATGCAGCGCTCGGGCTTGTCTAAAGAAGCTGCAATAGACGCTACGGAAAGGGAGGAGGTGTTGGTAGCAATTATGCTATCCTCAGAGAGATAACCCTCCAATTCGCGAAAGACCTGCTGCTTCACCGTCAGGTCTTCAATAATGGCTTCGATGGTCAGGTCGCAAGGCGCCAGTGCTTTCAGACCATCAACGTAACTGATGTTGGATTGTATGCGCGTTTTTTCTTCTTCGCCAATACGGCCTTTTTCGATCAGCCGATTAAGAATTTTTTCCAGCTTTTTCCGGCTGTTCTCCAGGGCCTCCTGCCGCGTATCGAAGACCATGACCTGGCAGCCTGCTGTAGCCGCCACCTGAGCAATGCCGCTGCCCATGGTACCTGAGCCGATGATTCCTATGGTCATATGTGTGTTCGCTTATTATTGGGCGCTTCGCGCGCAAGTAATTACTTGCCTTTATAAGTAGGCTTCCTTTTCTCAATAAATGCTGTCACTCCCTCTGTGTAATCTTCCGTTTCAGAAGCCTCGATCTGGAGCGTGGTTTCCAGTTTCAGCTGATCTTCCAGGCTATTGTGCATGGAGGCATTGAACGCTTTTTTGATCAGCCCAAGCGCACGAGTAGGCATACTGGCCAACTTACTGGCTGTTTTTGCAACCAGCTCTTCATATTCATCACCATCAGCTGCTTTGTAGATCATGCCCATCGCCTCTGCATCCCTGGCAGAGACTTTATCGCCCAGCATAGCGAGTGCTGTAGCGCGCTGAAAGCCGATGAGCCGAGGTAAAAAGAAAGTCCCTCCACTATCGGGAATCAGGCCGATCTTGCTGAATGCCTGAATAAAACTCGCTTGCTCATGAGCGATGACCAGATCACATGCCAGCGCGATATTGGCGCCCGCTCCGGCAGCTACCCCGTTGACTGCCGCAAGAATGGGCTTTTCGATATGGCGAATGCGAGTCACGATGGGTGCGTAGTGCTCATCGAGTAGGACTTGAAATCCGGGATTGAGCTCCTCGTCGGTGACTTCCTTCAGATCTTGTCCGGCACAAAAGGCTTTTCCCGCTCCCGTTAAGACAATGGCGCGCACTTGCTCGTCTTGAGCAGCATCGTCCAGAGCCGACTGAGTGGCCAGGGCCATAGCCCTATTAAAGCTGTTGAATACCGAGGGGCGGTTTAGCGTGATGCGGGCAATGCCGTCTTGAATTTGGAAAAGAATGGGTGGTTGTTCGGTCATTGGCTATTTGGTGGGGGCTGAGGTGGCTATTTAAGGCATTTGAAATAGTCGAAGGGTTCTAAGCAGTCTTCGCATTTGAATAAGGCCTTGCAAGCCGTTGATCCAAAAGCGCTAACAACTTTGGTATTATTCGATCCGCATTGTGGGCATTCGACCATGCGCTTGGCGCCCATCAGAGCAGATTTGTCAGCATCGGCTTCCAAAGGGACGGCAATACCGTAATCTTCCAGAGCTGCACGGCCACGCGGGGTGATCCAGTCTGTGGTCCAGGCGGGGTGGAGGACCAGTTCTACATCGACTTCATATCCCGCTTCTTGAAGGGCCGCTTTGATCTCGACCGACATCACATCCATAGCGGGGCAACCGCTGTAAGTTGGCGTTATCTTGACAACAGCTTGCTCGTTTTCTAGCTGGGCATATCTCACTACCCCCATGTCCATGATGGATAGCACAGGGATTTCCGGATCACTCACCTGGCGCAGTAATGGCTCTAATCGCTCGTCGATATGTGCTGCCTCAGCCACCATTTTACCATTCCATATTTGGATAAGCGAGCTGCATATACTGCATATCACTCAGAATGTAACCCATATGCTCGGTGTGGATTCCTTGCTTACCGCCCTTCTGGAAGTATGGATTGTCGGGTACCTCTAGGCGAGCGGTCTCCAACAAGGATTTTAGCGCATTGTAATACGGCTCTTTAAGCTTCGTAATATCGACACCTATACCGGCCTCTGCCATTTCTTTTTCGACTTGCGCAGGTTGAAATAGCTCATCGGTATAAGGCCAATAGTCATCTATAGCCTGCTGCATTTTTTGGTGGCTTTCCTCCGTTCCGTCACCAAGACGCTTGACCCACTCGGTAGAAAAGAGCTTGTGATATCTCACCTCCTTGATCGACTTATGGGCGATCGCTGCCAGCGTCTCGTCCGTACTTCTCATCAATTCGAGTAAGAAAAGCTCGTGATAAATATCAAAGTAGCATGCGCGAGCTATGACGTAGGCAAAGTCCTCATTGGGCTGTTCGACCAAGAGCACATTCCGGTACTGGCGCTCCTTGCGCAAAAAAGCAATGGTATCTTCGGTGGCATCGCCTCCTTTGAGCTTGGCTGCATACTGATAGTAAGATCGCACCTGGCCAAAAAGGTCCAGAGAGATGTTGGTGCAGGCGATGTCCGTCTCCAGGCTCGGCCCATGACCACATAGCTCGCCCAGGCGCTGACCGAGTATCAGGCAGTTATCGGCTATACCCAGTATGTAGTTGTACAATGATTCTTGCATAGCGACTACATGTGTTTAATCTCGTCGGGA
>JBCBVN010000412.1:0-3548 GCA_039817625.1 Bacteroidota bacterium
AGAGAAGGAATAAGCTATTTGGTAGCCAGTTGGGCAATCCTGACGATTACTTCTGCCGATTTTTCCATGTCTTGCACCGATACCCATTCGTACTTGGAGTGGAATGCGTGCTCTCCGGCAAAGATGTTGGGGCAGGGGAGGCCCATAAAGCTGAGTCTCGATCCGTCGGTACCGCCTCTTATGCTGGACTTCCGCAGGTCGAGGCCTGCCTCTTTAATCGCCTGCTCTGCCAGTGCTACCACTTGGGGATGATCTTTCAAGACCTCCTTCATATTTCGATATTGCTCGTGTGTTTCCAGGCGAATCTGGCTATTGGGATACTTTGGAGCTACGCGGTCTATGGCATTTTGCAGTACAGCAGTGTGGTCGGCGAGTTTGTCGGTTTCAAAATCGCGAATGATGAAGTTAATTCTTGCACTTTCCGCTTGTCCTTTGATTTCTACGGGGTGTATAAAGCCTTCCCGACCTTCGGTAGTCTCCGGGCTTAGGCGGTCTTTGGGCAGGGCAGCCAGTACATCAGCGGCTATTTTAACCGCATTTTCCAGTTTTCCTTTGGCAAAGCCCGGGTGGGCCGAGACACCATCGATGAGTATACTCGCACCGTCTGCACTAAAGGTTTCATCTTCCATACTTCCACGTCGTTCACCGTCTACAGTGTAGCCAAAGTCGGCGCCCAGTTTTTCCATATCCGCTTTATCTACCCCTCGCCCAATTTCTTCATCAGGTGTAAATAGGATTCGAATGGGCGCATGCTCAATTTCCGGGTTCTGGGTCAAGTATTCCATGGCTGCCATGATGGCCGCTACACCCGATTTGTTGTCGGCGCCAAGAAGGGTAGTGCCGGAGGCAGTGACAATGTCGTTGCCATATTGGTCTGCCAGATCCGGGTGGTCAATTTCTCGGATGACAATTCGCTCATCGTCGGGCAGGATCAGGTCCTGGCCTTGATAGTTCTCATGCACAATGGGCTTAACATCCTTGCCCGAGGCGTCAGGGCTGGTATCCATGTGCGAGCAAAAGCAAATGGTTGGTGCGCTATCGTGGCCAGGGAGCGTTGCATATACGTATCCATGCTCATCCATTTCGGCATCAGTCAGACCAAGCTCCTGTAGCTCCTTCACCAGTAGCCTGGCCAGGTCTTTTTGTTTTTCAGTCGATGGGGTGGTCTTCGAGTGCGGATCTGACTGGGTGTCAATTTGCACATATCGAAGGAAGCGGGGTAGGGGATTGAAGATCATAAATCAAATTCTTGCGATCATAATCGCAAAAATAACGTTATTTTTGCGATTATGATCGCAAGAATACTAAAAGAAACGATCAAAAAGCGTCTGTTTTCGGGTAAGGCCATCATATTGATTGGACCTAGGCAGGTTGGAAAAACCACTTTGATTCGCTCGATTGTAGCAGATAGACCAGAACCTACGGTTTGGTTGAATGGAGACAATCAGGAGACTCGCGATTTGCTGGCTAATGTAAACACAGCAAGATGGCGAAGAATTATTGGAGACGCAAAAATTCTAGTGATCGATGAGGCGCAGAGAATATCGGATGTAGGAATCAAACTGAAATTGGTCACTGATCAGATTCCAGAAGTTCAATTGATCGCTTCGGGCTCCAGTGCGTTCGAAATGGCCAATCAAATCAACGAACCACTTACAGGTAGAAAATGGGAATACAAATTGTACCCCTTGTATTTCGGAGAACTAGAAACGGAACATGGATTTGTTCAAGAAAATCAGCTGCTTGAACAACGCCTGATTTACGGCTACTACCCAGAAGTTGTGACTAGAGTACCTGATGAGCGCGAGATATTGAGCAATATCGCTGATAGCTATTTGTTTCGCGATGTTTACAGTTGGGGCAACATTCGCAAACCAGAAAAGCTAACCGCTTTAATTCAGTCACTAGCTTATCAGGTGGGAAGAGAAGTGTCTTACAATCAATTGAGCAAAACAGTTGGTCTGGACAACGAAACCGTAGAAAACTATATCCAGCTATTGGAAAGAGCTTACATCATTTATCGTTTACCGCCCCTGAGTAGAAATTTGCGCAAAGAACTCAAGACCAAGCGCAAGATCTATTTCTACGATAATGGCATCAGAAACGCCGTTATTTCTCAATTTCAACCTCTAGCTAATCGGCAGGACATAGGGGCATTGTGGGAGAATTTTCTACTTGCAGAAAGATTAAAATATTTGAGCTATTACCGCCTTTATAGCAACCGCTTCTTCTGGCGAACGGCAGATCAACAAGAAATCGACTATGTAGAAGAGCGAGATGGTACTATGTGGGCCGCCGAGTTTAAGTGGAATCCCAAAAAGCAAGTACGATTTTCAGATACATTCTTGCGGGCCTATCCCGAACATCAGCTCAGTATAGTTAATCGGGATAACTATTTCGATTTCATCGCGCCCAAAGCCACAAAATAGACAGAGCATTGGAAGATCAATATCGAGTGCTTACTTCACCTGGCGAAGCCATTTTCAGAGACCGAGGCTCTAAATTCCTGGGCTTTGCCATTCCGGTAAGATCCGAGGAGGCAGTAATGCAAGCATTGGACGATATTCGAAAGCTACACCCCAAGTGCAATCACCACTGCTATGCCTATCGCTTGGGCGAAGGCCAGGATAGATATCGGGCCAATGACGATGGAGAGCCAGGCGGCTCTGCTGGTCGGCCTATACTAGGGCAGATCGATAGCAGAGGACTGAGCGATGTCTTGGTGGTTGTGGCTCGCTATTTCGGCGGGACCAAGTTGGGCGTTCCAGGATTAATCAATGCGTATAAAACAGCTGCCGCCGAAGCTCTTGATACCGGACAGTCTGACTATCGAAAATTGGTTACCCCTGTGGTGCTCACTTTCGGTTACGAGCTGATGAGCCCCGTTATGAACGCACTCAATCGACTTCAGCTAGATATGGTGGAACAAGACTTCGGAGAGACAGCTACCATAAGCATAGCGCTTCCCCGTTCTCAGACATCCGACCTTCTTCGGAGGCTCAAAGCTTACGTAGCCGGCGTTTATTTGGAGGAGGTTGACGAGGAGTTTGAGGTAGAGGGGCTGGATATAAACATTGGTTGAGGGCCTGGCCCTCACCAATATTTATTACAAGTGGATCACTTCATCGTAAGCTGCTGCTGTGGCTTCCATCACGGCCTCTGACATGGTGGGGTGGGGGTGTACCGACTTCAGGATTTCGTGGCCAGTGGTTTCGAGTTTCCTGGCGGCAACGACCTCTGCTATCATTTCGGTTACATTAGCACCGATCATATGAGCGCCCAGCCATTCGCCGTACTTGGCATCATAGATGACTTTCACGAATCCTTCCTTGGCTCCTGCTGCACTGGCTTTGCCACTCGCAGAAAATGGAAATTTGCCCACTTTTACGTCGTATCCAGCCTCTTTAGCTGCTTGTTCAGTGTAGCCTACGCTGGCTATCTCGGGCGAGCAGTAGGTACAGCCTGGAATGTTGTTGTAGTCGATGGGGTGAGGGTCATGACCCGCAATTTTTTCTACACAAACGATGCCCTCTGCACTGGCTACGTGT
>JBCBVN010000413.1:0-3546 GCA_039817625.1 Bacteroidota bacterium
ATGGGAAACTAGACGCCAGCGGATCCACACTTAAAAACCGTGCAATTACCGGATTATAAATCCTAAACCCATAGTCATAGTGGGTAAAGTCACCCCATTCGCCGTCTTCGTCGTTTTCTTTGCCGTTGAAGCCGAAGCGGTAGCTTCCTGTACCTGCATAAGGAGAATCAGCCATGCGATTATATTCTAAGCCAAAAGCATTGTGATCGCGATGGCTGTGAACTTGAGGCGCGTCAAAGGAGAAACCAAAGTCTACCTCGTAATTCGTAATGCTCTCACCAAAAACGGTTACGACATTTCCAAGGTGGTTAGTCAGTTCATATAGGCGGGTGCCGAAATCCGCTTGCACATTCGATCCATGGCCGGATGGATCGCAATCAGGATAATCAGAACATGGAGGATTGGAGGTCAATGGTGTACCAAAGCTTACCTGGCCCAATCGGTTGCTACCGTATAGGTATTGTTCTTCTCTAATTAGATCGGTAACAAAAGGGTTAGAACTATTTACCGTACGAGCATAAGTGGCCAGAACATTCCCTTGTGCGTCGCGCACTTGATATTCAGCTGTTTCGGTAAAATTGCCGTTAATAGAATTTCTGGTAATATTTTTCTGCCATCGATTTTGATCTGGGCCGTATCCGAATTTGATAAGTCTGCTGTCTGGAGTACTGTTTTGATCGACAAAAACTGTACTGACCTTGCCATATGGTGTCCAGGTAATGTCTGATACATTTCCATCTACACCTGTATGAGTGCTTCTCTTTAGGTTTCCAGAACCATCATATTCGTATTCCAGTATGTTTTCGATAAATTGGAATGGCCGCCAAGAAGCCGCATTGCCATCGTTATTTGGCTCTACTCTTTCTAGTAAGTTAGTACCCTGTCTGTAGTGATATCCCAGTCTATTATTTTCCAGATACTGGTTGTCGTCGAAATCGTTAGCGCTATACCATCTGCGCAGGCTTTCAATATTACCGTTGCCGTCATAAGTGAGTGCTTCCCGCATGCGCGTCAGGTATTCGGGATCACCTGGCTGCATATTTAATGGGCGACTATTGTAGAAGTTATTATTGCCATTGCGCAATCGGTTCAATTGGTCATATTCGCCAGTTAATCCAACTGTACTGAAGTTGTCTTCTACACTGATTTTAAAGTGTCTGAAAATGTTTCCATTGAAGTACTCATAATTAGGAGGTAAGAAATTGTAGTGCGGATTCGTCGGTATCAGATTTAAACCGATAGGTTTATAATCACCATTAAAATACTGATTACTGTACCTATATAAGTCCGGATGATCTACTGCATCAAACTGTACAGGATGGTTGCCTCGGCCGTCAAAATTCATGTCTGGTATGGCAGAGGAACTTAAATTATCCCCCAGCGACCCATTCACCCCCTTGATCCATCCCTGTATGGTATAGGCATAATCGCACCCTTGTAGTCGGTCTTGCCCAATGACCATTCTCCGCAGCGGGCCGTGATCGTAGTAGCTGTAGGTGGCGTCGCGCTTCCAAAGGGTCGTATTGGCATGGTCGGTCTCCAGCTCTGAGGTGTAGACGGCGCTCAGTCGATTGGTCTTGTCGTATTCGTAGTGATAAGTAAATTGATCTTCCTGCCCACGTTGATAGTAAACGCTGTGCACATTGCCACTGATGAAATCGAAATCGTACTCTATGGTCTTGAAGCGATGGCCGATGTCGTGCAATTCGACAAACTCTTGCACCATGCGATCCACATTGCCTACGGCATCGTACTGGTAGTGGCTGGCATAGTCGTAGGTGAGATCTGATAATCCTAGGTTAGATTCATCAAAAGTTGTAGCAACCACCCGATTGCGGAGGTTACCGCCAGGCTGATCGGACATGCCCGGAGCATAAACGTGATCAGGTCGGCTAGTATAAAAAGTTCTTGTTATGTGATGACGAGCACTCGCATACCCGTAGGCCACCAAGCCCGTTTGGCCTTGTTCTGCCAAACTTATAATTTGATTGATCGTGTTGGCATCGTTATTCGAAGGGGTGAATTCGCCTACCTCGGTAGTCCTGCCAAGTTCGTCATAGATCGTGTAGCTAAATCTATCCTCTTCTTGTTGGCGACCATCTTGTGATAGGCTCGGTCTGCCTAGCCGATCGTACCAGGTATACTCAGGTACGGCATCGGGCAGGTCCCTGATGATAACCTCATTGAAGTTGTTGTAGCGATAGTGCGTCAGCATCGAATGATCGGGGAGGATCGGGTCTTGACCCGGCGCCTGACTCATGGCGATGGCATCGCGATAATTGGCTATGCTCTCCTGGTCGTTTTGCTGGTTCAGCGATAGGTCTACTCCCTCGGGCGGCACTGTCATAGCCAGGTTGCCGGCTTGATTGTAGTAGTATAGGGTGTAGTGATATTCTCTCGGCTTGGAGCGAAGCACAAACTCCTCTTCCACTTGCACCATACAGTTAGCCGTATAGTTGCGTCTGTAAACGGCCTCGACCTCTTCCAGATAGGCCAGATAGGCCATGTCTGCACGCTCTATGGCATTGGCTTCTAAAATGTCGCTACAGCTTGGCGCTTCGAGTTCAAACTGGTTGGCGGGTGGTGGTGGGCAAATGTCGCAGGTGCCTCCGTAAGTCCCACAGTCGGCAATAAACTTATTGTACTCCGCAGCGGTCCGGTTCCAGCCCAGTTGGCTATTTAAAAAGGCTGCTCTCAACTCCTGATAGTCTGCTGAATTTGGACTTCCGCAGGTCGCATTGTATCCCGCCAGCAGCGTGTTTATCTCGCCACAATCTCTACATCCCTCTTGGAATGGATTGAGTTCAGCAGGCAAAACCAGATCACGTGTAATGGTGTCGACATCCACATCGCCAGCTAGGAAAGCATCGATCAACCGCACCGTCTCGTCTACCTGTCCGTAGCTCAGTCGATTCAAAGCCGCTATATTGGCTATTCCGCAATATTCGAATGGGTCGTTACTCGGTAATATATTGACATAGTATCCTTTACCAGATTCTAGAGTGAGCAGCGTATTTCCTGAAAAATCGGGATAAAAAAATGAAGAAGCCGGAACGGTCGCTTGTCGGGTAAAAACATTTTGGAGTTGAATGGGCGAATCGAGTGGGTCAGGGTTTATAATGCTGCTGAAATGATTAGTGATAGGGACCTCACTTCCATAATATCCGATAAAGTTTAAACCCAGCTGTAAGGGTAAGCTGAAATTCTGGTCGTTAGGTGTGCCACAAATGGTAAAGTCCGTAGGTTCTCTGACCCATACTTCATAGCCTCTGCCCGGTTCGATTTGGGTTAGGGTACTACCTCCAGCGTTGGGTGTATAGAACAGCGTTTGTCCATCTACGATGGTGTATACGATATCCAGATTCGTACCCAGGCTAGCGAAGACTGATGCCACTGACGGGTCAGCAGGTTGTACGGTAAAAGAAACAAATTGGGCCAAGCCACCCATCAGCTCCATGGTTTGACAATTACTGGCCAGGGTTTGAGCTGAAAAGCCAGCTTGAAGGCCAAAATCGGTACTCAATCCTTGGTGTGCATTGGTCGAGG
>JBCBVN010000414.1:0-3535 GCA_039817625.1 Bacteroidota bacterium
CACCATATCCGAGTCTTCTCCAAATAGTTTTTGCAAAACCACTTTTAGCGCATAACTCTTAGCCAATCCAATGACACCATCTCCGGCGGGCAGATATCTGGCCCCCATGGTATAAATCTGGCTATCGCCCAAAGCCCGTTGATCCAGGCCTTTGACATACTCTCCTTCCGGCAGCATAGCCTGCAGACCAGGCAACGCCTTTACGGCTGAACCAGCCAAAATTTTAACCAAGCCGATGAGCCCCTCCAGAATAATGGTTAGTGCGTTATCGGGAAGCTTGCTGATCAAATTGGTGTAGGTGTCAATCAGGGTAATCCAATGATCTCTATTGGTCAGTATGGTACCCACATTTGGAGCTGCGACTAATATGGCTTTATTGACGTTCAGCATAGGTCCCTGACCAGCTTGTGTTTGAGCCATCAATTCTCGCCCAACCAGCCCTCCGCGGCTGTGGGTCAGGATGTCTACCTGATGACCGCGAAGCTCTTCGGGCAGCAAGGCATTTAGTTCCTGGATGTTTCCTGCTGGATCTGCATGTAAACTCGGATGATTGAACGCAAACACACGCCCTTGATAATATTGCTCTATGGCCGTCCTTGCGACATCGTCTGCCAAAAGTCCGGCAAAAGCTGATGGCCCGGTAGAAAATGTACCGTGCAACATGAGCAGACACTTCCCGGCTTTTAGCCTGTCGACATTCAATCTCTCAACCAACTGCCCATTGTCATAGCCCAATAAACCATAGGGTCGGTTCTTATTTTCCCAGGCTCTGACCAAATTCAAGGCCACGTGTCCCACAACATCATCAGCCAGCCAGGCTACCACTTTGACTATGCGTCTGATCTTTTTGGTAATTGGCCCTCTGTGTACACGTCCGGCAGGCACAGGAGGAAGCTCAAATTCTTCTACAGTTCCATCTTCTGATTTGGCGTGAGGAAGTACCCATCTCAATTGGCCTGATTCGTCTTCAT
Organism: Bacteroidota bacterium; assembly: GCA_039817625.1. GTDB lineage: Bacteria > Bacteroidota > Bacteroidia > Chitinophagales > Saprospiraceae > Neolewinella. Next base: position 972 of record JBCBVN010000414.1, read on the forward strand.
GCAGAATGGCAGACTGCCGCTGGGGATTGCTCGGCGCCATTATTTTCATCGGGGCCTCAACGGTCATCTCCAGACTTCCATCAGATCGTTTCTTTCCCTTCGCCTGGGCAGCATCCTCCAATTCAATTTCGAAAGTGCGCATAGCTTTCACTTCCCCACCCGAACAGGCCTTCAACCAAACGTCTTCATCAAATAAGCCGCTTTCCGAACGCATGACGGGCATTTCACGCCCATAATCCTTTACTTTAAGTTGCAGTCCGGGAGCCATGATCTGATAGTCTGCAGCAGATATTTTTTCTGGCTTCGACTGGCCTTTGACGATATAGGTATCCATAGTATGAGGTGGTTTTCAGCTGGTAAATTACACAATTTGCACACGGCCAAAGCCATCGGAATGACTGAGAATACGCACCTGATGAAAAATGCGCTCCTGAAGAGTCCTGACGTGGCTAATCAGACCGATGGTTTTTCCCTGGCCTCGAAGTCGATCCAACACATCGAGCACCAGATCCAGGCTGGCACTATCCAGGGTGCCGAAACCTTCGTCTATGAATAGGGAGTCTATACGAGTATTCCTGCCAGCCAGGTCTGAAAGTCCGAGGGCAAGAGCCAAACTCAACACAAAAGATTCACCGCCACTCAAGGTATGTGTGGGTCTGCGATTGTCTGCCTGATAAGTGTCGACGATTTCTAATTCCAGGTTCTTATTTCCTGGTTTAAGCAGTAAGTACCTGCCATTGAGTGCCTGCAAATGTTGATTGGCCAGTTGAACGAGACGTGCCAAGGTCAGGCCTTGTGCATATTCCCTGAACTTAGAGCCATCTTTCATGCCGATCAACTCCTTCAGAGCAGCCCATTTGGTTAACTCTCTTTCCCGCAGTTCAATTTCTTCAAACAGCTTGCCCAGTTCCTGCTTGCGCAACTCATCCTGGTCTAGCATTTCTTGTAAAGCACCTTGCCTGCGCAATTGAGTCGCCCGATTTTCCTCTTTCTCTTTAAGCTCAGCTCTCCACTTAGGTTCCTCTTCAATCTTAAGCGTGTCAACATCATACTCTTGCAGCTGCTTATCCAAGGTCTTTAGTGCCTCTTCTATGCTGAGTAATTTTTTATCCTGAAGGCTGATCTGCTCAGCCAAGAGTTGTTCTGATTCAATATCTAAAAGGGTTTCACGGGCATGTGCTATGGATCCTACTCCAATCATTTCCAGATCCTTGCTCAAGCTAGCGGTCAAATCTTTGAACTTCTTCTTTTCATCCGACAACTGTTGCTCAAGTCTATCAAGCTCTTCAACAGTGGCCGTCAGCTTGGTTTCTGCTTCCTTTACACCTGCACTGGCTTGATTAAGCTGTTCTCTGAGGGCATTCTCTTGTTGGTCCAATTTTGCACGGGCCTCCGCTACTTCGAGTCCCCCAAGCATCGTACTTATCCGCTCAGTCCATTCCTCCATTTCCGCCTTCCGGGACAGGCGCTGTTCTCCGTATTTTTCAATGTCCTTTTGATGAGCTGTTTGCTCCATGATCAGCTGATCCAAGCGTTGTATTTGCTTGTTTAAGTCGGCTTTATCTATCATTTGCTCACCAACAGATTCCGCTATCTTTCTCAGTTCAGCCAACAAGCTGTCGATCTGATTAATTTTCTGATTCGGCTTATCAACATCCAGTAGTCCCTGTTTGGCAAAGACCGATTCCAGGTGCTGGATTCTCTGCTCAAAGCGAGCACTCAACGCACTATTCTCTAATCGACCATCCAATTTAGCTGACAGCAGAGCGTGCTCTCTAACCAGCTTAGACTCTGCAGACTGTGCTGTATCCAAGCGCATCTGGCTCTTTCGATATTGCTCCTCCAGCTGCTTTTGAAGTTCATCACTGGGCACTACCCAGTGCTCCATAACAGGATGATCCAGGGAGCCACATACCGGGCAAGGTTCGTTTGCTGTTAAGGACTTCCGCAGGTCGGTCAACTTGTTTTGTTGAAGCATGATTTCACGTGCTTCCTCAGCGAATTGAAATTGCTGCTCGGCTTCCAGACGACTATCGGTAGCACTTAACAGATTTCGTTCCAATTGTTCCAGCTGGGCCTCTAGATCAGCAGTTTCATCAGACCACTTGAGTTCGTCATTAAGTAGACTCCGATATTCGCCTACTGCTAGCAACTGTTCCTTTTCTTGCTCTTTCGCCAGAATGAATGCCTTGAGCTGAGCCGACATGGCTTGCCAGTCATCAGACAAGGGTTCCAGCACCACCCCTTCAATATTCGTTAGCCGTTCAGTCAGCTCAGACAGCTTTATATCTCTGCTGCGTTTAGCGCGTTCAAGCGCGTCAATTTCTGTTTTAACCGATTGACTCTTTGCGATAAGTTCCGATTCCAGCTTAGCCACTTGAGCATCTGTTTTTTGCCTATCTGCAATTTTCAGCTGCAAGTCTCGAGCTTCGTGGAGCACACCCTCTCTTCGAGGCTTTTCCGATTGGAAATTATCCAGCTTTTGCTGGTGCTGACCAACTGATTCCGTCAGGTCTGGAATCAGCTGCTCTATTCCATCTTTTGCTTTTTTTCTATCTGCCTGG
>JBCBVN010000415.1:0-3531 GCA_039817625.1 Bacteroidota bacterium
AGGTTGTAACGAACGCGGACAGAGCGACTCGCCGGTACATAATCCAGGGTCGCTAAACCGTTGTCGTTAGTCGTAGCTGTAACCGGCATATTATCGGCTGGATCTATTACCGGATCACCATTGGATTCCAACAGTTCTACCAGTATGTCTTCGACACCCTCATTGTCGCGCTCAAAGCCCGACAGGGTGCCAATATTGTCTATGTCGTTCCAGACCAGCGTAGTCACTTTGCCTGGGGCCCACATGCCTGCATCGACAAACTCGATCAGATCGCTACCACTGGTTACATTAAATGTTCCTGTGCGACCGTCGTTGCCGGCATCGCTGTTGTTGCCCTGGGAGATTGGTCCTTGTTTAGTCGTAAACTTCCAGTCTACGTTGGGCAAAGAGTATCGCAAGCGGAAGGATCGATCAGCTGGCACATAATCTAGCTCGGCTATTCCGTCCATATCGGTAAGGGCGTCTACGGCCATTCCATCATTTGGATCAATAACCGGGGTTCCATTGGTTTCCAGTAGCTCTACGAGTACTTGATGGACGCCTTCGTTATCACGCTCAAAGCCTGATTGGGTACCAATATTGTCTATATCGTTCCAGACGAAAGTTCTAACCATACCTGGCACCCACATACCTGCGTCTACATAGGTGACGGTTTCACCTACGCCTACATTGAATTTGGCAGTCCGCCCATCATTTCCTGGGTCGCTATTATTTCCAACGCTTATTCCTCCCTGTTTTGGGGTAAACTTATAGTCCTGCGGAAGTACAAAACTCAGACGATACTGTCTGCCGCCAATGGCTGGAAGCACCGCAGTACCATTGACATCTGTACGTTCACATAGACACTCGTTGCCGCTATTATCCAGCAGTCGGACTTTGATATTGTTCAGACCTTCGTTACTCCGTTCAAAACCAGATTGGGTCCCGATGTTATCGATGTCATTCCATACAAAAGTCTCCACATTAGCATCTGAGAAATCACCTTTTTCCTCAAATCCAGCATCCCAGGATTCAAAGGTCTGATTTCCTTTTGTTGCCTGAAAAGTAGATGTACGACCATTGCTTGTGCTCGCATCACTGTCTCGAGTATCTGGCACACCGTTGGCGTCTCTATCCGTAAATACACCATTGGAGAATGGAATGAACTCCAGTTTAACTGGTCGGTCAGCAGGCACATAGTCAAGTACCGCCTCAAAAGATCCGCACTCAGTAAGCGCAAAGACCTCGCTACCGTTTGGTCGGGTTACAGGCTGATTATTGACTTCCAATAAGTTGACCCGCATTCCAAAAATACCAGTCTCATTGTCGTTCTGTCTACCGTCATTGTTCGCGTCTTCCCAGACATAAGCAACTGCTTGTCCAGGTGTCCATAATCCTGCATCCCACTTGGTGAATTCTTGAGATCCCTTAGTGGCTCTAAAAGTAGATGTACGGCCATTGCTTTCGCTGGCATCGCTATCTCTTTCATCGGGAACTCCATTTTCATCTCTGCCGGTAAACCGGTGATCTTCGGGCAGATCAAATTCCAGCTTCAAGTCCTTATCTGCGGGTGCATAATCCAGGAGTGCTTCACCGTTTCCGCCAGTTGTAGCCATAACCTGCTGACCAGCATTTGTATGGCCAGCGGGATACACAATAGGCTGATTATTAGCATCCAGCAAGTGTACATCTACACCAGAAACGCCAGGTTCGTTATCATTCTGACGACCGTCGCCATTGCGATCATCCCAGACGTAGGTCAGTACTGTACCTGGAACAAAAAGACCTGCATCCCACTTGGTAAAGTTTTGACTGCCTTGAGTCGCTCTAAACACATTTGTACGACCATTGCTCTCGCTGGCGTCACTGTCTCGCTCATCAGGCACTCCATTCTCATCTCTGGAGGTAAATCTGTGATCAGTAGGTTTAGCGAATTCGAGTTTAATGTCTATATCAGCGGGGGCATAATCCAGGAGTGCTTCACCGTTTCCGCCAGTTGTAGCCATGACCTGTTGGCCAGCATTTGTATGACCAGTAGGGTATACGATAGGTTGATTATTGGCATTCAGCAATCGCACCTCTACACCGGAAACACCTGGTTCGTTATCATTTTGACGACCGTCGCCATTGCGATCATTCCAGACATAGGTGGTTACCTGACCGGGGGCAAATAAGCCCGCATCCACATCCGTGAAGTTTTGATTTCCCTGACTGGCTCTAAACGTCGATGTTCGACCATTGCTTTCGCTGGCGTCACTATCCCTAGATTCTGGAACTCCATTTTCGTCTCTGGAGGTAAACTTGTGATCTACAGGCCTGACAAACTCCAACTTAAGATCGATATCAGCCGGTGCATATTCCAGCACAGCAACACCACCAGGACCTGTTGTTGCTACTACGTCGTCTCCTGCATTGGGCTCCCCAGCAGGAATTGTGATTACATTATTATTTGCGTTCAACAAGCGTACTTCTACGCCTTCTATTCCGGTTTCGTTATCATTTTGACGACCGTCGCCATTGAGATCATTCCACACATAGGTCGTCACCTGACCGGGGGTGAAAAAGCCTGCATCCCAATCCGTAAAGTTTTGATTTCCCCGACTGGCCCTGAAGGTCGATGTTCGACCATTGCTTTCGCTGGCGTCGCTATCTCTTGTTTCTGGAACTCCATTTTCATCTCTGGAGGTAAACTTGTGACCTGTAGGTCTGACAAATTCCAACTTAAGATCGATATCTGCTGGTGCATATTCGAGTATGGCTACCCCATTGGAACCTGTTGTTGTTACTACGTCGTCTCCTGCATTGGGATCCCCAGCAGGGAATGCAATCGCATTATTGTTTGCATTTAATAGGCGTACTTCTACACCTTCTATTCCGGGTTCATTATCATTTTGACGGCCGTCACCGTTGAGGTCATCCCAGATATAAGTAGTCACTTGACCGGGAGTCCATAGGCCGGCATCCTGATTGTCTAGCGACTGTCCGCCAGCCAAAGAGAACGTATTTGATCGGCCATTACTGACAGATACGTCACTGTCTTTTGACTCTGGCGCTCCATTTACATCTCTAAGTGTAAACTTGTGTCCGGTAGGTCGAAGAACTTCGATTTTGTAGTTGCCAGCAACCACATTTAGAAATACAGCTTCGCCATTCATGTCTGTGATGGCATCGTCAATGACGTTATTGGATGCATTGAGCAGGTTGACCTTAATGTTTTGAAGGGCTGGCTCATTATCATTCTGAATGCCATCACCGTTCTGATCATCCCAAACATAAGCAGTAACAGAGCCTGTGTTTTCAAATGATGACGGAAGAGCTGTCGAGAAGATAAAAGGTAGGGAGAGCAACATCATCCATGAGGAATGGAGTGCTTGAGGTAAATTTAATTTCATTTAACTGGGTTGTTTTTAAAGGGTTATTCACAGCGCTAGGCGATGCTAAAATTTTAAATTATTCATAAAAAAGAGAGTAACTCCTCCACCCGGTTGAGGCAGAGAAATCACTATTCTTATCTAAATAACCAATATTGATATGTAGTATAGCCGAGGGAAC
>JBCBVN010000416.1:0-3524 GCA_039817625.1 Bacteroidota bacterium
TCTCCGGTTGGTATCGATTACAGCTTTGTGACAGGAGAATCTGCGGCTCAAACCCGAACACATGGCAATCGGGTATATGCTGGTGGGCGCGCAATCAGTACCAGTTTCAAGATCATTGCCGAGAAAAGGGTGGAAGAAAGTTATCTCCTACAGCTCTGGAAGGAAACCCCGGAAGAAAAAATCAACACTCAAAATCTAACCGACAGGTTAAGCAAGTACTTTACTCTATCCGTCTTAGCCGTTGCTTTAGGTACTTGTCTGTACTGGTGGCCTACGGATAGTGGAAAAGCTCTTTATGCGGCAGGCTCCGTCCTTATTATTGCATGCCCTTGTGCGATTGCACTTGCCATTCCGTTTTGTTATGGTACCGTAATTCGATTACTGGCTAAGCACGGCCTATACCTGAAACAAACCAGTCTGATTGAGCAGTTCCCAAGAATCAGGCACTTTGTGTTGGATAAAACGGGGACGCTTACACACAATGAGGCCATCGCCATCCCGCTCATCCAATCTTCCTGGACCACAGAGGAAATGAGGCAGGTCATGGGTATATGCCAATATTCCAGTCACCCTAAAAGCAAGGCGCTATATAGGTGGTTGAGTGATCAAAAGTTGGAAGTGTTGGAGGCTCCGGGAGTAGTCAAGGAACATATCGGGCGCGGGCTTGAATGTGGACCGTGGAAAATCGGCCATCCTGATTTTTGTCAAGCAGAAGTAGGCCATATTGAAGATCACATTAGTCTTTGCGTCAGTTTTAAAGGCGAAGTCAAGGCCATTTTCGGGCAGAGCAAAAGTCAGATGAGAAAGGGACTGAAATCTTTCTTGACTAAGCTCAAAGAAAGAGGGCGACTATATGTGCTGTCTGGAGACATCAGGCCTCAACATGCCCCCTGGTACAATGTAATCGATGAAGGTGACCAGCACTACGAATGCTCGCCTTTCGATAAGAAAGAATTTGTCATTCAACTCCGTGAAAACACCAAGCAGGGAGTGTGCATGTTGGGCGACGGACTCAATGATACCGGGGCTTTGGCCGAAGCAGATCTGGGTATAGCCGTCTCTGAAGACGCCACCACTTTTGCCCCGGCAGGAGATGCCATTCTATCTGCAGAGCACCTCCATCGCTTCCCAACATTTATATCCTTTGTCCTCAAAACCAGGTGGGTACTCTACGCTGCCTACATACTAGCCCTGACCTACAATCTGATCGGAATGGCCATTGCCGTGCAGGGGAAGCTCTCTCCGGTCATTGCCGCCATTCTGATGCCCCTGTCATCGATCACAACCGTGTGCATAGTGATATTTGGCGTTTTGGCGATTTACCGAATATCTAACATGTAAAAACATTGTTAACTGATAAAAATTTTATCATTTCTGACTTTTGTCATATTCGCGTAAGCTTTTTACAGATACTTTTAGGCTCAAATTCATACAAACATGCAGGTCATCTTATTGCTGGCATTTTTGAGTTTATTGATTGCAGGCGGCTTTTTAGTAGCCTTCCTGTGGGCGGTACGCTCTGGTCAGTACGAAGATGATTCTACGCCACCTATCAGGATTCTTTTCGATGACAAAGCCACCATTTCTAAACACAAAAAAGACAGAGAAGGCCAAACTTGAACCGCTAGGTACACTTGTCGATAACTTTAGTTACGACAATAAAATTGTTAGAAATTTTGCCTACGCCACAGCTATTTGGGGGCTTGTAGGTACTACCGTTGGTTTACTTGCTGCCTTACAGCTGATTTTTCCTTCATTAAACTTTACAGCTGAAACGAGTTTCGGCCGTATTCGCCCTTTGCATACCAATGCAGCCATTTTTGCATTTGTGGGCAATGGTATTTTTATGGGGGTCTACTACTCTTTGCAGCGGCTATTGAAGGCGCGAATGTATAGTGACACCCTCAGTAAAATCCACTTTTGGGGCTGGCAGTCAATTATACTTATGGCTGCTATAACGCTGCCCCTGGGTATAACGACCTCCAAAGAATACGCCGAGCTGGAATGGCCAATCGATATTGCCATAGCTTTAGTTTGGATCGTCTTCGGCATTAATATGTTTGGAACGATTCTCAAACGAAGAGTCAGGCACTTATACGTGGCCATTTGGTTCTTTATAGGTACCTGGATCACGGTGACGGTCCTTCATGTAGGGAACAGTCTGGAATGGCCGGTTAATCTATTCAAGTCCTACCCTGTCTTTGCCGGTGTACAAGATGCCCTTGTCCAATGGTGGTATGGGCACAATGCGGTGGCGTTCTTCCTGACCACCCCTTATCTGGGGCTTATGTATTACTTCCTGCCTAAAGCAGCGAATAGACCGGTATTCAGTTACCGGCTTTCGATCATTCACTTTTGGGCTTTGATCTTCATATACATCTGGGCAGGCCCACACCACTTGTTGTACACCAGCTTGCCAGACTGGGCGCAGTCTTTGGGTATGGTCTTTAGCCTGATGCTCATTGCACCATCATGGGGTGGTATGCTCAATGGTCTGTTGACCCTGAGAGGAGCCTGGGACAAAGTCAGAACAGACCCCGTGTTGAAGATGATGGTGGTCGCTATTACTGCTTACGGGATGGCAACCTTGGAAGGCCCGCTTCTATCAATCAAATCTGTTAACGCCATTAGTCACTATACGGACTGGACAGTAGGCCACGTACACATTGGTACACTCGGTTGGAATGGTATGCTGACCTTCGGTATTCTCTACTGGCTGATACCCAGGATATTCCAGACCAAACTATGGAGCACCAAGTTGGCTAATACGCACTTTTGGCTGGCGACACTCGGTATGCTATTCTATGCCGTGCCACTATATCTGGCTGGATGGGCACAGAGTGCGATGTGGAAGCAGTTTCAGCCTGATGGTCGCTTGCAGTTCGGCAATTTCCTCGAAACCCTGGATGCCATCATGCCCATGTATATGATGCGTGCATTCGGAGGGGCTATCTATGTGGTGGGAGTCATTATTATGATTTACAACATCATCAAGACCATCAAAGGAGGCGAATTGCTCGATAATGAAGCGGCACAAGCACCTCCTTTACACGATGAAAAGAAGGAGAAGGCGCACAAAAAAGAGCACTGGCACAGATGGATCGAGCGTCGGCCGGTTCAGTTGCTGGTATTCTCAGCCGTTGCCGTCCTTATTGGTGGAATCGTGGAGATATTTCCCATGATCATGATAGACGAGAATGTACCCACCATCGAGTCCGTAGAACCATATACTGCATTGGAATTGGAAGGTAGAGACATATACATCAGCGAAGGCTGTAATGCTTGTCATAGTCAGATGATCCGACCCTTCAGATCGGAAACCGAACGCTATGGCGAGTACTCCAAATCGGGTGAATTCATCTATGATCGACCGCATTTGTGGGGAAGTAAACGAACGGGCCCCGATCTACATAGAGTGGGTGGGAAGTATCCGGATAGCTGGCACTATACCCATATGGAGAACCCGCAGGGTATGAATGAGACGAGTATCATGCCAGCCTATCCCTGGCTACTCGAAAGAGAAC
>JBCBVN010000417.1:0-3524 GCA_039817625.1 Bacteroidota bacterium
ATGGATTAGGTCTGAATGGAATTTTACGCTCAACTGGTCGGTGCGATCGAGGCGCTGGCATAAATCTTCGACAGCTGCGCTTAGGCCAAATTTTTCGAGCTCTGAAGGTAGTAGATCATGGGTGATGCGTCGGGTATTCCGAATGGTCCTACTCACGATGTTCAGGGTCTCCGATTTGATTTCCTCTCCTTCGGCCTCTTCAACGGGGAGCTGTTTGAGATACAAGCGGGCTGCTGACAGCAAGCTGCCGATATCATCGTGTAAATCACTGGCAATTCGGCGGCGTTCGCTTTCCTGAATTTCCACGGCCGCCGAAAGCAGCTCTCGCTGGTGGCTTCGCTCCTGATCAATGATCTTGTTTTGCTGTTCGAATAGCCGCCTTTGGTAGAGCACGAAAAATATGACCAAAGAGAAGGCCAATAATAGCATAGTTATTATACCACCAAGCAAAACATTCAGGGTTACTTCGGGTAGCGTATCCATAAGGCCATAGCTAAAGACAAATTGAGCAATATGTTCAATAGGGAATGGATGCCAAATAGGGCCCAAAGTACATCGTAAGTGCCCTCGTTACTCAAAAAAATATTGCTGACGAGAAAAACGAGCAAGCTGCCGCTCAGGTAGATCACCAGACCTGCGGAAGTCCAAAATAAAGGCTCCCGCTCTAGTCTGACCAGCGTTTCTTGTCGTAACAGATTGTAAAAGTACCCAATAATTACTATCAGTAGCAAAATGGCTTCGAGTGCTCGGGTCGTGGGATTAAGATTGCGAAAGCCATCGTAATACAAGCCATTGGCCAGCCCAATAAGTGCAAATACGATGATCAGGGCCATCCAAAGTTTGCCAGACCATTGGCCGATGAGTTCCTTGTATATCCAAACGAATAGACCAAACTGGACCACGGTGAATAGGTGCGCCCCAGGGAGGTTGCGCGATTCTCCGGTCAGCCATTCCCAAATGGGGAGGCTAAATGACTGAGCCAATAATTCGAAAAAGACACCAACAAGGACAAGTACGAATATTCTATTCTGAACCTGACTTAGACGTGAAGGCTTCACTGCAACCGACCGATATACGCCCACGCATAGCGGCAATAATATGGACAGGGAAGAAAAATTCGTCAGCAGGGAGAAAAATTCACGGCTCATCCTGTTTGGCTATTCAAAGATTGACTTACGGGCCTGGTGGAATAGGCACACTGTAATCATAGAAGGAGCCGCCATTGCCATTTTCATTGTCTTCTGCATACTGTCGATCTCTCTCGAGGTAGGTCTGGCCAGCTACTTCTAAAACGGGCCTGAAGCTAAATGGATGGGTACTGACACTTATTCCGCGCCCCAGGTGAACGAAGAGTACACCATTATCAGCGAGTGCGCTATCTATATCTGCTGCTATAGATTCTGTCTCTTGAGCCGCAAAACGATAAGATTTTACACGCCGGCCCAGCTGATAAGCAGTGGACTCAAAAAGGGTAGAAAGTTCATAGTGCTCGGTTTCCAACCAGTGGTGTACGAATAGGAAGGCACCGTCTCCAGGGATGGCATTGCGGCCACTGAGTGGAGATTGCGTAGGGTCAGTTGGAAACTTTGGATTTGGGTCCCAATCCATCTTCCAGACGAGTTTGCCTGTTTCCAGGCCTGGACTGTAGGGTTGAAGAATCAGACAGAAGTGAGGATCCTTATTGGCGAACTCGCCATCGTAGCCTTCGGAAAGACCAAGATATACTGCCAATCGGCATCGATCTAGCGGATTGGGATTGTTGCTGTGCTTGGCAATTTGTCTTCTTAAGTGGTGGGAAAAAGCCTTGAGATCCTCGCCGCTTAAGCGAAAGCTAACGATGCGTTCGGTTTGAACATCAACTTCATCGTAGGCATAAAAAAGGCCGGGTAGGTCTTCTGTGCGGCAGCGCTGCCACTGCTCGCACAAATCCCGAAACTCATAGTCGGGAATGTTGCTGTATGCATAGTCTTTAGCCATGGAGGGGATATTTGTCTATAACAAAATATGGACCCGCCCAATCTTCGGGGCGGGCCCACAATGTAAGGTTTTAGCTTGTTCTCGTTTCAGAGCGTTTCAATGAATGATCGCTCGAAAACAGATCATTAATTACGTGAAGGATAAATACCTTGAAGCGCAATGACGTAATTGAGCGCCAGGGCAGGCTGCATGTTGTTGATGTCCTGACCTCCACCTGCTAGTGTTGTATCACCTTGAAGGTTGATGGCGCCACCTCCATAGATTCCATCTGCTGCGGCATGGTAAAACTGGCCGTTGGCCAGGAAGTGTCCATTAGCTTCGTCCTGGTCTGCATCTTCTGTGCTGACCGGAATAGCTACGGAGCCGGTAGCCAGTCCATGGCCATGTGCAGGCAGCTGAGCAACTGCTAGTCGATTAAACTCTGTACCGCTTTTTTGACCTAGCGGCCTGTTTGACAGGCCGGGACCCTGACCAAAGTGCACGGGTACACGACCGCGCAGGTCTGGAAGGCCAAAAGTGGTCCGACCGTCGCCACCGTAGTTTGTGCCGAGTAAGGAAAACAAAGCTTCGTTGCTGGAAATCGCAAGTAACTGTCCGTTACAAAAAGCGGTGCCTCTTGGAGCAAAACTCCAGGCGCCAAGTATGATTTGACCTAAATAAAAATCTGGCATGATAGTATGGGTTTTAGCTTCTGGAGGGGAAGAGACCTTCCAGAACAATTACGTAATTGCATACCAGATAGGGCTGCATATTATTTACATCCTGACCGCCACCTGTATTGGCTGTGTTGCCTGCTAGAGGAACTGCACCGTTTCCGTAGGTGCCATCGGCGGCATTGTGATAAAATTCGCCATTGGCCAGGTAGTGCCCATTGGCCTCGTCCTGATCTGCATCTTCTGTGCTGACCGGAATGGCTACTGAACCGCTTGATAAACCATGGTCGTGTGCTGGTAGCTGACCAACAGTCAGTCTATTGGTCTCTGTACCACTTTTTTCACCCAGCTGTCTGTTGCTTAGGCCAGCACCTTGACCGAAGTGCATAGGCGCCCGACTGCGCAGATCGGGTAGGGCAAAGGTGGTCCGTCCGTCACCGCCATAGGTGGTTCCTAGAAGCGAAAACAGGGCGGTGTACTGACTGATTTGGAGCAACTGCCCATTGCAGAAGGCTGTTCCTCTGGGGGCGAAGTTCCAGCCACCCATGATTATTTGACCGATGTAATATTCCATTTGTGGAAAGATTTATGAATTGGTGAATCTCTTGGAGGAGAAATTGTAGGGATGAAAAGACCGGCGGCTCAACCATCGTCAAGCCGCCGGCTCAGTGAGGTTACTTATTTCGACATCCGCAATTACGTTATAACATGATGTAGTTTGCAAATTTTTGCCTGCTAATAGGTAATTCTACCTATTGATTTGCGTAATTCTACCGTTTCTGCCTGATTTGATTTCGTTTTTGAGGTCTTTTTGCAGATGAACTCATCTAAACTTATTTCTTCCTGGCGAGCGCAAAGCCAAGTGGGTTCTGGCGAGCCGCCTTTTCGAGTGCG
>JBCBVN010000418.1:0-3500 GCA_039817625.1 Bacteroidota bacterium
AGACTATGCCTTTCCCACCGTCAACTTTAACGGTATTGAGGTGAAAGCAGATCCAATGATTCAATCCAACTACGTGGGAACGCCCACGGCCCGACTACGAGTTAAAATTCCGCCCGGGGCAACTAGCGGCTACATTTTTCTGACTCGCCGTGGAATGGCCAGCAATCCCATTTATTTGGAGATAAAATAATTGCTTATTTAGGACTTCCGCAGGTCGGTTACCAAGCTCGGAACCCGACCTGCGGAAGTCCTGACAAATGAAACAACCAACAAGAAAATGCACATTCTTCTAAGATCACTACTTGTCTTCACAACGCTTGGCTTATTCATCGCCTGCGGAGCATCAGCTGATGCGACCACATCCAATACGGAAGCTGTCGTCGATGAGCCGGAAGCTACGACCGATACATCCGCTGAGCTGCCTGAGCTGTATGACCCTTGCGCTATGAACATCGAAGATGTAATAGCGGCTTTCGGCTGGTCTGGTGGAACTGGCCCTTTTCCCAATCAAATGAACCGAGAAGATTTTCAATCCTGTGACTATGTCGGAGATGGGCAAGATGGCCGGTTGACCATACAAACCAAGCGAATGGGAGCAGAGGCGACCTACAAAAAGTACCTGGAGCTAAATTTTCAGGCTGCCCTCAATAACACAAGCGGTAGCATGACCTGGCGTAGCGTGGATGGATTGGGTGATCAAGCCATTTATGGCTACGGTCAAAACGGCCCCAATCAAGTGTATCGCCTGGAATATAGATTGGGCAATCACACCAGCATCAATTTGTCACATATGGGATCACTAGAGCGGGATCCTGAATCGACGTTGACAGCACTGACAGCATTGGCCAGCAAATTTTAATCATTCACAACGGCATCTGCTTATTGAGCCTCTATGAATTCATAGATTTTTAGCATAAAGGCGATAGGTAAGGATTAAATTGGGCCGAGTTTCCGTTTCTTGTTTGCACAAGGACTGATAGGCGTAATCGTCAACTTTAAACCCAATTTAGATGCCACTTCCTAACATCAACTCTGGCTTCGATATCGAAGCAGAGATCAGTCCGCTATCTCTTCAACAGTTTATATCGCAGCTGTGGGAGAATGGGATTATTGAGCAAACGTTTTTGCTGGACCCACAAAATAACGAGGTCGACCGGGTCACTATTATGATCGACCCAGATGCAGAGCGAAACTACAGTCATAACGAGAACTGGACCCAAGCTGAGCTTCATCCTGCTCAATCGGATGCTTTTAAGACCGCCTGTTTGCACGATGATGACTATCCCGGAGAGTTGATAATCCAGGTTCGCTTATTAGTACATATTCAAGGAGGAGGTTTTGATGTACGGGAATCTGTAGAGGTTTTCTTGCATGTCAAGGAAGACATCAATACGCAAACTATACACCTACTGGCAGAGCAGTTTCGGGCAGCATACGCTGAATGGTCAATCGTAGCACCAGATTTTCGGGATGATCCACCGACGCTTGGGTGGGATCAGTTTTTGTACATCAGAACGGCTGAATTTACCAATAGCCAACTCATTTTATCTGGTCTGATTAGTGCCATTGGTCAGGTCATCGATGTGGGAAAATGTGATCTGATCGATGATCCCATTGAGCGTCAGGCGTGCTATGATGACGTTTACAGCAGACCTGCAAATTATCATTTCGATCTGCTTCTGGAAACCATAAATGGCCAGATATACAGCACACTGGATACGACAGTGAGGAGTAATTTCTCGGGTCTTGGTGGTTTTTTGGTCAATAATGAGGATACACTTCAACTCGTACAACTTGGACGCATCGGCTTGAACGCCCTGGATGATGGGGCACTGGGGGTATACTTAAACACCCGTCAAAAGACAGACCTGGGCTTTTTTAGAGATCATGGCCGTGGAAATCCAAGATCAGGAACCAGCCTAAGACCCTTTGTGGCAGATCCTGACGACCCTGGTAGTACAACGAATTTTACCGAATCTCCTGGATTCATCGGTGTAGCTACCGCGCCAGGATATCTGGATCGATTAGTCCCGGATTTAATAGAGAAATATATTCAGCAGCAAAGGGTCGAAGCGGGAGATGTCGATGAAGCAACTGCACGGGCGGAACTGATAGGCGACAACTATCCTTTACATGTCGATGGGGACCTGCTGGACATTGATACTTTTGATTTTAAGCTTCGGTCCATACAGATTAAATCTACCGAAAAGAAGTTCAGACTCGAAGAAGATGAAGACAAAGTCAAGTTGCCAGCCCTGGAGCTTAAAGCGAAGGTCAATCCTAAATTGGGAGAGCATCTCAAATTGACAAAAAACAATTTTCTGCTGTACGTAGTCCCGTATTTGAAGCACGATATACTATCCGATTCCAATAAACTTCGCGTTTTCCTTCAAAGCAATCTGCGTATAGATGTAGCGGCGGGCTTGTCAATTGGCGGTGTACTGCTACCTGGATTGGGCCAGTTTGTCAATTATTTAATTAGCGCCATTGTTACCCTGGTTGGCAAAAAAGAAATGCTTTCAGGGGATGTGAAAGACATCTTCGGCCTGGACATACCCAGCGGATTGCACTTGCTGTCTAAGCGATGGGATGCCTTGTATTCAGTTGCTTTGGGTTGGAAATTTGATTTGTCAGAAGCGCTGGTTACCGGAGAAAAGGGTGAGGCACAAATTCGCCTGCGTGCTTCAACCACCGCAGACCGAATCAATCAGCCTGTCGATAGGACCGTACTGCGGAGTGTTCTGCCTTACGATGCTGAGGGAAATTTGACCTTCGAGCAGAACCCCGTGGAGACCCATTTGCTCTTCCGAACGCCCGGCATCGTAGAGCCTACCGAACTGCTGCCCGACCCGGAGCCGTTTGTCAACGCTGATGGCGAATTGGAACTGCCCGAACCGATTATTGGTAGACTGAGCAGACCTTATTTTACTTATGATCGCGATGAATTTTCCATGGAAGAGGAGGATGAGGAATTCGGTCTGAATCGAGTTTTTCGCATACGACTGAAAGATGCCCCTGGATCGCTTGAAGACCGCATCTTATATGACAAGGTGAGAAGGACCGCAGTTTTTTATCCAATTTGCGCTTTGCGTGATGACACTAGAATACAGCTGTTGGGCTTGTATAGTTCGTGGGAGTTAGAAGACTTCAAATCTCAGGTTTATTCCGATGAAAAAAGCCGACTGATCATAGAAAAAATGGAAGAACTAGCTGCAGCTGCCGGCAATAATCTTGATGACTTAACTGACGACCAGCGAATCGCCATCAGAATTGCAGCCACCGGTCTGGTGGAAAGCAGTGGAGTACTTGCAGAATTTTGGAAGAACATAGCCAGCGAGGCTCTGAGTGCAGTTGAAGATTATCCTGGTGAGCTCCGGCTGCAAGTTTCACCCTTGGCTCTGGCAGATATGGTAGATATGCGATATGCTATTATGCCTGGCTATGTACATGTTCGTCAGAGTAGTGGAGAGGTTTACTTCCGAAATATTCCCAATGCGGAT
>JBCBVN010000419.1:0-3498 GCA_039817625.1 Bacteroidota bacterium
GCTCGACTTGCCCCAAAACAGCATCGGGATCTGTTTGGTCTGCCTTCAAAGTGACAGATATCAGGCTCCCCCCTTTATCCTTGGGCTTGTAGCTAGACTGTACTTCGTCGAGTACACAAAAGGTGTTTATCGTGCTCGTATTATCTGCCACCAGATTGATTAATCGATTTTCGCGCAGCCTCCGGGCACTATAGAAGTACAAGTTGCTGGTCCCCTTCCAGGTAAAGGTTTCGACCTGCGGAAGTCCTTGAACCAAAGCATACGGCATACAAGCGACAATCACGCCACTCGCTGCCAACTCACTGCCATCGTCTAATATGACCCGGTCACTTTCCACGGCCTTCACGCTAACCGAAGTGCGGATTTCTGTGTGATTCAGAGCTTCAGCAAGCTGCCTGGCGATGGATTCAATACCCCCAGCCGGTAAAACGGCTTGCTTCTCCGCAAACATCTTAAACACAAACCGGAATAAGCCAGCCGGAGTGCTCAATTCCTGCTCTAGAAATATCCCGCCGAAGAATGGTCTGAAAAACCGATCGATAATGCGATCTGAAAAGCCAAATTTCTGCAAATATTCTAGGGTAGGCGTCTCTTCAAAACCTTTGAAACAGCGGGCTACGCCCTGGCGCCCCAGACGCATACCAAGCTTGGCCAGCAATATTTTGTCCCTAAAAGTACCCACGGGCGACAAACCTGATCGCACAATCTGTGCAGGTTCGCGCAAAGGGTCTACAATTCGAAATCGATTGCTCTGTAAATGTATGTGCGCACCGGGCCTAAAGGATCTGACACCCAGCGCTTTGAGATCGAGGTAGCGCTGAACTTCTTTGTAGCCATTTAGCAAAACCTGAAAGCCTCGATCTAGCTTAAATCCTTCAAAATCATCTGTTTTAAGGCGCCCGCCCACTCGGTCTTCAGCTTCGAGCAAGATGGGTTTGAACCCGGCTTGCTCCAAATGACGAGCAGCGATCAGGCCGGCAACACCGGCCCCGACAATAATGGGCGGATGATTTTTATCTGACAAGGTGGTCGAAAAGCTATTATCGTAAAGGTAAGGCTAGAGCTGCTCTTTTCTGCATAAGTCCAGCAGTTTAGCTTCGCGCCAAAAAACGTACTGGGCCGAAGTTTTGGCAATATAATAGCCATGAAAACCGTCACGCCAGCCTCCTTTCCAGAGGTATTCGACCAGGAACCGAGCTTTAGGCTTGATCCAAACCCTCCAAAGACTGCCGCGTTTCCCCGCCTCGTAATAAGACTGGGCCGCCAGCGTACTAAACTTATTTTGAGTCTCTACCCGACTGCCTAAATCATCATTGGTATAGTGCAGAATATCCCCTGTCAGATTTTCTGTTGTCGCACCCGGCTGAGGGTCAAAACGATCGTGAGGATTGCGGCCACCCATCTGGTATTTATCGCGATGAAAAAGCCGCATTTTGCGATCAGGATACCAGGCACCGTACCTGATCCATTGACCATTCAGCCGATTGAGACGATTCATATAATAGCCGTCTGAGTGATAGTTGGCCTTTACTTTTTTTATGGACTTCCGCAGGTCGGAATCTAATGCCTCATCTGCATCCAAACTCAGCACCCAATCATATTGGGCCTGACCGATTGCCCACTGTTTCTGTTCGCGATGCCCTTCGAAGGGTCGCTCTATAACCGTCGCTCCGAGCTGTCTGGCTAATTCCTGCGTACCGTCGGTGGAGAAGCTATCCACAACTAGTACTTCGTCTGCCAGATCACCTACACTGCCGATGCAGCGTGATAAATTATCGACTTCATTAAAACTAATGATGACCAGCGACAAGCCCTGAGCAGCCATAGATTAAGCGTCTACCTTTCCCTTGGCTATGAAATAGGGATTGAGCAAGGAAGACTTATTGTATTGGAGAGGCTGGCCCGTTTCTTCATTCACCAACTGCCCGCCAGCAGCCTCTAGTACGGCGTGAGCAGCACCGGTGTCCCACTCCATGGTTGGACCTAAACGCGGATAGATGTGGGCATCGCCTTTAGCGATTTCTAAAATTTTGAGCGAGCTACCCTTGCTGACTACTTCGGGCTCATTCAAACTGGACAAGTACGCTTGTGTAGCTTCATTCAGATGACTCCGGCTGGCGACCACCTTTAGCCCTTTATCATCCATATTGAACTGAGCTACACTTATCGGCTGATCTGCTTCGCCAGCCAGCCAGGCTCCTTGCCCGACGATACCTAAAGCCAGCTCTTGGGTTACCGGTGTGTATACGACACCCAGCAACGGCCGGCCATCTTCTATCAAAGCGATATTGACCGTGAATTCGCCATTACGCTTGATAAACTCTTTAGTTCCGTCTAACGGGTCAACCAACCAAAACTGCTGGTAAGTCTTCCGGGTCTCGTAGGCTACTTCGGCGTTTTCCTCAGATATAATGGGAGCCTGAAAGGTCAGCTTCTCCAGTCCGGCTACAATAACCGCATTGGCGGCGCGATCGGCTTTAGTGAGTGGGCTATCATCTCCTTTTACTTCTATGCCAAAATCTTCGCTTTCGTAAATGCGCATGATCTCGGCTCCTGCCGCTCGGGCTATTTGTCCTACCTCTTCCGCAAGGTGCTTGTAGTTCACTGTCATTGCGCAAAGGTAGGGCGGTTGTTTAGTTGATTGTGCCCGATCGGGCACAATCAACTAAAAATGCTTAATCGAGATCAAAATTCATTTCGTCGACCTCATCTGCTTTAAGCAACCCTTTTACGTGAATGAGCGAGACATTTTCATCGCCGGTCGACCAAATAAACAGATCCGTGATGCCTGCAGAAGACTCTTTTATGAGGATTTGCGATTCATTATCACCTGTTCTGGTTTGGGCCATCAGCTCGTAGCCCTCGCGGTTGAGCAACCAGTTCAAGTCTGGCATTTCTCGCCAGTCATTCTTGTCGATGGATAGCAATCTCAAGCTTTCCAGATGGCTATTCAGGTTCTTGTCTTCTGCCATGGCCGATAGCCAATTACCCGAAAGATTGAGGGTCTGGCGATCTTCCATATGGGCAGTAGCTTCCATAATTCTATCGAAGGCGGAAGACTGAGCATGCAAGCAACAGCTTAAAGAGATGGCCAAAAGGCCAATGATCAAAGTTTTCATTTGGGGGTATTTTGAAATGTGTAAAAAGTGATTTTCGGACTTAGATTCGAAGGCTTAGGCAGCCACCTCAATCGCGCTCGATTTCCCGAGCTAAGTCATTGATGGTGTTGAGGTCAATATTGCCCACGAAGCTGATTAGGGTAAAGCTTTCGTCACTTCCGGCCAGTAGTAGCAACTCCGTGATTTTTCCTTCACCGTCTTCGTAGATCATGAATTCTACGTTCGTACTATTGCCCTGCCTGACGGTCATAAGCAACTCGTAAACATCCGTGTCGATGCGCGATTTAGCCTCCTCGTAAAATGCCCGTGAGCCGTGGTCTGTCGTAAGGATCCGAAGACCTCTTAGATCCTGTGCCAGATTGTTGATCAGTTGATCGCT
>JBCBVN010000420.1:0-3491 GCA_039817625.1 Bacteroidota bacterium
CGAGGACAGCTCCATCACGCAAAATACCCGAGTCAGTTATCCGATCTACCACATCGACAACATCATGTACAACTCGCGTGGTGATCTGCCGCGCAATGTGTTTTTCCTGACTTGCGATGCCTTTGGTGTACTGCCTCCGATCAGCCGACTCACTCCAGAGCAGGCGATGTATCACTTCATCAGTGGCTATACAGCCAAGATCGCTGGTACAGAAGCAGGCATCACAGAGCCTCAGGCAACTTTCTCTGCTTGCTTTGGTGCACCCTTTATTCCACTGCACCCGACGAAGTATGCCGATATGCTGGGTAAAAAACTCAAGGAAGCTGATGCCGAGGGTAACCCAATCAGCGTTTGGCTAATCAATACCGGATGGACAGGCGGCGCCTATGGTGAGGGAAGTCGAATGGAATTGACATTCACTCGTGCCATGATTAAGGCTGCCCTGACAGGCGAGCTCGACAAAGTAGACTTTGATACGGAGCCTTGCTTTGGACTCTCGATTCCTACTCGTTGTCCCGACGTACCCAATGCCCTACTTCGTCCAAGAGATACCTGGCGCAATGAAGATAACTACGATAAGCAAGCGAAAATGCTGGCTGATCTCTTCAATAGCAACTTCAGGAAATTTGAAGATCAGGCAGAAGAAGGCGTTAAAAAGGCTGGGCCGAAGATTTAAAGGCTCACATTCTCCACGACCTCCAATCCATACCCAATGAGGCCTACGCGGCGCTTGGGGCTATTGGTGAGTAGACGCAATTTGCTGACCCCGAGGTCTCTGAGTATTTGCGCGCCGATACCAAAGTCGCGTTGGTTCATGCTGCGCTCTTCGCTGCTGGGAGATAATCCCTCCTCTATGCGATTCTGTATGACGTGCAGTTCGTTGATAACCTCTTCCGCAGGCTGGTGAGGGCGCATGACCAGTAGTACGCCCTTTCCGGCCTGAGCAATGTGCTCTAGGGGGGCAGCTAAACCGGTGCCAAAGCCGGGCATCAGAACGTGCAGTAAATCGGGGGTAACCTGGCTGCTTTGCACACGAGTCAGGATGGGCTCGTCTGGTAGCCAGTGCCCCATACTAATGGCCAGGTGTACATTGTCGGTACTGGCCTGGCGATATGCGTGGAGCTGCAGCTGACCATACCTGGTGTCCATATCCAGGGTGGTAATCTTCTGGATCAGGCGCTCTGTACGCAAGCGATATGCCACCAGATCCTTGATGCTGATGAGCTTCAGTCCGTGCTGGTCTGCAATTTGGCGCAGCTGCGGCAATCTGGCCATGGTACCGTCAGGGTTAAGGATTTCCACCAAGACTCCTGCTGGATAAAGGCCTGCCATGCGAGCCAGGTCGATGGTCGCTTCCGTATGGCCAGTCCGACGCAGTACACCACCTGGCATAGCGCGGAGCGGGAAAATGTGGCCAGGGCGAGCATAGTCCGATTTTTTAGTTGTCGGGTCGGTCAGCTTTCTGATGCCCGTTGATCGATCGTAGGCAGAGATGCCTGTCGTACAGCCATGCCCGACCAAATCGATAGATACCGTAAAGGCCGTTTCGTGCAAGGCCGTATTGGCATTGACCATCATGGGGAGGTCCAACTCATCGGCACGGCTACCTTCAATGGGAGTACAGATTAGTCCGCGGCCATGCGTAGCCATGAAGTTGATGATTTCAGGCGTGATCAGCTCGGCTGCGCAGATAAAGTCGCCTTCATTTTCGCGGTCTTCATCATCGACGACTATGACCACTTTGCCAGCTTTGATGTCGGCAACTGCCGCTTCAATGGTATCGAGTCGGATGTCAGTCGATTGACTAGTCGTTGTGTCGTTGGGAAGGTTGCCAGACATTGGATTGTACTCCATTTATAAATCGAAAGAAGCCTAGTAGTAAGGCCAGGTTCATGGTCAAAAAATAGCGCCAGTGTCTGAAAATCAGGAGATCTACTCCCAAAAAAGACAAACCAAAGTCCAGTATGGATGGAATCAGGATCAGGGCACTCAAGCTGTACAACATAGCATAAGCCCAATAGTTGCCCAAACCGAATGCGAGAATGGACAGACAAGTAAACATAAGTAAAGCCAGCATGGGCGAAATCCAGCGGAGCACCTTATGACTAAAGAAGCTGTACGCCAAAGCACTAGTGGGTGGCCACCACAGGGATTTAAATCTGGTGAGGTTTTGCCAGTTACCGGTAGCAATGCGCATTTTTCTTCGGAACTCACCCTCCATAGACTGCCCCACAGCCTCGTAGGCTTTGGCGGATGGGCTGCTGATGCCTCTACCACCTGCCTCATAGGCCGACATGCACAAAAAGAAATCATCGACCAGGAAGTTGCTGGGCACCGGCCTGAAAAAATCGGCCTGTAGGGTATAGCAGCCTCCAAAAGGGCCGATGACGTGGCCATAGACCAGACTCTCGGCGACTTTCAGCCGCGCTTCACGTCCGATATATGTATCTTCTGACCGACTAATCCCTTGCTTTTGCAGACCGTGGTGTATTTGCTGCGCATCGACCAAGACCAAATGGTCTTCAGTCAGGGTAGGGTAGACCAGCTGACTTAGGCAGTCGGTAGCTGGCATGACACTCGCATCTGTCAGCCAGAGCATGAGATCAGGTTCCAGGCTCAGCTCTTCAAACAGGCGATTGATGGTATTGGGCTTGCCCATGCGGCTCGGATTCTCGCTGGCAAAGACCTGATCGGGAAAACGGCGGGCGAAGTCTTGCAGTATGGGCCAGCTTTGGTCACTACAATTGTCGCAGCCAACGAAGATCATCAGCCGGCCCGGATAGTCTTGTGCGAGGGTGGCTTCCAGCTTTTGGGCAATGACAGCCTCTTCGTTATGCACGGCCATGAGCATAGCCACCGGAGGCCAATTTTTGCCTGGGGGCAAGTCTCTGACCTCTTGAGTAGGTACGGGAGCTATTGGAATTTGGACTTCCGCGGGCCTTCCAGTTGTACTTTTATCCTGTTTCGAACCTCGCTTTTCGTTGGATACGACCTGCCGGTATTTAGCCATCAGTCTTATTGGGAAGATGAGATAGGTATGCAAAATTCCCCAAGCTGAAAGAACCACTAATGCCCAAAGCAGTACGCCCATGAAGGCGAAGGTACGCCTTGCTTACCTTTGCCGCCATGGAATTACCCACATGGGTGCCTTTTGATGATTGGTGGCAATTATTTACCCTCATCTTGGCTTCTTTTACCATAGGTACAGGAAAAGCAGGGATCAAGGGAGGATTACTATTTGCTGTACCTCTACTGGTTTCCGCTTTCGGAGGTATATCTGCAGCGGCCATCTTACTACCACCGTTGCTGGTCGGAGATGCGCTGGCGATATACCGGTACGGCCGCTACGCCAAATGGAAGGTCGTTCGCTCCCTGGTCGGGCCAGCCTTTGTAGGGATCTTATTGGCCACTTTGATTGGACGCTACTTGAATGCCGAGGGCTTCAGAGATCTGTTATCCATCATCATATTGGTAGCGGTCGCTTTTTTGTT
>JBCBVN010000421.1:0-3479 GCA_039817625.1 Bacteroidota bacterium
GTTAAATGCCTCTGGAGAGATCAGCGAATCTGCCTGCATACCAGATAGCGTGCCCATCATCTGCCGTAAACCAAGGCTATTTTCTCGGACAATACTCATCGCTTCAGATGCATTTTTATCAATGGCACCCGATTCATTCAAGGAGTTGAGTTGCTCGACCATTCCACTCCAGCCACCGACTTCCTGCAGGCCGTAGTAGGTCAGGATTATAGAGCCAAAAATCAGAATGATGGCTTGTATAACTTCCGTTTTCACAACGGAATTCAGTCCGCCAGGTATTGTGTACGCAGCTGCTGAAAGAGCCAATCCAACAATAATGATCCAGGGAGCTGTATTAGGGAAAATCAGTCCCAGCACAAGTGTTCCTACGTATAGTGAAGCTGCCGTATCGATCAGTACATTACCAACTACGGTAATGAAAGAGAAATAATACCTGGATCGACTATCGTATCGCCGCTCCATAAACTCGGGCATGGTATATACCCCGCTTTTTAGGTAAAATGGCAAGAAGAATATGGCAAAGAACACCAGAACGAGAACGGCATACCACTCGTAGTTATAGACCGTCATATCCAGGTTGTAGGCCGATCCGGCCAGGCCGATTAGGGTTGAACTGGATATATTGGCAGCAAAAAGCGAGATACCCACAATTGGCCAGGTCATATCTCTACCTGCCAGGAAATACTCCTCAGAGCTTTTGTTTTTAGCGTTATACAGTCCGTATCCGATAATGAATACGGCATAGCTAAGCATCACGGCCACATCTATACCGTGCAGCGAGAAGTTTTCCATCTTTAAGCTTTATACAAGAAATCTGGGGGGTAAGTATACACATTGTTAGGTACTCTCGCACACTATCTCCCCGATTTTCTACCGCTACAAATCACAAAAAGGGCGAGATGCCATGCATTTCGCCCTTATCTAAAATCACCCGACTGTAAGTGAGTGACCCAATAATAGTACGAGCCACCCTACAGAATAAGAATTATCATCTAAGATAGTACTAAAATACAGTATTTTAATTTAAGATGCAAGCCTAGATCAAAATTTCAAATCATACTCTGGTTGAAAGACCCTATTTAATTGCACGCCACTTGTTAGAACAAAGAAAAGGTGTCGATGAGAACTAATTGAGCTTACAAAAGTGTTAAGCATTCCCACTAACTCTCCATACTTTTGCACTCGCTATGACTGATATTCAAAGCTCCATACAAAAAACACTGGCGGAAAGCCTGATCGAACTTTATGGCCAGGAAGCCTCAGGCCTCCCAACCTCGCTACAAGACACGCGTAAGGAGTTTGAGGGCAATTATACTATTGTTACCTTCCCTTACACTCGGGTGGCTAAAGCTAAACCAGAAGAAATCGGTCAGCAGCTGGGTCAATTGATGGTCGATCGCTTAGCGCATATCAGTGACTTCAATGTTATTAAAGGCTTTCTCAATCTTGTCGTATCTGACGCTTATTGGATAGATTTTCTAAAAGGCATCTACGCGGATAGTCAGTTTGGCCGTCAAGCGCCTAAAGAAGAGCGAGTATTGGTCGAGTTTAGTAGCCCCAATACCAATAAACCACTCCATCTGGGCCACATCAGAAACATCTTACTCGGCTGGTCAACCAGTCAGCTATTAGATGCTGCCGGGTACGATGTCGTCAAGGTCCAGATCATCAATGATAGAGGCATAGCCATTTGTAAGTCTATGCTGGCCTGGAAGCTATTCGGTCAAGGTGAAACACCCGCATCCACAGGTATAAAGCCTGACCACTTTGTTGGGGATTACTACGTTCGTTTCGAGACAGCGTACCAGAAAGAATACAAGGAGTGGCAGGCTAGCCAGGAGGGACAAGCCGTATATCAGTCTAAGGCTAGAGAAGATCAAAGTCAGGAAAGCTTTTTTAAAGCCTTTGCTAAAACCGGCTACTTCAATGAGTTCAGCAAACTTGGTGCACAGGCTAAAGACATGCTGCTCAAGTGGGAGGCTGGAGATTCGGAGGTTGTGCAACTCTGGACACAAATGAACGGCTGGGTATACGAGGGTTTTGAATCTACCTATCAGCGACTAGGTGTCGATTTCGATAAACTCTACTATGAGTCTCAGACCTACAAGCTAGGCAAGAACATGATCGAGGCTGGTCTACAGAAAGAAGTATTTCATAAAAGAGACGACGGCTCTGTTTTTGCAGACCTCACCGACGTCAAGCTGTCAGAGAAGACCCTCATGCGCAGCGACGGTACGAGTATATACATCACTCAAGATCTGGGCACTGCCCAACTCAGGTATGATGATTTCGGTGCTAAGCGTATGGTTTATGTAGTGGCTGATGAGCAAAATCACCATTTCGCTACCCTATTCGAGTTATTGAAGCGACTAGAAGAACCGTATGCCGATGGCCTCCACCATTTGAGCTACGGCATGGTAGACCTGCCCACAGGAAAAATGAAAAGCCGTGAAGGCACCATCGTCGATGCCGATGATCTAATGGCCGAAGTCGTTAATGAAGCTAGAATGGCCAGCGCCGAGCGGGAAACAACCAGTGATCTCAGCGAAGCTGAACGCGAAGCGATCGTAGAAATGATCGGCCTTGCTGCACTCAAGTTTTTCATCATCAAGGTTGGCCCTGCCAAGCGCATGACCTTCAACCCCAAGGAAGCTGTAGACCTCCAAGGTCAAACCGGCCCCTATGTGCAAAATGCCTATGTGCGGACGCAGGCTGTCTGGCGCAAAGCTGGCGATCGCCAATTGGACAGCATCAACCAATATAGTGCCCTGGAATCTATAGAGCGCGAGATCATCCAGCAGCTCCATGCTTTTCCAGGTTTGATCAATGAAGCGGCAGAAAACTACGACCCATCACTGATGGCTAACTACTGCTATGAATTGGCCAAAAACTTCCACCGCTTCTGGCACGATCACAGCATACTCAATGCCGAAAAAGCAGGTGCTGCAGACTTTAGGTTAGCCTTTTGCCAGGCCGTAGGACAAGTCCTGAAAACAGGCATGAACCTGCTAGGTATACAGATGCCCGACAGGATGTAATTCCCTGCTTCTTTTCACTTGATTTTGCCCTGCTTTCGGTAGCAAAGGCAACAAAGTGTAGCCTTCTTGTCATCTTATTTAGATTTAATCAAATTAAGTCTAATTATACTTGGTAGCCCCTCACCCCACTTGTAATTTTGAATTTCAATTCAATTCGGATTACAATGAAGCATTTATACCTATCAGTCTTGCTCATAATGGGTTTTACCCTACAGGCTCAAGTGGAAGAACGCATCGTTTCGATGCAGCCCAACTATGAGAATCAAGTGTTCTTTGATATTGAAACCGGCAGCACCACTTCCATACAAATGGGTAGCTGGGATATAGCCTTCGACCTGACTCCATCAGGCGTAGGTATCGTTTACAATGAAGGTGGTACCCGAGAAGGTACGACTATTGAATTAGCCGCTTACCTGGCCCCAACAAACGATTTTACAACAG
>JBCBVN010000422.1:0-3465 GCA_039817625.1 Bacteroidota bacterium
CTTTGACAATAGCCTGGTGGTGGATAACTACTACGAAGAGGATATTGTCAAAGCTGAAGCTCTTGAACAGCGCAAAAAACATGCAGGCTGCAAAGGTGCAATAGAATAGAGCGATGCCGTGGCCCCAATGGAATTTCATAATTTTCAATTTTTATCGGGGCCTTACGAATGTGACTCTGACTCGATCGACCATTTCGTCTTCCGACCAGAGTTCTATCGTTAATCGTTTAGGCCCTTCATCTACGGGTTGGTCTATGAACAGGACACCCTCCGTGACTTCCCCAGGTAAGGCGATAGGATCTTTACCGACTACCCGAATTTCGCCATCGACGCCTTCTTGCAGCCGAAATTCTATAGGTAAGTCCTCATTGGTTTTATTGCTAAGCTGGTATTTGTAGAGGTTGTTTAGACTGCCATCATCATTGTATTGGTAGAGTAGGCCGGGGGTTCTGACTATGGTGCTGTTGATATCAGACCTGGAGGTCAGTAGGAAGACATCCAAAGACAGTAAAGCCAGCAATACAGCTGAATACGCCATAACCCTTGGCCTGGCCTTTTTGCTGCGACCTTTTTCGATATTTTCATGGCTGTCGTATCTGATCAGTCCCAGGTCTCGATTGATCTTTTTCATCACGGAGTTGCAGGCATCTATGCAGGCGGTACAGTTGATGCACTCCATTTGTGTGCCATTTCTGATATCTATCCCTGTAGGGCAGACTTGAACACATAAATCACAGTCGATACAATCGCCCTGTGCCGATTGCTCCTCGGCCGATTTTCTTCTTTTTAATCGGCCTCTCGGCTCACCCCTGACCCAGTCGTAAATGACATTTACCGTGCTCTCACCATTCAGAACGCCTTGTAGCCTGCCATAGGGGCAAACAGCAATACAAACTTGCTCTCTCATGTAAGCAAATACCCCATAAAATACGAGCGTAAAGGCGACCATAGAGAAAAATCCAGTCCAGTCTCTACTCGGTGATTGGGTCACTAAGGCAAAGACGGCCTCCCATCCAATAATATAGGATAGAAAAGTATGAGCAATTAAGACAGAAATAGCCAGGAAAATAGCCTGCTTACTGAATTTTTTAATGAATTTATCTCGATCCCAGGGTTTTTTGTTCAATCGTTTTTGAGCATTGGCATCACCCTCAATCCAATACTCGATCTTTCTGAAGACCATCTCCATGAAAATAGTCTGAGGACAGACCCAGCCACAGAAGAGCCTTCCCCACATGACGGTAAACAGAGAAATAAAAACGACCCCCGTTATCATAAGAAGCGCGAAAATATAGAAGTCCTGAGCAGTGAATATCATTCCAAAAATGATAAATCTGCGCTCCAGTATATTCAGCAATAAGATCGGTTCGCCCCCAATTTTAATAAACGGCAGCCCAAATAAAATGGCCAGCAGTATATAGCTCACATATGTGCGCCGCTTGTAGTAAAACCCCTTTTGTTGCTTTGGATAAACCCAAATACGCTTACCGGTCGATTCATCTACCGTAGAAATGTGGTCGCGAAAATTCTCGTTTGATTTATTGTTTTTCGCACCCTTTTTTTGCTCTGGAGAAGATACCATGCTGGTCAGTCAATTCAGGTCCCTTGAGATAGATTTTATTTTTCGCTGGGTATTTCTTCTTCCTCAGAGGTCGTTACTTCTCCCTCGTCAGACTCCAATTCTTCTGTAGGCTCACTAACTTCCTCTTCAACATAGAGCTCTCCTTCGGCCGGTTTGGGGTTGGGAGGTTCTGTTCCGCGCATGTTTTTGATGTAGCTGGCTACCTGTTGCATCTGTAGCGGACTGAGATTGGTCTTCCATGCCTGCATACCTTTTTCTACCACCCCGTACTTGATGGTCGTAAATACATCGGCTATAGATCCGCCATGCAGCCAGTAATCATCTGTTAAGTTAGGCCCGATCGTTCCTTCTCCAAATGCGCCATGACAAGCCACGCAGTTTCCGGCATAGATCATTTCTCCTTTTGACAAGTCGTCTTCGGCCACCAGGGCGATCACATTCGATTCGTCTACGGAGTTGGCCTGTGTAGCCAGGAATTCATCAATACGCAATTGAGCCTCTTCCATTTCGAGGGCATACTGCTCGACATTTGATATACCATAGCCCGAAAAATGCTGATAGCCTATATACAAAAAGGCAAAGACAGTAGTCACGTACATGATGCCCAACCACCAGGGCGGCAGGCGATTGTCCAATTCGTGTATGCCGTCATACTCATGGTCTAGCATGAGCACAGCCTCCTGTTCCTGTGGAATGGCCTTCGTCCAGTATTCCTTGAGTTTCTTCCACCAGGGCGTAGATTGCACGAGTTCTTTAGCTGCTTCTGGAGCAGCGAGCAGATCGGGTGCATACTCTTCAAGGATTCTGATCTTCTGAATGTGCATAAGCGCACTATTCAGATGCATAACCGTATAAATAGCGCCGACAATCATCAGTCCGCAGAGCACAACCAGCATTTTCTCCGGCATATTCATACTCTCCCAAAGACCCATTTGTGCAACGGTTTCCGTTGTTGCATCCTGAGCTTTGGAGAGCATAGGTACATACACCAATAATCCTGCCAGCAGCAGTTTTCGAAATTTAGTGGTCGTTGCAGAAGTTGTGTAAAGCATTAGATAGGTAGTATTGGAGCGTGATTTAATTTAGACTTCCGCAGGTGGTGTGTTTTCTAAAATGTGTTTATCTGCTTCGTGCTGGTCCTGTTGGGTTTCTATAGCACCATCATCGAGGGGTAGGGCCGCCATTTCGGCATAGCGACTTTTCTTTTTGCCGTAGGCCAGTACAGCGGCCATGACAAAAATGAACATGAAGGTCAGTAGGGCGAATACGGCCAGCCAGTTGATCGATTCTCCAGCTAATAAATACTTGGCCATGATTGCTTGAATTTATAAGGTGATAATAATCAGATAAGAGCCTTACTCTTCTCCTTCATCTTCGTCTACTCTTGAAATGTCGGTTCCCAATCGCTGCAAGTAGGCAATCAAGGCCACAATTTGCTTGTGCTCAAGTCGATCATCATTTTGCAGATACTGATGGTCCGGAAGCTGAGTCCGCAGGTTGTTGGCTATTTCCGCAGCCTGCTCCTGTAGCTCATCTTCCGCTCCATCGGCATACTCATCGGTATAGGGCGTACCCAGTGCCATGAGAGTCCGGATCTTAGCAGAGGTATAGTGGGTATTGAGTTCTCTTTCGAGTAGCCAGGGATAGGCTGGCATGATACTCGTCTCATTCATACCCTGCGGATTCTCCATATGGGTATAGTGCCAGCTATCGGGATACTTCCCACCCACTCTATGCAGATCGGGTCCCGTTCGTTTACTTCCCCACAGATGAGGGCGGTCATAGATGAATTCACCCGATTTGGAGTACTCGCCATAGCGTTCGGTTTCCGATCTGAAAGGTCGAATCATCTGACTATGACAAGCATTACAGCCTTCGCTGAT
>JBCBVN010000423.1:0-3461 GCA_039817625.1 Bacteroidota bacterium
GCAGCTTCTTTTATGCCAGCAATTTCAGTTTGGGAGTAAATCTCCTTTTTGCCCTCAATCAGCAATTGGCCAAGTGGATGGA
This sequence comes from Bacteroidota bacterium, assembly GCA_039817625.1. Classification (GTDB taxonomy): domain Bacteria; phylum Bacteroidota; class Bacteroidia; order Chitinophagales; family Saprospiraceae; genus Neolewinella. The sequence continues at coordinate 83 of JBCBVN010000423.1, forward strand.
CCGTCAGCCAGCCTATATGCCCTCATTAACAGAGATACACCATACGGGTAAGCGAGATGCGCCTAGCGGAACTGCAATAACCATAGCAAAGGCTGTCGTAGATCAAGTCGATAGATTGGAAGATTGGAAACTGGTAGAACCTTCATTTCAAAGTGAGGTAGCTAAAACGATCCTCCCTATTTACTCAGAGCGCATCGATCCAACGCCCGGCACACATCGCTTGACATGGAAATCTGCAATCGACGAGATTGAAATTAGCCATGTAGCTCATTCCAGAGAAGGTTTTGCCAAAGGGGCTATCGCAGCTGCCGAATGGTTGCTGGGCCGATCTGGTGTGTTTGGTATGAGTGACTTACTTAACCTGTAGTCAATTCATATTGCCTACATTTGTCGCAAAGCCCGATTTGAGATGCGTTATCTTTTATTCATCTGGACTGTCCTTGCAGCTACACCATTATTTGCGCAATTGCCAAATACTAAGGTCTATATGTTTGACTACAGTCGAGTAGATACCAGTTTTACCTTTAATAATCCGCGCTATTTGACAGCATTCAACGAGCGAGGATTCAACAATCAGCCGCAATTTGTAGATCGCAACACCATGCTAATGGCTGTTCAGTTGCCAGATATGCCCCAGCCAGACATCTTTTCTTTCGATCTACAAAACCAAACCCGGACGCGAGTCACCAGAACCATTTCCGGAGAGTTCAGCCCTAAGCCTATTGGAGCTACAGAACGATTTAGCGCGGTTCGGCAAGAATTTGTCGGTAGAGATACCATCCTCAGGCTATGGGATTTTCCCCTTGATCGAAGTACGAACGGTAAACCCGTTTTCAAATATCTGGCAGGTATTGGCTACTACGAATGGATTAATCAAAGGCAGGTGGCCTTGTTCTTATTGGGGCAGCCCAATCAATTGGCTCTAGCTTCTCCAGATAGCGATCAGCCTCAGGGCATCGCGAGAAACGTAGGGCGCACTTTTAGCCGCTTGCCAAATGGCAACTTGCTATACGTTCAAAAATCCGATAGTGGCCCTTGGTTCATTATGCAAAAGAACTTGTATCGATTGGCAGATGAGCCAAGCATCTTTGCTGAAACACTGCCAGGTCAAGAAGACTTTGTAATTCTCCCTGACGGTAGCTTGCTTATGGGACTGGGCAGCAAGATATTCCACTACGATCGGATCAGGAATCCACAGTGGCGAGAAGTTGTAGACCTGCGATTCTATGGAATTCGAAACATTAGTCGCCTGGCAGTTGACGGTTCAGGCCAGATTGCTGTTGTATCTGAATGATACTTGAGGCTTAGCCTGCCGACCAGACTTCTCCTTCCCAGCTGCAAGCTTCCTGGCCTGGATGCCCTATGCGCAACCCTTGTCTCTCTACTCGGATCTGACGACCCGGAGTCCTGATTATCCTGAAACGGGCTAGAAGAGCCGAATATGGTCTGGCCATATCTGAAGATATCCGCCTGTCATTGATTACGAGTGCTCCTGGAGAAATATGGAGCGTCGCCGCGCAATCTTCAGGAGACATCAGGCGGTCTCTCATCAATAGCTCTAAAAGGCCAGAGTGTAGATCTCCATAAAAATCTGTACCCAGTGGCGCGGTCATAACCTCACCCAGTGCTACAGCCTGACTAGGATAGGCGTCAGGGGTCGCTATTGGTTCTGGGCGTGAGCTGGTAAGGAGTTGTTCCTCCTCAGCATTTTCTTTGTTGTCCAGCATAGCTTCACGTTCGTCCAAATTGGCTTCGCGCTCATCTAGCTTGGCTTCTTGCTCACGTAGTCGTTCCTCCTGCTCTAAAAGTCGTTCTTCTATAATAGCCAGTCGCTCAGCTTGTCGCTCGATAGCAGCTGGGGGTAAGGAATCTACGACGATTACTTCTACGCAGTCAGACGCATTTTCAATCTTCTCTTCACCAAGTAGCGTGAAGGATTCAAAATCCAGGGAAGATTTGGCTTGTTCATCTGTGGTGGCAGTGAGCATGGCACCGCCAAGTAACACAAAGAATAGTAGTGGAAATAAACGATTCGTTTTCATGGTCTTTGAGGGAGATTTGGTATCAACCAAGCGTTGCATTCTGGTATATATACCATGGTGACGCCCACGAGCTGCCATAGCTAGTTCATACTCAGTTGATGATTGACAGCCCAAGCTTAAAAAGGCCAGTGCGCGTACCAGAGCATGTGGATTACTGGATCTTTTTACAGCGTAATCGTCACAGGCATGCTCCCGCTCGCGGTCTATTTGGCGAGAAATCCAGTGGGCTGCGGGGTGAAAGAAAAAGAAACTAAGAAGTAAGCGTTGAATCAAATTAAACAAATAATCATTCCGGCGAACGTGAGCAAGCTCATGCCATACAATGGCTTCCAACTGTGCAGGAGGTATTTCTCCGACTAAACTATACGGCAGAATGATGAGCGGTCGTAGAAAGCCTAAAGTAATTGGTTCATATGCTTTGCCGGACAGCTGAATTTTAATCTTTTTGGGGTCGAGACCCGATTCTTGAATCAACTGACTGAAGCGATTCTTCCAATAGTCAGAGGCATCCATCAAGCCATTGTGTCTCAACTCGCCGACCTGCTTTAGTCCAAAGGCTAGTCTGAGCGCGTACCAGCAAGCCCCAAACAACCAGGCAATACCTATCCAATGAATGTGTGTACTCATCCAGGTAGACCAGCTTACCGGGCTGGCAGTAGTTACTGCCGCCATGCCGCTAAGTGTATCGCTGCCAGCTAGATTGGTTAATGTAGCGGACTCAAATACTGCTTGCAGAGTCTGTCCTTCAAAAACCCACAAGGTTTGTAGAAAAGTGGATATGGACCAGGATGAAGCGATGATCAGACTGGAAAAAGCAATCCAATACCTGAGTCGTGAGTCCAGCTGCCTTAGGTTGCTGAGCACAATCCAACATACTAGAGAGACCAAACCAAACTGCCATAGGGCGTGCAAAACAGTCCAGCCTAAGGATTGCGTCAATTGGTACATTAACTCCTGAGTCATGGGGATTAATTTTTTTGTGGGCGTTTACTCGTTGTCCAGCTTTTGGATCAGCTCTTTGATCTTAGCTATTTCCTGATCCGTAATTTTTCCGTTTCCTAAGGCATGCAGCATCAGCTCACTCATGCTGTCGCCAAAAGCATTTTTGACCACTCGATCCAGCACATGCTTACGCGTTTCACTGGCCGCCTCTGTGGCTTCATACAAATAGCTTTTCCCAGGGCCTGGCTTTCTCCTAAGGCGACCCTCATCCTGCATGCGCTGAATTTGCTTGAGTATCGTAGTATATCCAATCTCTCTATGCTCAGATATAGCTTCATGAATAAATCTGACACTACAAGGTTGGTTGTCCCAGAGCACTTGCAAGATTTCCAGTT
>JBCBVN010000424.1:0-3413 GCA_039817625.1 Bacteroidota bacterium
ATTGCAAATGGCCAGTTTCAGTGTAAGAATTGGAATAGAATCGTACCGTTTACGGGAAAGTTCACTATGAGTGAAGTAGATTATTTAAGTTTGACAAAGGAGTAGCCCAAGCATAATGTTATCAAACTCAATCCTTCACTATACCATTCTTCAAAACATCCTCGAAAATGGATATGCACCCAGCGTCGCAGACCTGGCAAACACCTTAGGAGTTAAAGAGGATAAGGTCATTGAAGGCTTATATAAGCTACAGGATTATCACGGTGTGGTCTTGCATCCGAACGAACCTAAGATTTGGGTAATCCACCCATTCTCTCTGGCACCGACTAACTTTTACGTAGAATCAGACCGAGGTGGTTGGTGGGGAAATTGTGCCTGGTGCTCCCTCGGTGTGGCCGCCTTACTCGACAGCCAGGTAAAGATCACCACTACCATAGGAGGGGAAACGAAGCAAATCGAAATCAATATAGTTGATGGCGAAATTCATGAAAAAGGGTACTACATTCATTTCCCAACACCCATGAAGAATGCATGGGACAATGTGATATACACCTGTAGCAATATGCTCATTTTTGAAAACGAGCAACAAATCGATGAATGGGCTTTAAAGCACCACATACCCAAAGGGGACATTCAGCCAATAGAGAAAATTTGGAACTTTTCAAGGAAATGGTACGGCAATCATTTGGACCCACAATGGACAAAATGGACCATTGAAGAGGCCAAACAAATGTTTCGCGAATTTGACCTCAGCGGTAAAATTTGGGAACTGGAAGATTCAGGAGGACGATTCTAAAACGCTAATTGAATACTGCACCACTCACGCGCACTCCCGAAGCGCGACCTCTAATCAGTTAGAAGTTATCCAGGTAAGCGTGACTGGTGCAAAAACCCTAACCCCCTACTCCCAAATTTCCCTACCTTTGCACCCAGTTAGCGACTGTTTGCTGAATTTTCAGTTTTCGATCAGCCGTATTTTATGAAGCAGACAACCATCGACCATTCTGTCGAATTGGCAGGCATAGGTTTGCACACAGGTGCAAAAGTTACTCTACAATTTGAGCCCGCACCAGCTGGCCATGGCATCAAGTTTCAACGCACCGATCTGGAAGGAGAGCCTGTTATCAATGCTGATGTCAAGCAAGTTTATAGCACCGACAGATCGACAACCCTCAAAAATGGTGAAGCCGTAGTCCATACGGTAGAGCATTTGCTGTCTGCTTTGTCTGGCATGCAAATCGACAATGTGCTCGTCAAATTGGATGGCCCGGAGATTCCTATCGCGGACGGCAGTGCAAAACCTTTCGTGGAGTTGCTCCATGAGGCTGGTCGAACCGAACAAGGGGAAGATCGACAGTATTTTGTGGTCGAAGAGCCCATTTCTTTTCTCGATCCAGAGACCGGTTCTGAGTTAATCGCCCTACCGCACGACGGCTTCGACATCCGATGCATGATCGATTTCGACAGTCCGGTTCTGGGGCAGCAATACGCTACGCTCAACGAACTCGAAGACTACAGTACAGAAATTGCACCTTGCAGAACCTTTGTCTTCCTGCACGAACTGGAAGTGCTTTTCGAGCAAGAACTGATTAAAGGCGGCGACCTCAATAACGCCATCGTCATCGCCGATCGACACATTCCGCAAGATCGGCTCGATAAGCTAGCAGAAAGGATGGGCAAAGAAAGTGTGTCCGTTACCGAGCATGGTATTTTAAATACGCTAGACCTACAATTTCACAATGAGCCAGCCAGGCATAAGCTGCTCGACATCATGGGCGATATCGCCCTGCTCGGTGTGCCGATCAAAGGGCGGATTTTAGCCACAAAGCCTGGCCATACGGTAAATGCTGAATTTACCAAGCTACTCAAGCAAGCCTGGATCGATCAGCGAAGACTCAAAGGCAAGCCAGTCTACAACCCAAATGTAGAACCGGTATTTGACCTGCAGGGCATCAAAAAGTATATGCCCCACCGGTATCCATTCCTCCTGATTGACAAAATCATCGAATTAGGAGACAATCATATCGTGGGCCTGAAACATCTGACTGGAAACGAAGCTTTCTTTCAAGGGCACTTTCCCGACAACCCAGTCATGCCTGGTGTGTTGCAGATTGAGGCCATGGCTCAAACTGGTGGGCTACTCGTCTTAAGCCAAAGAGATGAGCCCGGCAATTGGGACACCTACTTTCTTAAAATCGAAAAAGCAAAATTCAAGAGCTTCGTCGTACCAGGAGACACACTCCTCATCAAAATGGAGCTGACCGCACCAGTCCGAAGAGGTATCGTACAAATGGTAGGCACTTGCTACGTTGGTAACAAAATAGTCTCCGAAGCCGAGCTTATCGCTCAAATTACTAAGCGCACCTAATTTATGGCCATTCACTCCCTCAGTGTCGTTCATCCTGCCGCCAACATCGCTCCAGATGTTGAGGTAGGGCCTTTTGCTGTGATCGAGGAAGACGTAGTTATAGGTGCTGGGTCGTGGATCGGTCCCAATGTGACCATCTTTTCCGGTGCCCGCATTGGAAAAGGGGTTCGCATTTTTCCCGGAGCAGTCATTTCAGGGATTCCACAAGACCTGAAATTTCAAGGAGAAAGTACCACTGCAGAAATCGGCGACAATACCACCATCAGAGAGTTTGTCACTGTAAATCGAGGAACAGCCGCAGCTGGCACTACCCGTATCGGGTCAGATTGCCTGATTATGGCCTATGCGCACGTCGCTCACGATTGTATTCTGGGAAATCGCGTTGTCATTGCCAATAACGTCAATCTTGCAGGTCATGTACTGGTAGAAGATTGGGTGGTCATCGAAGGCCAGGTTGGCGTACAACAATTTACCCGAATAGGCCAACATGCCTTCATTGCAGGTGGCAGTCTTGTGCGCAAAAGTGTGCCGCCGTACATCAGAGCTGCCAGAGAGCCCCTATCTTACATAGGTGTCAACAGAGTCGGCCTGGAGCGTAGAGGTTTTCAGCCGGAAAAGATCAACGTCATTCATGATATTTACCGAATTTTATTCGTCAAAGGCCTCAACCTCAGCAATGCCATAGTCGAGATCAGGGAAAGCGTAGGGCCTTGCGAAGAACGCGATCAGGTCCTGGACTTCATCAAAGAGACCGAGCATACCGGCATCTTGAGGTCCTTTCAGCAGATCAACGGCAACCGAGTCAATCACGATTAGGCCGTGGACATCGAATGCAGGCAAGTTTCTAAGCGTTTCGATCGCGAGTGGATCATCGCCAACTTTAGCCATCATTTCAAATCAGGCAGGGTGTATGGGATCAGTGGCCCCAACGGAAGCGGTAAGTCTACCCTGCTCCGATTATTAGCTGGCCACCTGACACCCGGTCGAGGACAGCTGCAATTCACGCATCAACAAAAGAAGATTCCCGCCTCTAAAGTCTATCCCT
>JBCBVN010000425.1:0-3381 GCA_039817625.1 Bacteroidota bacterium
ACAGTGCTAGTGCGCTCAAGCTGGAGTGATGGCCTGCACTTGTACTTCCCACTGAACGGCGCGGTCAACACGTTTAATCTGGCCGTCGGTGTTAAATTCTGCCTTCAGACCCAAGGCTTTGAAGTCAAAGAAGGCCAGTTAGAGATATTCCCCAACGACAAAAGCTACGGCGTTGTCACCAAGATCCTCTACAAAGGCCACCGTCTGCCGCTCCAGCCAGAAACAGGCTCCTGGTTGCTAGACGAAGACTTTCAAGGCATCAGCAACCAGCTGAGTGACCTATTCCGAATATGGGATATCGCCACCATCGGCCAGGACATGGCTGAACTCAACAGCGCCCTGCTGATCGCCCGCCAGAATCGCTTGAAAAAGCCGCGCCGTCGTCTGAACAACGTAGAAGCGTGGCGGCAGGACTTAGAAATCTTCATTGCCGAAGGGTGGAGCGGCCCACATCAAACCAATCATCTGCTCAAGCAAATCGGCTGCTATGGCGTCGTTTTCAAAGAGCTAAGCGGCGATGCCCTAGTCAAGTACATCCGCGAAACAGCGATCGCAGCCCCCGGCTATGCCAAATGGTGTAGCCACCAACATCAAATCGAGCTGCGATCACGTAGCTGGGCAAAAGCAGTAGAGAAATACTACTGGCCGCTGGGCACCCATGCCAAAGAGCGACAAGCCGATAACGTAGTGCCGTTCAACCAGCGCCGGTCAAAAACAGCCCAAGAAGAAATCAAAAGCGCAATCTCAATCCTAAAAGAAGAAGATCGCCTGCCCGAAGCAATCACCGCCAGAGCGCAAGCAATATCAGAACTAGCAGGCACCAGTCTAGGGACGCTGTACCGGCATAAGGGCCTGTGGCACCCCAAGCATCAAGAGCAAGAAAAAAGGTGTGTAATACCCGATTCTACAGTCGATCCAGAGCATATTCAGCCGCAGCCACCATCGTCAGAAATCAAGCTAGAATCCTTTGATAACGAGGAATTACACACAAACCAAGAAATAATGAAGTGTAGGCCCGTCCCGCGTGAGGGTTCTTTCAAAAAAGAATTTAAAAAATCTTCCAAGAGGGGGGTACGGGGGGAGAAAAAATCGAGTTTTCCACAGCCTAAGCCACCTGTTTTGCGATTGGTTCCTTCAACGCCCTCGGCTTCTACGGTTCATCCTCCCTCCCATTCTGGAATAGATGCTGAGCAGGATGACGTGATTCGAGGGATTCAGGCCCAAGTTCGAAGCCTAAACTGGACGATGGAGGAAATCAATCAGTTCATTGCAAGTCGCTTTGATGGGAAGCGTCGGTATCAGCTCAATCATGACGAGCTGGTACTAATGCTCTATTATCTACGTACGCTTAGCTCTGAATAACTATGAATTAAAAGTTCACCCTTTCGTTTCTGTATTTACTTCCCCACTCAGCTATGGCTATTCAAACTGGCGACCTCGTTGTGGTCACTTATGAAGATCGAGAATTTACAGCCATCGTTATCGACCCTAACGGGTTAGGCGAGGGTGAGCCATCCGTAGGGTTCGGCTTTCGCATGGCTGAGAAGCACATTGGAATTCCTCAGCCAACCTTGACTAAGAGGGTGATTCAAATCGCTGGGGGGGAAGCTTTCAAGACCCCATCAGGAAAGGCTTTCAGGGTGATTCAAATCCAAGGAACTGATGGTAATGACTATAAGGTCATCGAGGTTGCTGACTGGTTTGATCTGTCAATGGATATCCTTTTGAATCCTGGGAAGATGCGTAAGCCAACCAGGGAAAAAATAGGTGCATTCCTTCGATGGTTCGCAATTAAGGGTTTTTACGCTGAAACGAATGTTGCACTGAAGGGGGTTTACAGTGCGAAAGCCAGCCGCGCAACGACACGCTGGCTGATACAGCGACAGTCAGGAAAACCCATCCGTAAGACTTACACTGACCTATTACTAGAACTTAATGTGCATTCAACGGCATATGGCCAGTGGACTAACTTTGTTTACAAAGGTCTGTTTGGGATGCCTGCTGCTGAAATGAAGCAGAAGTGGGAGCTGATGGCAGGCAATTCTAGAGTTGCTAGGAACTACATTAATGAGGAGGATGGTCTAGCCGCAGTAAAGTTTGCTGAGGATATGGTTGTCAGAATGTATATCGATGATTTAGAGGAAGCTCACCGGGAGGCTATCAGGCTAACAGTGCGTAAGTTTAAGCTACACCCGCAGTTTCATCCCTGATGCTCTGCCTACAATTTCCTAGCCATCCCTGACTGAAGAGTGATTCAAATAACAGGCTACAAGTACTGTAACCCTTGCCAGAAGGGGCGAAGAGGGTGATTCAAATAGTAAGAGCGGACAGTGATGTCTTTATACCTCAAGGAACACCCCCTTGATTGGCTGATCAAACTAAGTTGGATGCATGAATCGAACTTAACCAGCCTGCGTATTCCGTGTAGTTAATGGGTGACCCGAACTGTAGATATGAAATGGATGAAACGCCTATCAGCAAAAGCGAAGAGGGCGACCCAAAAAATGGATCTAGAGCGTCAAACGGCTTTTAGCAGTTCACCATTAATCCTGTTCAGCCGAATAATGGCAGCATCTCTATGTGTATCTGCGATTGTCCTTGCGGCCTCGGACAGTAAGACAGCCAGGGTAGGTGGCATCTTTGGAATCGAGCACATGTAACTGTAAGCCTTGCACAGAGGATCGTCTAGATTTTCTGATGCAATATGTCGAACTTGCTGCCAATCCGAAATTGTCAGAAGTCAGTAGCCAAATTACGTTGAATCTCTAGCAACGCGATCACTCCTCACCTCTATCTCAGCTTAAGCGGCTTGGAATAGGACTTCCAGTTCCTCAACACCTTTCGTAGGGGTCGCGCGAGCGTAGCTGTCACCAGGGGCAATTAGAAAAAGCTGAGGGCAAAAATGCCAGATTTGAGCCGTTTTTGATAAGTTCTGCTTATAGGGTTTGAGCGGACTTTTGCGCTGATTTTGGCGCGCGAGCGCCCTCAGTTTTGCTCGAATGCTGAGGGCTGCTTTTCTTTAACTGGCAATCGCCTCAATCGGCAGTCGCTCAGCCATATCTAACCGGAAAGCGCCATAAGGATTGACGTGGGCATAGATCAACGGCGTCAATGCCCTGAGCTCATCAGGCCCCATCCGATGCATCCATTCGGGGTCAGCCAGTACCTGTTGAATCAGCAGTGTGTTGATGTAGACCAAGCTGATCTGAAGCAGATGCAAACAGAGCATGGAAACCTCTTTCAGCGCGGTTCGGCTTGTCGTGAAGTCGCCGTTTTTGGCATAGAAAATGAAGTCGTTAGCACTGTTCTAATTCTCAACGACATTCAAGCCTTCTTGAATCTCTTGTCTGACCCGCTCATCATGCAGATAGCGACATAAGA
>JBCBVN010000426.1:0-3371 GCA_039817625.1 Bacteroidota bacterium
TGTATCTGTTCTTCTGTTTTCCAGCTCGACTATTGATATATTCTGGTTGGTGACCAATTGGCTCCAAGGGCCATTATTTTTTAGAAAACTCATCATGCGTGGCATGGCATATACCGGGATCTGATCAGCATTAATGGCCTCTTTGCCCAGGTACATGAGACCGCTATAATGGCCAATGTGCGCATGGGTAAGGAATATTCCATCAGGCATACTTTGTTCCTTATTAGAAACATATTGGTTCAACTGAAAAATTTGGCTACTCATGTCGGGTGTGGCTTCGAAAAGGTATTGTTTTCCTTCTCCGTCTAGCAGACCTAAGGATACAACTTGCCGACTTCTATCAGCTTGGCCAAATAAATCTTTGCAACAATCTCGATTGCAACCAATATGCGGAGAACCAGCATCCTGAACAGTGCCTAATACAATCAAGGCGGGATTGTCCAAAATAGGGTGGATGGTATTAACGGCTTTGGCACTAGACGATCCAAACTCAGAGCAATTTGCAAAAAGGCAAACAAGCCCTATAATTGATAGGGACCTATAAATCATGGCAATTACTAGAGGTTCCAGCTTCGAGGAATTTTCGAAGCCTGGCGAATCTAACCCAATATTGCAGGAACCTTAAATTCTTTTAGAACTGGTTACTCCCCCCGTCGTCTTTCTGATCGTTATTTCTGATCCGGCTTCTGCGCTGACGCTCTCTGAAATCGATCTGTCCAAATCGATGGCTTATGCTGATGCCTATGCTACGGAATGGAATAGAGAAAAAGCCATTCTGGGAAAAGTTGGCACCGTCGAGCTCGTTATCAAATCGCTTGTTTTCCAGAAACGGCTCGATGGCCCGAAGTCCGATCCGGGTTCTGTCACTGATGTTCTTTTGGAGGCCCAAGCTAAAGAGACTGAAAGCCGCTCTAAATCCTTGTAGGGTTTGTCGCGGAGATCGGAAGAATCCGAAGGTTTCAATCGCCCATTCATTCCCGAGATCGAATGATCCACCTATATTGCCGTTCCAGATAATGGCTTCTCGACTAAGTCGTTGACCATTGCGAATACCGGTAGCTGAGTAATTGAATATATTGAAACTACCCCTCAATTGCAGGCGTTCCCAGAGTCGGAATGACAGGAAGATATTTCCGCCAATATTTTCTTGTTCACCAATATTGAGGAAGGTGGTTTGCCCCACATTCGTTTCTGTGTCGACCGTAAGAAAGCTCTCGATCAGGTCGCTGGTTCGGCGATAATAAATCGCCCCGTTCAGCACAATGCCTTTGATAAAAGTATTGTACGCCAATTCGATCTGATCCACCCGTTCAGGGTCCAGAAAGGGATTGCCGATGCTGATGTTGTTGGGGTCGGCCACATTTGCATAGGGGTTGATAAAGCGCAAGCTTGGGCGCTGGATACGCTGGGTATAGCTAAGCTTTAAGCCGCTAAATCTGCTGATCTGATAGTTGAGAATGATGCTGGGTAGCAGATTGTCGTAATCCTGTGTGAAGCTTGGTGTCTCCGACCGGTAGTCGCCACCAATTTCCGTGTGTTCATATCGAGCACCAATCTGTGTGCTCCACTTCTGGCCCAACTTAAGGTTGAAACTGAGGAAAGCAGCATAAACATCCTGATCGTAGAAAAACAAGTCGGTCAGCTGAGGAACGTCAATTAGCGGGCTGTCGTCAGTTTCTCTGGTTGAAGTCCGGTAGTCGCTATCGATGCGGCGCAGGACGGCCTTGACTCCCGTTTCGAATTTATTGCCATCTCCAAAGGGCTGCACGTAGTCGATTTGACCGGTGTACTCTAAATTGAGGCCGTCATTGAAGTTGAAAATATCATTCTGATAGATCGGTAGATCGCCGTCTTGCAGCGACTCATTCTCTGAGTCAGTATCTGTACCACTCAGCTGAAGGGCAAATATCAGTTCGCGGCCCTCTTGCTCGGGGAAGGTCTTCCGATAATCGAGTGTGAGGTCAAAACCGGTACGTTCATTTACTTCATCGTTCAGGCGGTTAAAGTCGGCCGTGTCATCATCTTCAAAGTCTACCAACTGACCGAGGATGTTACCCTCGTTGAATCGGTCAAAGGTGTTGACTCGTGCGCTCAGGTTTAAGCTGTTGAAAGCGTTGAAATCGTAAAAGGCACCAGCGTTACCATTGAGCCCAAAGATGCGATTGCGGTTTTCACCGCCCTGATCCAAGGTGCTGAGTGTAGCACCCTCATCGTTGAAGTCTCGGCGAAAAAATGCAGATTCTCCAACTCGAGCCCAGCTCCAGAAGCTATTGACACCTGCGTTCATGCCAAATCGCCCTTTTACGGCGTTCAGGCTCAAGTTGGCGCTGTTCTGGCGCGTGCCAATGCTCGTAGCTACCGTGCTGGTAAATCCTTGTGCCTCACCTTTTTTAGTGATGATGTTGATGATGCCACCTGATCCTTCACCATCATATCTGGCACCCGGAGTCGTGATGACCTCGACAGACTTGATTTGATCGCCCGGAATGGATTGAAGGGCATCGGCTATACTACCCGCAAAGATGGTCGATGGTCGGCCATTTATAAGTACCTGGATGTTCTCACTGCCGCGCAAGCTGACGTTTCCTTCCAGATCTACAGACAAGAGTGGCGCTTTTCGCAACACATCCGCCGCATTGCCTCCCTGGTTGGTGGCATCCTGGGCAGCATTGTATACGATTTTGTCGATTCGGTTTTCTACTACAGCTGCTTCACTGGTTACTTCAACAGTTTCTAGCGCCAGGGCAGATGCACCAAGCTCTATTCTTTCCAGGTCAAAATCAGGCTTGCGGGCGCTGGTCTCTACATCGGCCAGCATAAGTTCTTCGTACCCAATGAAGCTTACTTTAACCAGATAATTTCCTGTCGCTACATCGGTCATTCGGAACTTACCATTGGTCTCGGTCAGGGTGCCATCTACCTGACTAGAGTCTTGCGCATTCATCAAAACGACGGTGGCAAATTCGACGGCTTCACCGGTACTGGCATCGACTACCTCACCTCGGATGGTGCCTTTAATGGTTGGCCCGCCACCTCCGCGTCCGGGGTAACCTCCGCCCGGTCGTTGTGCGTGAAGTGAACTGGCTAGACATATGAGAAATACAAGGCAAGGGAGTACAGCGTATGTTTTTTGCATGTTGGCTTTAAAATTGGTCAGGGAATCGTGAGATTGTAAAATGATCGAAGCTCAAATGGTCACTAAGCGCTTTTGTTCAATGAAGGGGGCTACTCGTTGCCTGATAGTCCGCGTGCGAATACAATTACTCCTCTATCTTGGATGATGATAGGATAAGAAATCACCCACACCACAATGCCGGTATGATACTTGATGATGTTGGAGATCCGATTAGAAGCCGCAAAGAAAGGCCGCT
>JBCBVN010000427.1:0-3362 GCA_039817625.1 Bacteroidota bacterium
ATAATTTGAAGAATAGGAAGTAAAACAAATACGGGCAGTTGGAATTAATTTTCCACCTGCCCGTATTTATATCAGACGGGATTGCTATTCAGGAGTTCAAAATCTCCTGAGTATGTTTATTTACTTAGTCATCATCCAATCCATTCTCGATCATGCGAACGAGTTCGTTGAAGTGGCCATCGACCACCATATCGCCTCCTCTGGAGCGGCCATCGAATAAGTCTTGGATACGATCAAGTGTAGAGCGAGCTGCCCCTTTGACATCGGCTACAGCATCGCCATTATCGATCAGGCTAAGTAGTCCTTCTACCAGCATTTTCTGCAAAGCGCGGTTGTACGTATCGGACTCCTCATCTCCATTGAAGATGCCTTCAAATGTTTGATCCATAAGGTCAGACAGCCCGTACTGGTCGTCACCGTAAACGGCTCGCTGTTCTGCCAATCGATTGAGTCGGGCGACCAGCATCAGGTTGCCAAGCGCACGAGCCTGGACGCCCTTGATGCGATCAGCTACTCCACTGGGTGAAATACGCTGCAGGATATCCTGGTCGATCAACCATTCTGGGGTTGTGAATACGTTATCTGAGATCCAGGCTACAGCTTCGCGTTGGCGGTCTGAGGGAACGGGCTCGTAAACGATGCGGTCCTCATCTGAGCTGCGCTGCCATTCGTAGACACCAGCCACATTGCTTGAAACGTGTCCAATGTAGCGGCCAAACTGCCCGATGACCTGCCCGTATAGTTCATTGAGATCGCTATAGAAAAAGCCTTCGCGCTCAGTCCACTCAGTGAGCTGAGGCATAATGCGCTTGAGGTTGGCCAATCCCAGGCTGGATGCTTCTACAGCATCGTCGCTCAAGTCTTCTGTCTGCGCACTCGGATCGTGGCCGCGGAAGCGCTGACGCCCAAATCGATAAATACGATCGTCTGCCTTCTCACGGACCATCTCGTTTAGGATAACTCGTTCTTCCTCTGCGCTATTGGCTTCAGGTATGGGCAAATATCCGTAGCGGATAGACCATAAATCGTAAGGACCAATGCGCGGGTGCAAGCCTACATCGCCATCGCCTGGCTGAGCCACGTAGTTGAAGCGAGCGTAGTCCATGATGGAAGGTGCCGTACCGTTTGCCTGTACAAAACCGGGGGTACGCAGCTGCTGGCAGGTGTAGGCCGCACTTGAGCCCATATTGTGTGGCAGGCCGAGGGTGTGACCAACCTCGTGAGCACTCACAAAGCGGATGAGCTCACCCATGACTTCCTTTTCAAAATCTACCCCTCGCGCCTCTGGATTGACTGCTGCAGTCTGGACCAAATACCAGTTGCGCAATAGGTTCATCACATTGTGATACCAGATGATATCACTTTCGAGTATCTCGCCCGTCCGCGGATCGTGTACGTGTGGCCCCATCGCATTCTGGATACTGGTAGATACATAGCGAATGACGCTGTAGCGCACATCTTCCGGACTCCAGTCGGGGTCTTCCTCCGGGGTCGGTGGATCCTTTGCCATAATGGCATTGCGCAATCCGATGGCCTCAAAAGCTCCCTGCCAGTCATCGACACCTTGCTTGATGTATGGACGCCACTCTTCTGGTGTGGCTGGGTCGATATAGTAAACGATGGGTTTTTTCACGTCGACCAATTCGCCTCTCTCCCAGGCGGCCATGTCTACGGGCTCGAGGCGCCAACGGGTGATGTACCGACGAGACTGAGCACGCTGGGCGTCCAGACTATAATCGATCTGTGAGAGACTAAAATAAGATACCCTGGGGTCATACAGCCGAGGCTGCATAGGCTCTTCGGGCAGCTTGATGAAGCTCTGGTTCATCTCTATAGACATACTGCCAGTCACCTGATTGTCGGGAAGTTGATCGCCGCGATAGGTGAGTACGTGCCTGACTTCCACATTCTCGGGAAAAGCTTTACTGCGGACAATAAGGGAGCGATCTTTATCGAGCCCTTTTATGACAAAGCTCTTTCGCTGCGATTGCGAAAGTGGGCCTATCATGGCTACATCGCTGGTAAAGAGAGAAGTGACATCTACTACGACGGAGGTACTGTCTTCGCCAAAGTTCTCGGGGTCAAAGCTCATGATGATGGGCTCGAAATTGTTGACCTGAACCGATTGGTAGATGGGGTCTTCTTCGTTGGCAACAGAATTGTAGCTTACAGATCGGAGTAGAACCTTTCCATCCATCATCTGCCAGCGAATTACCTGTTGGGGTCGAGAGCGCATTCCGGCTCCGCCAAAATTGAGGTTGCGTACGTGGCCACTGATGCGGGAGACGATTAGGATTTCCTCATCCATCAAATCTAATGGAAGCTCGAACATGAGCTTACCATCTTTGTGGTGAATGGTAAAGAGACCTTCGTCGGTTGCGTAGTCTTCTAAGAACTCGGCGTATTCTTCTGCCTGTGTTTTTTCTTTCTCCTCTTCTTCGGAAGTCTCGGGAGTTTCATCGGGCTGAGCCAGCAAGCTGGGTGCTAGTAGCATCAGCAAAAAAAGGTAATGGAGTCTCTGCATGAAGTTGACTTTAAACATAAATAATAACCAAAACGGCCGCTTAGTTTAGGTTTGGAGATACACTATCTTAGAGATTGGCTGAGAACTTGTCCAACAACCGATTGGTCTGAAGCTGGAGTTTATTCTTGAAGAATCCAGTCCAGCCCAGCAATTGACCTTGAAAGCCGAGCGCCTGACCGGCCCAGCGATGTAGGCTGAAGTGATCTCTATGCTCGATGATGAGTCCATCCTGGAATCGGAACTGTGCCTGAATCTTATTGTGTACCCTTCGGCCGGTCTTACTGAAATCGTACTGAGCTTCCCATTTGGCGCTTCCCTGGTCTCCATTTGCTTGAACATCTGAAAAGGTGAGGCGAAAGTCTTTGCCTTGCTGATTCGAACACAGCATACGCCACATGTTTCGCGCACGTTCGCCCCGCAACTCTCCAAAGGCTGGATCGTGGAATACGACATCATCGTGATAGCATTGGCCCATAGCCTCCGCATCCAGTCGAGCAAAGGCTTCGTAAAAATCTTGAATTAACATGCGCACAAGAAATAAAGAATGAACTCAAATATACTGCCTGAGTAGGCTAGACTTCGCGTTTGGGGCTGATAACTCCAAACTGCGGTAGGAGAAGTAGTGGCAATTGCTACAGCCAAATCAATAATGCCATTAGTCGGGATCTACAGCTTATTCAACGAATTCCTTAGTTCCAATAAATCCACCCAATAAACAGAATGTATATGTTTTAACTACTTTGGTGGGAGAAAAACGACTTAGCTCGTGCGAGGATCGAAACTTTCGGGGAGAAGTAAATCCCGCAGCTCGCTCCTCAGGAGCTCAAGCGAGGATCGA
>JBCBVN010000428.1:0-3320 GCA_039817625.1 Bacteroidota bacterium
AGCCAATATTCTCAACTTACTTCATGGCTGCATTCACGGATAGGTCGATGGTAGCTCCACCAGCCAAAATTAGCTCAAATACTTCTTGAGCGGTGATTTTCTCTGAGATAAAAAATACAGTGATCCGGTATTTATTCTTCATCACCTTCTTTTGTGTCATCGTGACCTTCTACGCACTGAGCAATCAGGGCGGGCTACTGGGGTTGCAGCCGGAGGAAAATGAAGAACTCTCAGCTGGCAGTGCTACGGTTTTTATGCAATCTGGTATCGCATTTGGCCAGCCTGCTCCCAGTTTAACTCGCGAGCAAAAAAATGCCTTTGGGGTAGGCAACACTTTCTTCAATCAAAGCTGGGTAGCTGCTGGAAACACCGCAAAAGGTTTTGATGGCCTGGGGCCATTATTCAATGCCCAATCTTGCTCGAGTTGTCACAGGCGAGATGGGCGTGCGCGCTTGCCGGTGGACGATACCTATCCTAAGCCCGGCTTTCTGATGCGCATGAGTATAGGAAACACTCTGGAAGGCGGACCGATTCCAGATCCCAGTTATGGCGGGCAATTGCAAGACCGCGCCATACATGGAATAGATGCAGAAGGAGACATTGAAATATCCTTTGAGTACTTCGCTGGTGAATACCCGGATGGTACTACATATGAGCTGCGAAAGCCCGTATATCGATATGCTAGTCTAACCCAGGGAGAGATACAAGCGAGGCACTTTTCACCCAGAATTGCCAATCATCTGGTGGGCATGGGCTTGCTTGAAGCCATTCCAGATCAAACACTAATTGATTTGAGCGATCCAGATGACCTGGATGGCGATGGCATTAGTGGCCGAATCAATTATGTGCCTCATGTTGAAATGGAGAATCAGCTCGTGCCTGGCCGCTTCGGTTGGAAAGCAACTCAGCCCACGGTGCGTCAGCAAGTAGCTTCTGCATTTTCCGGAGACATGGGACTCACATCTGAGCTATTCCCCAATGAAAACTGTCCACCCGGTATAGACTGTGATCAATTGCCTAATGGAGGAAATCCAGAGGTGACCACTTCTCAGCTAAATCGCGTCACTTCATATGTAAGTGGTCTGGCAGTTCCTGTACGCCGCGACTGGTCGGACCAAAGCGTCCTGCGGGGTAAGGCTATCTTCCGGGAATTAAATTGCAATGCCTGTCATGTGGAGAAACTGACTACAGGCGCACATGCGGAAATTGAACAATTGTCTCATCAAGTCATCAGGCCTTATACCGATCTGCTATTACACGACATGGGGCCTGACTTAGCTGATAATAGCCCTGACTTTTTAGCTACCGGACAAGAATGGCGCACGCCTCCACTCTGGGGAATAGGGCTATTTGAGAAAGTGAACGGGCATACCAATTATTTGCATGATGGCCGCGCAACGAATCTGGAAGAAGCCATTTTGTGGCATGGTGGGGAAGCCGAGCAAACCCGTGATGCTTTCAAAGAATTGACGGTAGAAGATCGCGAGGCACTAATCAAATTTTTAAATTCTTTGTAATGAGTTACCCAGCAGGATTGACTGGCGGAATGCTGGCCTTATTAGTGCTAGTATGCTGCAGTTGTGGCAATAAAGAAGAGCGATTGGTGAATGCAAGAGCCAATCAACTGAGTGATCTATATGAGCACGGAGCAAAACCCGCTTTCGAACTATTTGCAAATCAAGCAGAGCAATTATATGAATCCATCAGCAGCTTGACTCAAGCACCTGATGAGGCAAAGCTTGCCGATTCGCGTAGTGCATGGGTAGCCGCGGCGACGACCTACAAGCAGTGCGAGTTGTATTTTGTGGGAGAGGTCGACAGGACACGCCTGAAAAATAAGATTCACCGTTGGCCGGCCAACATATTGGAAATTAAAGAGGCATTGGAAAGTGAATCCCGCTCTGTTGAAACTTTAAACCAGGCCAATACCTACACAGTAGGTTTAGCAGCTATAGAATACCTACTGTTTGATCAGTTGGCAGCCGACTCTGCTGTAGGATCAGACTTGGGTGAAAATCCGGAACTGGACTATTTGCTTTTGTTGAGTGAATACTTGATGACCATATCCAGAGAGCTTGAGCAAGCATGGGATGAGTACAAGGAAGAATTTATTTCGGCCACAGATTTAGGGGTATTCGGCAGCCAGAATCGAATGATCAATTCCCTGGTCTTTCATTTGGAGGAATCAGTTCGATATCGACTAGGTATTCCGCTGGGAGAAGAAAATCAAGGAAACAGTCAGCCCACACAAATAGAATCTCCTTATGCCCAAATCTCGCTGGGTATGCTAAAGGCTGGTTTTCTCGAAACAGAGAAGATCTTGAGTGGCAATTATTCTCCCGATGTCCAGGGCTTTGGCTTTTTCGATTACCTGATAGAGATTGGGGAAGACGAAAGAATTGTTCTCAGGTTGGAAGAGACTATAGAAGCCGTTGATGCTCAAATCAATGAAATAGAATCGAGAAATACAGCAACAGATCTAGCTTCTTTAATTGCTGATGATAAGGCAAGTGTAGAATCACTGCAAACTAAATTTACAGATCTATTGACTGTAGTTAAGGTAGATCTCACGAGCCTAATCGGTGCTACAGTAACCTTGAACGATACCGACGGAGATTAAAATGTTGAGGACTTCCGCAGGTCGGAGCATCGCGGAGACCCTCGCCAAACGGGGTCTAATCATCGCAGGGACCTTTGAAAACCGGGGGCGGTCACTGGCCATATTCCGGATTGGCTTTGGCTTACTGGTTTTTGTTTCTCAAGTACGCTTCTTGCTCAAGGGCTGGGTGGAGGCCTGCTATCTGAGTACCGACTTTCATTTTACGTATCAGTATTTTAGTTGGGTCAGGCCACTCTCGCCAGATTGGCTTATGTATGCGCTCGTCATAGGAAGTGCACTGGCTGCTTTACTGGTAGCCATCGGGCTTTGGTACAGGCTTGCTGCTGTTGTGCTCTTTTTGTCCTTTACTTATTTGGAGCTCATCGAGCAGTCGTGGTACCTAAACCACTATTATCTGGTTGCGCTTATTGCCTTTTTACTATGCTGGTTGCCGGCAGATAATTGCCTGAGCGCAAGATCATGGGAGCCCAGGCGATCTATACCACTGCTTTACACAAATATCATTCGAATACAACTGGGTTTAGTGTATTTTTTCGCTGGACTGGCTAAAGTGAGAAGTGATTGGCTCTTCGAGGCACAACCGCTTAAAATATGGCTAAGAGCCCGGACAGATACGCCCATCATCGGTCCGTTGTTGGCCTATGAAGAAACGGCTTACCTATTTAGTTTCGGAGGGATGCTCTATGACCTGAGTATTCCG
>JBCBVN010000429.1:0-3317 GCA_039817625.1 Bacteroidota bacterium
CCAATAGAGATAGGGCAACCAAAATTGCACCCATGTAAGCAAGCCTGCGACGATCTCGTATGGCTTTTTGCTTTTGAGCAATTCCTGCCCAAAGATGTTCGGTGGGGCCGGCTTTTTGGTTGGCCAGGCGCTCGCGAAAAATCCGGTCTATGGGATGTTCACTCATATGGCGATGCGTTGGCTTTTTTTAATTTTTTGTTGAAGTAGTTTGCGGGCCTTAAGCAGCTGAGACCGGGAAGAAGCTTCCTGTATTCCCAGGGTTTCACCTATCTCCTTATGGCTGTATCCTTCGATAGCGTAAAGATTGAATACAATGCGGTAGCCCTCAGGAAGAGAGGCAACCATATCCAATAACTCTTGCTCACCAAGTCTACTGAAGGCGCTTGGATCCATGGCACTTTCCGGCACAGTTTCCAAACCAGTTTGCTCATGGGTTGAGCGTTTACGCTGGTAGGTGCGAAGACAAACATTGACGCACAATCTTCTTACCCAGCCTTCAAAACTTCCCTGGAAGTTATACTGACCAAGCTTGTCGAAAATGCGCATAAAACTTTCCTGAAGTGCATCTTCAGCCTCCGTTCTGGTTCGGCAATATCGAAGACAAACAGCCATAAGCGTAGGGGCGTACCTGTCGAACAAGCCCCTTTGACTTGCCGGTTTCCCTTTGAGGGCACCTTCGATCAGTTCCTTTTCAGTCATGCTCAGCATGAAGCGAGAAATAGCTACTTGACGAGTAGATACTCCTAGTCCTCATTTCGTGGTATCTAAGATAGTATAAAATTAAAAAGCGCCGCTGCTGTTGCAACGGCGCTTCTTCCTGTTAGTCTCTATCTCTGCGATCGCGACCACGGCCTCGGCCGCCGCCGCCTCTTCGGTCACCTCCACGGCCACCGCCTCGACGATCACCGCCTCGGCCGCCGCGGCGACCTTCGTCGCTGCGTTGCATGTACTCTTCTTCAGTTGGCATGGTACCATCGGCTTTTGGCATAATGGCTTTACGGCTCAACCGCATTTTGCCCGTACGCTCGTCGATGGCAACCAGCTTGAACTTCACCTCATCGCCTTCACTGAATACATCTTCGACATTTTCAATTCGGCTGTGGCTTATTTCACTTACGTGAAGCAATCCACTCTTTCCGTGGAAGTCGACAAATACACCGTATGGCATAACAGAAGCAACAATACCTTCGTAGTCATCACCTACAGATGGAGTGAAGGTGATCTTGTTGATACGAGCTAGTGCATCTTCAATGCTCGACTTATCGGAGCTGGCGATGGTTACTTCACCCTTTCCGTCGATCTCATCAATATTGATGACTGTACCTGTCATTTCCTGAAGCTCCTGAATGATCTTACCACCAGGTCCTATAACGGCACCAATGTAGCTCTTGTCAATAGTGATCTTCACGACTCTTGGCGCGTGGGGCTTGAGATCATCATTTGGCTCAGCCAGGGTCTTAGCCATCTCATCGAGGATGTGTAGTCGACCAACACGTGCTTGTTCGAGGGCTTGCTCCAGTTGCTCGTAGGGAAGACCATCAATTTTGATGTCCATCTGGCAAGCTGTGATGCCATTGCGCGTACCCGTCACTTTGAAGTCCATGTCTCCAAGTGCGTCCTCATCGCCAAGAATATCAGACAAGATAGCAATCTTACCTTCCTCAGCAACCATACCCATAGCGATTCCAGCTACGGGAGCAGAAATGGGTATACCGCCGTCCATGAGCGCGAGCGTACCCGCACAAACGGTAGCCATCGAACTGGAACCGTTGGATTCCAAAATGTCGCTGACCAAACGGATGGTGTGGGCGCGTTCTTCAGGCAATACCTGACGAAGACTACGTCCAGCCAGATTCGCGTGACCAACTTCGCGACGACCCGGGCCGCGCATAGGCTTGGTTTCACCTACAGAATATGCGGGGAAGTTATAGTGCAGGATGAAGTCGTCGTAATAGCTACCATGAGCGATATCGACCATGGCTTGGTCATTCTTAGTACCGAGTGTCAAACTGGTCAAAGACTGAGTCTCACCACGAGTGAAAATAGCAGAACCGTGAGCAGAAGGTAAATAGTCTACCTCGGTCCAAATATCTCTGACTTCATCAAAAGCACGGCCATCGAGGCGCTTGCTTTCATCGAGCATCATATTTCTAATGGCACTCTTTTTCACCTTGTCGAAGTAAGTGAACAAGTGGCCTTTATTTTCATCCATCCACTCTTCGCCCTTCTCTTCAGTAGCCGTTTCTTCGAGGGCCTCTTTAACGGCCTTGAATCCGTTTTTGCGATCTACTTTGTTGTGCTCACCACGAGCAACTTCGAGTATGCCTTCCAGAGCCTTGGTCTTCACATATTCATGAATTTCTTCATGTTCTTCAGCCTCCTCTACTTCACGCATTTCAGCACCTACCATTTCTCTGAGCTTGAGCTGAGCTTCGCACTGCAGCTTGATCACATCATGGCCTGTCTTGAGCGCTTCGACCAGGGCTGATTCGGGCACTTCTTTACCCTCACCTTCTACCATCAGGATGTTGTCCTTGTCGGCAGCAACAATGATGTCGAGGTCCGCTTCTTCCAGTTGAGAGCGCTTGGGGTTGACGATGTACTCCCCGTTTATGCGTGCTACGCGAACTTCAGAGATAGGCCCCTGGAAAGGAATATCTGAAACCATCATAGCCGCAGAAGCTGCCAGACCTGCCAGTGCATCTGGCAAAATCTCCTCATCCATACTGATGAGGTTGATGATGATCTGCGTATCGTTCATGTAGCCCTTGGGGAATAGCGGACGGATAGCCCGGTCGACCAATCGAGAAATCAAAATCTCGTAATCGTTTAATCGAGCTTCGCGTCTGAAGAAGTTGCCGGGGATTCGACCGGCCGAGGCAAATTTTTCCTGGTAGTCCACAGATAGTGGAAAGAAGGACTGACCTTCGCGCATTGAAGTAGCACTGACTGCCGAGCAAAACAACATGGTCTTGCCACAACGTACTACAACGGAGCCATCAGCTTGTGTAGCCAACTTACCAGTTTCGATGGTAATTTCTAGACCGTCAGGGTGTTTGATGTCGACGGTGGTGGGGTTCTGTTTACCCATTGATTGATTGTGTTTAGCTTTTTTTACTTCGGGTAGTCTTTATAGTTGGGAGTATCCCAGAGACTGGGTTGCTCATTTTATAGGGCAGCACTTCAATTTTAAAGTATAGCCCAGTAAAAAACGGGTAAGACTATTCCACAATTCTTCAAAACAGCGATCAGCTTCAGAGCTTCTGCACCAGTTCAAAGCATGGCAAAAAGTCCATTCTAAAAGACTACCATCAGCA
>JBCBVN010000430.1:0-3316 GCA_039817625.1 Bacteroidota bacterium
AAAATATTTAACAGCAATCTATTTTCGATCAATGGATCAATAAATTTCGGTGGGTTCACATATACTCCGACAGGTGATTTATCTCGTTTCAACTATTCTACAACATTTAGAGGAAAATTGGGCCCCAAGCCAGGAACTCCGGTATCTGTTAAAGCTATCGACATCGCCGGATTTAGATCGGCTCAAATTGTCAATAGCAGTCCCATTTCCAGGCGATCATATGGCTATCTCCATCTCGACGGTGCAGAAAACGACCGCCGTGCCATTATGGATTACAACAGCGAAAAAAATGGAATATTCGCTCAAAACTCTCCTCGCCTTCCTATGGCTTATGGCACGCCCGATGTCTATCTGGTTTCAGGTGTTGGCGTAGGTGGCAGAATACGAGTAGCCAGAAATGATGTCGGTATTTTCAGACCGCCTTACAATCAGACCATTGGAGTAGATGGAACTGCAGCAGGTCTAGAATTGACGGCTGGCGCTTTTGTGCACCCCGGCATCGATATAGAAGTAGCTGCCAATCAGGCTCAAATCAGAGATTGGGAAAACAGAAATTTCTTCAGTGACATATTAAAATTTACTCCTTCTTCAAACCTGAGGGAATCGGCCTTTATGATGATGGAAGGCGAGCCAAACGCACAACTAGGCAGAAGTTGGCATTCCGCAATAGGACAATTTTCACCCATAAATACCATTATCAAGGATGCAGATTTACTTAATGGAGTAAGCACTGAAAACCATTTTATTGCAGATAACCGAACAGGCCTAAGCGATGAGAACCCTGCTGTAAATCACAACAATTGGACGCGTACTACACGAAGACCTCGCGCTCAGATGGTCAGCTTTCTAACTAACGAAGAAGCTGTACATGCCGCCGTGCGAAAAAATCTCGTAGGATACAATGAGCTGTCTCTGGGGGAAGGTAATGAGGACGATTCTTCGCCTAGATATATGTTCGAAGCATTTTCTACTAACCGTATGCACCTGGATTCGGATGAGGAAGATACTTACGAAGTAAATGACTATAGAGAACCACATCATATTTCTCAAATAAGCATTACCAACACCGAGGGCAGGCGATATGTCTATGGTTTGGCGGCCTACAATACGCTTAAAAAAGAAGTTACTTTCAATGTATCTGGGAGAATACCAGATCCGATTGATTTTGACAACACCCATCAGACTTCCGACTTAAAAAATGCCGGCAAATACGGCCTAGTAAATTACACCAGCGCTACAGATGCCAGCATAAATAACAGCAGAGGTACGAATCAATATTACGACGAAGTAGTAACACCCGCTTATCCTTATGCACATTTGCTTACCGAAGTTCTCTCTTCAGACTATATAGACCGCACTGGCGATGGACCCTCTCAAGACGACCTCGGTCAGTATGTCACGGTAAATTATAGCAAATCAGGAGAATGGGGGTCTTCAGGATCAGACGGTTTGCTCGGATGGCGAGTACCTGTCGGTTTTGGAAAAGCCAACTACAATCCAGGAAATCTCAGCGATCCAAACGATGACATGGGCAGCTACACCTTTGGTACTAAAGAAGTGTGGTATGTGCACCATATGGAGTCTAAGACCCACCGCGTTGTTTTTTACACTTCGCCTCGTGAGGACCTTCGTTATATTTCTGAGGTAGGCATCCCAAAGGATTACGGCTCTTTTCCCAGATATCGCAAGCTAGATGAAATCAGGGTATATACCCTTTCCGAGTTAGAAAACAATGGTGACGATGCCGTTCCGCTGAAAACCATACATTTCGACTACCACGATTATAAAGAATCGGTCAGCCCTGGATTGCCGACCAGCATGAAAGATACCGGACCGAATGGAAACACAAACCGTAGGCACCCGAAACTAACGCTCAAGTCCGTCTCCATAACCTATGAAGACAATGATCGCGGAAATCAAAATCCTTATACATTTCACTACAAGGTTAGCCACGAGGGCGACCACATCAATTTCAGAAACAATATGTTTGATCGCTGGGGCAATCAACGCGGCAAGAACAATGATTTCCCAGGCCCCAGACTTTTCCCGTACACCAGTCAAAATGAAGATGAATACAAAAAGTATTGCGACCTCGGAAATCTAGTAAGTATAGAACTTCCCAGCGGAGGTAGTATAGAAGTCGAATACGAGCCAGACAGCTATGCCTATGTACAAGACAGGCGAGCTGGTCGCATGTTTAGGCTCATTGGGTTCGAAGATGATGCCGGAAACTTTTCAACCGACTCATACGGTTCACCCCCATTAAACAAACCCAACCTAAATCTAATCGTAGAGGTCGACGACCTTCCTATGGACAACGGAGAGGTAGATTTAGAATCCGTCAAAAGGTTGTACTTCGAAGATGTGGAACAGCTGTATTTCCAGGCACGAGTCGGGCTGACAGGTTCAAATGAAAATATTGAGCAAGTCGATGGATTTATTCCTTTCAATATCGGCAATGTTCAAGCGAGAATAGTGAATGATGGTCCACAACTAATCATTCCCATACGAGCTGTGAATGCCAATAACGAGGCCAGCAGTTTCGGTGGTATGAACCCGATCACCTTTGCGGGTTTGGAAAAAGTCAGATTAGAGCTACCTCACCTTATTTACGACATGCCAGAGATCGGTGATGATCTGACTGACATTCTACTCTCTATGCTGACCGTACTGGAGGAAGTCACCCCTACGATCAGAGGTTTTCACAGGCAGCGATTGGGTATGGGGTTTGCCAAAACCATTGATCCCTTTGCTAGTTTCGTCAGACTTGCCGATCCTTCATTCGCCAAGTTTGGAGATGGCTCCAGGGTCAGAAGCGTCGAATTAACCGATAATTGGCTGCCCGACCTCAATCAGCAGGTCAGCTACACACAAGTATATACCTACGAGACCAAAGACCCATTAACGGGAGCTACTATCAGTAGCGGTGTGGCGGCTAATGAACCCCAGATCGGTAGAGAGGAAAGCCTGCTCGTGAATGTAGAAAAGAGTACGCAGCGCATTCCATTCGCGCCGAATACCACTTATTATGTAGAAAGTCCGATTGGCGAGGCATTTTACCCAGGTGGTCAGGTTGGATATTCTCGGGTCAGTATGCAGCAGGAACTGGATGAAGAATACCAACAAAGTAAACCGGGATCGACGGTTTACGAATATTTTACAGCCAGGGACTTTCCTGTTATTGCCACAGCCACAGATATTTCGGAAGAGCGAAGACGGCCAATACCTAATTTAACACCACTAATTTCTGTTTCATTTTGCCGTGCATGTCATTGACCTCTACCGAGAATCCCTGAGATAAACCGAGCTGGCCTCT
>JBCBVN010000431.1:0-3305 GCA_039817625.1 Bacteroidota bacterium
ATATACCCAGTTAAATTCTTGCCAGAGTGGGTGGACATCTTGATAAATGGGTGAGCTGCCCTCCAGAAATTCCAGCTCGGCATTAACCAACCAACCCGATGGTCCCCAAACTTGTACAAAAGACTTAAGGGTAACATGGCCAGCCATGATGGTTTTGAAGTCAGTGACATCCACCGTCCAGTTGCCACACTCGATACCAAAAGGAGTGATGAATCGAGCAATTTCTATTTCCTCGCCCCCCTCCGTTACTACAAAGAAACTGGCGGGCTGATCCCAGGGGTCGCAACCAGTCGATGGGCACTCGACGGAGAAATGAAGCAGTATCTGCTCAAAGTCTTCCATGTTGCGTGGCATGTTTAAGGACTGGAACTGAGTTTGGCCAGCCGAACCAAAGTTGTGCTGTCGCTCGCGTAGTAAGCTCAAAAAGCGATCATCATCTGGTCTGCGATAGCGATAATTCGCAGCATCGTTCAGGCCATTGGCATCATCGGCATGGGCCGTATTGGCGCTGACCAGATTGATGTTGTTAGCGCGCAAGTCGAGTGGGCGCTCGAAGGTGAACAAGGTGACTTCGCCGGGCATCAAGTTTCCATTGTATGTCTCGGAGAGGGTGGGAATACCATTGATGCTCAAATCGACCGGAATGCTACTTACGGCCTCAGAGCCATAGTTTTGAATCTCAACGCTTACGCGTACAGGGCGCTTGTAGATGCTCAGAACATCAGGAGCTGCAACGCTTACAACACCCAGATCAATAGCCGGAATAGACCAGCCGTCTGACCATCCGCCCCCGTTGATAGTTGCATTACAAGATGAGCTTACAGAATTGCTCAGGGTGTTGCCGTTACCGGCGTTCATGGGGAAGTAGGTCACCAAACCTGGCTCGCTACCGGTCAGAGCCACGGTCTGATTGTCATTGATCTCCGTGTCGGAGCGGGCAATGTTCCAGACTCGAACTTCGTCTATGGTGCCATTCCAAATCCGGCCGGGAAAACCAGGAGAGAAACCGATACTAAGTGGACGGTCATTGGAGGTGGGTGTGCCGGAGAAAGTGCCCGAGTTGACGGCCTGCCCATTGATGAATAGGGTCAAGGTACCGTTGTCTACACGAGCGGCTACGTGGTACCATTGGTTTTCATTCATGATGGGATCCGACTGAACCTCAAACCAGGCTTCATTGACGGACATGACCATACTAAGAATTCCGCCCTGGCCAGCGCGAAAAGCAAAGCCGGCATCGGGGTTTTGACCGTCCTTGGTTAAGATCGACCCCTGCCATTCTTCGGCCCTCCACTCGGCGGCGAATATCCAGGCCTCGACGGTGAAGCCGCTGCCAATGTCGTAGTCATCGTTGTCGCAAATGGTAGCACCACCACCGGTACCATCTAATTGAAAGCCAAAATTTTGAGCAAAAATGGGACTGCTAAAAAGGATGGCAGCCAGGCATATTAAGTGTGTCTTCATAGTTAATTATTTAGAACGAACTAAGGTGTTTTTAAATGTAAAGGATTATTCTTCTACGTCCCACCAAACCCTGGAAGTAATTACATCGCCGCCATCCAGCCGACCAACTGCTTCCTGATAGTTGGCCGCATTGTTGACTTGCTCGCTGATGGGATAGCGTAGTCGCCGAGGGATTTCCCCGCCGCTCTCCCCATCCGAAAAGCCGGGAGTGATGTCGGGAAAACCCGAGCGGCGGTAGTTGGCATAAGACTCAAAGCCATCGAAGAGGGTCGCAATCCACTTTTGGGTATTGATGAGCTCAATGCCGTCTTCTTCATCCCACTCTACGCCGCGCTCTCCCAAAAAGTCGAAGATATCATCATCACTTATGGGGTCTGCATTGGGGTAAAGTTCGAGTTGTTTGCAGGCGGCGAAGACGCCATTTTCGTAGGCTTGCTGAGCACTGCCGTCGACCCACCCAAGTAATATGGCCTCGGCACGCAAGAACTCGGATTCGGCAAAACTCATATAGATGGCCGGAGAATTGTAGGCGACCATCACATCTCGGCGTGGTTGGGCAAAGACAAAGTCGTCTATTCCCGGGTCTATTCCATTGGGCCTCCCCAGGTGATCGCCTGGACCTACGTCACTATCTACGGTGCCATCTGAGCGATAGGTGAGCATGAAATTTTCTTCGCGTGGATCATCATTGCTGATGACCAGGTTGACAAACTCGTCGCTGTAGCGGAACAGGTGCCCCGTAATACCAAAGTCCTGAAAGACCTCACCGACTCCGTTGGCGTTAGGCCCATCCGGGCTACTACCAGAAAAAGGCACATAGGCGATATCTGCATTGCTCAGCATTAGCCCTCCGTTTATGGCTTCGGCGCCCGATTCTCTGGCGAAGTCGGGATTGACTTTACTCATCCGCATGGCTACTCTCAGCATGAGCGAACGCCCGAAACGACGCCACTGCTCTACATCGCCATTGAATAGGATATCCGCACTGCCTACCTGATCGCCACCTTCGTCGAGATTGCCAATGGCCAGGCGCAGGTCTTCCACAAAAGATCGATAGATGTCTTCCTGCCGGTCGTAGACGGGTTGAGGGAAAGCGGCCCCTTGTGCGGCTTGAGCGTAGGGAATGTCGCCGTACATGTCGGTAAGCCGCTGAAAGAAAAAGACCTTGAAGATGGTCGCCATGGCATGTAGATTGCTGCCTGCTTCGCTGCGAGTGAGGATGTCGAATAAATCTTTGCCTACTCTTCGATAGGAGTCTGACCACCATGCTTGCAGCCAATCTTCGTTGGCGGTGATGTAGCGATCTACCTCCCACGCCCCCGAAAGCTGCTGCGCCCATTGTGAGCAGTAAATCAGATTGCCTCGCCACTGGTCGTAGCGCTCAGATGCTGCCCGATTGAGTACATAGGAAAATTGTAGTCTGGGATCTATGGAGTCTGGTTCGTTGGGATTGGTGTTGATCTCTGCAAAATCGTCGGTGCATGACCAGCCGCCCAGCACCGCCAGACTAAGGAGTAGAATGTAGTAAGCTATGTTCTTCATGGCGGGCTCTAGAATTTGAGGTTGAGGTTAAAGCCGAAGGTTCGGGTGCTGGGCAGGGCTGAATATTCGATGCCGATATCATTGCCGGTGGCGGTATAGATGGCTTCGGGGTCCAGGCCCAGTTCATCGAGGCCATTACTAAAGAAAAAAAGATTTCGGCCTACGAGCGAGAGGGTCGCTCCTTGTAGAAAAGGCATCTTGGCCAGCAGACGCGGGCCGAGCTGATAACTCAAGCTGAGTTGCCGCAACTTGATGTAGCTGGCATCATAAACATTGATCTCAGTAACATTGCCTAGTCT
>JBCBVN010000432.1:0-3303 GCA_039817625.1 Bacteroidota bacterium
TATTCGTGATGGTACCATCAAAAAGCTCATCTGTAAGTGCATTGAATACATTCAATCCCGGGTCGCCAAAGATTGTACTCCCCTGGGCCCAAACTAAGAAGAGCTCAGAACCAGGAAGATACTCCCACCTGGCGACCAAATTGGATCTGAACTGCATGAAGTTGAAGTCGGGATTTCCAAACTCAAAATCTATAGCCCGATCGGCATCGTCATCAACGAGATACCTATTCTCTTCAGCTGAAAAAGAAATTTCACCATCATCAAAAGCCGTAAACCGATTCGAGAAACTACCAGCTAATGGATCCGCTACTTTTTTGAAATCAGAGTATACCCCTCTTGCTATAAAGGGCTGTCCATAGTACTGTATGGTAAAGTCAGGGCTGATATTGTAGGTAAGTCGGAGGGTAAGACTCAGCGTCTGTCGATCAATTTCACCCACCAGATACTCAACGCGACCTTCATCCATAACGGTCGTAAAGTATTGTTCTTCTCTCCGACTTTCTCCGAAGCTTGGCCCAAAGGACATCGAAAGTGCATTCGTGGGTTGATAGGTAACAAATAGGTTGAAGTTTGCAGAGGCTACATTACCGTCATAGGATCTCCCCCCGTTGAATGATGGATTTAATACCAGTCGCTTCCGACTATCCGTCCCAAATCCAAACCAGCCGCCAAACCCAACGGGTCTACGAAGTAGTGGGCCGCCACGAAGAATGTTTTTGGCTATATCCAACTGCTCAAACCCTAGCCCTCCATTCATCGACCAGAAGTTCTTGAATTGCATCCAGGCATTCGTGTTATATCGACGAGTTAGGGGCGTGCCTGCAAAATCCCATGACATGTTTATGTTGTGGTTCCATTGAAGCCTTCTGAATATTCCGAATGGTTGCTGCCATCTTCGAGCTCCCCAGGCGAAAAAATTGACTTCATCTGCGTTGATCAAAAAGCCAATGTCATTTAGCTCGAGGCCAGGAGAACGCCAGGTTACACCTGCATCAAAAACCCAATTTCCTTCCAGGTTTCCTACGCGTACGGTTCCTCCAGTACCGCTTAGTGAGGTCATGGAACTATCGACAGACAAATGATCAGCATCTGGTCTTTGAAAGAGTCGCTCAAATGCAGTTTGAGTCGCTAAAATAGACTCTTCACTACCCGTTACGTGGCTCATTGCTGCGTTGGCGCTTATATACCAAGCCCGATCGTCCCATCTATGTAGTATATCAAAGCCGAATGAATTTGCAGTACGGTGCAGGTCACTCAGCTCATCAGTCTGTATATCTCTATTGACCGAAGTCACGATCAAACCGATGTTGCTATTGCGGTCATTAAAATCTTGCTGTACTCTGCCTACCGAATAGACCGTCAAAGGTTCTATTTCAGTTTCACTTTGCTCGCCATTGAAGTCAATTTTTGCGAATTCTCGCTGAGTCATGCTCGTTAGCAAACCCAATGAAAGCCCAGATTGGGTTTTCCCACTCACTTTGGCTGCACCAAGAATGGTTGAATTTGCTGGTTGATCCACATAATAGCCTGTAGAGGGGTCGCTACTTACAAATCTATGAGGGGGTCCGCCAATACGTCGGGAATAGAATAGAAGATCAGAATTGAAATCTCCTCCGGTTTCAGCCTGAGTCAATTGGTAATCGAAGATGTTTCTGTTTTCCACGAAGAATGGCCGCTGTTCTCGGAAAAAAATTTGAAACCCATCGAGATTTATTGCTCCGGGATCTGCTTCTACCTGACCAAAATCAGGATTGACCGTAAAGTCTAAAACAATATCATTTGTCAAGCCTACCCGACCATCTAGTCCGGTATTGAAGCTGCTCTCAGAGCGCTGACTGAAGGGATTGTTTTCGTCAAACTCTCCACCTGTATTCAGTTGTGCCAGAACAAAGGGTGCAATTTCCAAGGGGCGCCTGGGACGTACTCCTTTAATCCCCGTCAATGTACCAAATCGACTTACCCATCCCTGTTGAGCTTGCTTGAGTGGAGCCCAGGTATCAAATTCATCATATCTAAACAATCTCCTGGTACTCTGAATGCCCCAAGTCTGCTCATCTTCATTTCCAAATCGCAACTGAGAGAATGGGATGCGGCACTCAGCCGTCCATCCTAGAGAATCTATATTGGTTCTCGTCAACCAGGAAGGGTTCCAACTATCGTCCCAGTTATTGCCATCCTGACTAATAAACTCATCACCCTTGACCCCACTAGCAGAAGTTGTAAATGAAAATCCGGTTCGCTTGTCATTGAAGCTATCGAAGTTAATCTCTACCCAGTCGCCCGGAAAATTATCTCTTCGAGACAATCTAGCCTCTATACTATCAGGGTCGGTATCAAAACACCTCCATCCCACATATAGATATCTATTGTCATAGAGTATTTTAAATTGAGTTTGCTGGCTGGCTGGCGCACTATCATTTGGTTCTCTTTGATGAAATCCAGTGCTCCATTCTACCTGATCCCAGGAAGCATCATCTAGTTTTCCGTCTATGACTGGAGAGGCCCCCTCAATACGAACCGTCTCATAAGTCGGTCTTTCCACAGCGTTTTGCCCTTTCGAGCATAGTGCCGTTACAAGAAACAGGTTAATCAGTAATACTATTCGAAGTCGCATGTGTGAGTGTAAGTGTGCTTTAATGACGAATCCAGGCATCATGGGGTTGCTTTCATAACGTATGATGACACAAAACAACCACTTCCCCCATCAGAAAATCTGTTAGAATGAATTGTTCTAGGGATTATAGCATTATCCCGACATAAATCGATCTGTGACCTCGCGTAGCGATTGCAGTTTTTCCAGTAAGCTCCTAATTGTAACTGGCGTCATCTGGCATATCCGATATCACCGAATACAGATTGCCTTTATTATTCATCACTTGTGACCAGAGAGATTTGGGATCACTCTTGAATAAATAGTTGACATCCATGGAGGCAGGAACCCATGAGCCGTGGCCCAATTCTGTTTTCAGTTGTCCCGCAGACCAGCCGCTGTAGCCCACGAAGAACCTTATATCCATAGCAGTGATCAACTCTCGCTCAATCAGAAACTTGAGCTTATCGAAATTCCCTCCCCAATAAATGCCTGGAACTACCTCAAAACTTTCTTCTAACAAATCTCCGGCACGGTGCAGGTAATGCACTGTATCCGTCTGTACCGGACCACCGTAAAAAACAGAAGACCCAAACTCGGGAAAATCCTGAATGAGCTCATCTACACGCATATTTACAGGACGGTTAAGCACGAACCCAACTGTTCCCTCATCATTGTGCTCAACCAGTAGGAGGGCTGTACGCTTGAAGTTC
>JBCBVN010000433.1:0-3282 GCA_039817625.1 Bacteroidota bacterium
TCTCGATGCTGACATCATCAGGGAAGTTGAGGAAGATGTAGCCGACTGGGCCAAAAGTCAGGAAGAACAGCTGGAAAAGTTCCGTGGCTTTGCAGAGTATCGCCGCCGCTACATTGGCGATATCAGTCACGAGCTGAAGACGCCCATTTTCAATATACAGGGGTACTTACACACCCTGATCAATGGCGGCTTGAACGATCAAACCATCGCCCGCCCATTTCTGGAAAAAGCGGCGAAAAACGTAGAGCGTTTACAAACCATCGTCGATGACCTCAGCGCCATCAACCGCTTGGAGACCGGAGACCAGTTTCTGGATGTGGAGGTCTTTGACCTTAGGGCCCTGGCCAAAGAAGTGATCGAAGATTTGGAGATGAAGGCCAATCAGTCGCGAGTGCAGCTACAGCTCAAAGATGGCGCCAACCAGCCTTTTATGGTCGAGGCCGACCGGGAGAATATTCGTCAGGTTTTCACCAACCTCATCAACAACTCCATCAAGTACGGGAATGAAGGGGGCATCACTAAGATTGCTCTATATGATATGGCAGATACCGTATTGGTGGAAGTAGCCGATGACGGAATAGGTATAGGCGAAAAGCATCTTCCTCACGTTTTCGACAGATTTTATCGAGTAGACAAGAGTCGGTCGCGTCAGAAGGGTGGCTCAGGTCTGGGCTTGTCTATTGTGAAGCACATCATTGAAGCGCATCAGCAGACCATCAATGTGAGGAGTACTAAAGGTTTGGGATCGACTTTTGGGTTTACCCTGGCTAAAGCGTCGAAATAAACTGCAGGTCGGGTTTGTTATTTACTTACAATCCCCTTATCTTTGCGGCCCAAATTGATAAAATCTATATATGCTCATCATTAACGTTCGTGAAGGCGAAAGCATCGACCGCGCACTCAAGCGCTACAAGCGCAAATCCATCAACACTCGCGTAATCCGTGAACTGCGTGATCGTCGCGACTATACCAAGCCTTCTGTAGAACGCCGTAAGGAGAAGCTAAAGGCTGCCTACAGGCTTAAGAAGTATGGTACAAGGTAATTGACAAGCATTGCCTGAATCAATTATGTATTCGGAAAACGCCGACGAGACATGTGTTTCGTCGGCGTTTTTCGTATGTTAATTTCTATATGATCTGGAACCGATTACGATCAAACCAAGCTGGCGCGGCGCGGGATAAACCCGAGATGCCGACTAATGAGCAAGATGAAGATCTCGGTCTTGGCGATAAGGTTGGTCGCCAATCGGGTACTCGCCTCATCGGTCAGGACGGGCGCTTTCTGGTCGAGCGAAGGGGGCAAAGCTTATTCAGTGCATACTCCAATTTGGTCGATATGTCCTGGGGGCGATTCCTGCTATTGGTCAGTCTGACCATTATTGCCACCAATCTCTTTTTCGGTATTATCTTATCTATGTTGCCCGAAGGGCATATCGGTGGCATAGACCCCGGGCAGTCGTACTGGATGGATCTGGCAGAATGCTACTTCCTGAGTTTTCAAACCTTTACGACAGTTGGTTACGGCATCATACACCCCCTCTCGACCCTGGCCAACTTCATCACCTCCGTGGTTTCCCTAACGGGTCTACTGAGTGTGGCACTAGCCACAGGACTGGTATTTGCCCGCTTCTCCCGCCCTCGACAGCTGATCGCTTTCAGCAAGCAGGCCATCATCAGGACCGCCGGGGAAAACAAGAAATCTCTACAATTCAGAATTGCCAATCTGAGGGATGATAATCTGATAGACCTTCGTGCCAGTGTCACACTCAGCTGGCTAGAAGAAGGCGTCAAGGGACCCTACAGGCGTTTTTCTCCTCTTCCGCTAGAGCGAGACCAGGTCTCTTTGTTTCCACTCAACTGGACCATCGTTCACGAAATTGATGAAGCGAGTCCGTTTGCTCACTGGACCCTGGAGGACTTAATACGCAATCGGATAGAGATCATCGTCAACATTCAGGGTTTCGATGAGGCCTATGGCCAGACGATTCATGCCAAAAACAGCTACACATCCGACGAGATAGCGTGGGACGCTTGCTTTGTGCCCATGTACTACGAAGAAAACGGAATTACCATACTCGAGCTCGATAAGCTGAGTGTCTTACAAGAAGAAGAGTAAATGGGTCGGCCGCTTATCCATTCCTCAAACCGCTGATCACAAAACGCCCTACAAATCGGGTGTGACCTCCTACATTTGGAAAAACCAAATGAATAGATTTATGAAAACCTACTTACTATCTCTCGTATTCCTGGGCTGCTGTGCAACTACTTTTGCACAGGAAATCACTGGCGCCTGGTACGGCAAGCTCAACGTACAGGGAAGCGAACTATCGATCGTCTTTCACATAGAAGAAGTGGATGGTTCTTTGAAAGCTACCCTGGACAGCCCAGACCAGGGAGCTACAGGAATACCTACAGATGAAACAACATTTGACGGTGGCCAACTACGCATTTCTGCGGCCGCGCTGGGTTTGGTTTATACGGCAGAGCTGGGCGAAGATGGCCAACTAAAAGGCACCTTCAATCAGGGAGGAATGAGCCTTCCTCTCGACATGGTCAAAGAAAGCCGCAGTGAACAGATGCGGCCTCAAGACCCCAGAGATTTCCCCTACCTGCAAGAGGAGGTCCGGATAGCCAATGCTGAAGCACCAGGCGTAACTCTGGCAGGTACACTCACGATGCCTGATGGGGAGCGTCCCAAAGCCGTAGCAATATTGGTTTCTGGATCCGGGCCTCAGAATCGGGATGAAGAAATAGCGCTATTTAATCACCGCCCTTTTTTGGTCTTGTCAGACCACCTGACCCGACAAGGTGTGGCGGTACTTCGCTATGATGATCGTGGAGTAGCCGAAAGCACCGGAGATTTTGCTTCTGCTACTTCAGCAGATTTTGCTTCTGATGTGAGAGCAATCGTCAATTATGTACGTACGCGCCGAGAATTGAAAGAAATACCTCTGGGTATAATTGGTCACAGCGAAGGTGGTATGATCGCTCCTCTGGTTGCTGCCGAAAGAAGTTTTGTCGACTACATTGTTATGCTGGCCGGCCCCGGAACTGCAATAGATGAGCTATTGATAGCACAGTCGACCTTGCTGGCGGAAGCGGAAGGAACGCCACCTGCGGAAGTCCAAAACAATGAACTGCTGATGCGCGAATTGTATCAGTATTTAAAAGAAAACGAGCGGAAGGAGATTGAAGAAATACGTCCTGGAGTTACGGAACTGATCCGGACCGGACTAGACCGGTTTTCGGAGGAAACCCTGGCGGAATTTGGTAATCTGGACG
>JBCBVN010000434.1:0-3276 GCA_039817625.1 Bacteroidota bacterium
CTAAATAAGATTACGGACACCAGAATTTGAATCAGCTAAGTACCTAAGCCCCTAACTCCGCTGTGGCGAGGGCGCTAAGCCTGCAAAAGTCTGATTGATAATTTCAGACCGCTTATTCCAAATAGAACCAAACCAAAGCACCTGAAAACCCTACTATAAGCAACACAAAGAAATAGGTTTGAAGTATCCTATTCAGTTTCAGAATACCGATTACTTCCTACTAACTAAGTTTTGCATGTTTGCTACATCTAGCTCATTTTTGGTTGACCACCACCCAAGCCTTCGCTTCAGTGGTGGTCTCTTTTTTGTAAACCATTGTGCCATATGCTGAGCCAAGCAGGTGCAGCTTTTGAACGAAGTCGGCTCGAGCACGATTATTGAATAGTGCCTTTTGGACTTTACCATCGCAGTCCCGGCCAAATATGCTCGACTCCTACTCATTAAAATATGACTACCATTAACAAGCTAATCTGTTTCATTGTCCTCATATGCCTGCCTAAGCTGGCCAATGCTCAATCCGAAGATTACAAAATCTACAATAGCCAGACGGGTGAGTCGGCTACTCTTTCAGATATTGTCGAAGCTTTAGCGCCTGCGGATGTTCTATTCTTTGGAGAGCGTCACGACGATAGTATCGCTCACCATACTCAAGACCATCTTTACAGTTTACTTCTCGAACGCTACGGGCAAGTCACCTTAAGCATGGAAATGTTCGAAACCGATTGTCAGCAGGTAGTCGACGAATATCTGGCCGGCTACATCAATGAGCGCAACTTCATCAAAGAAAGCCGGGCCTGGGGCAACTACGATACCGATTATCGCCCAATGCTAGAGCGTGCTAAGGAAAACAATCAAGTGGTCATCGCTGCCAATGCGCCTCGCCGATACGTCAATATGGTGAGTCGTATGGGCCCAGAGTCTTTAAATGATCTGCCAAAGGACTCACGAAGGCATCTGCCTCCGCTACCTATTTCGACAGATGATGATGCCTATCGAAATGTATTCGACGATGCGATGGGCGGCATGGCTCATGCAGGTATGGAAAACGTCTTTGCCGCTCAGTGCACCTGGGATGCTTCCATGGCATACAGCATTTACAAGCACTGGAAAAAGAACAAGCGCGAGAAGATATTCCACCTGAACGGATCCTTTCACACCGACTATGGATTAGGTACGGTCAATCAGCTTAGGGCACTCAATAAGAAGATAGAGATACTGACCATCAGTAGCGTACCCGCCGAAGATTTTGACGCTCCAGATTGGGCATCGTATTCTACCAGAGCGAACTTCATCATTCTGACCAGGCCAGTCGAAACTCCGTAGTTATGGCCACTTTAGACCAAAAGTCTTTCATTCTAGAGTCTGATCTCGGGGCGGTCATGCGGAAGCTGGCCTTTCCTGCCATCGCCGCCATGGTTCTTTTTGGTCTCAATGCTTTTATGGACACGGTCTATATCGGCCAGCTCATGAACGAGCAAGCGCTGGCTGGCGTCGCTCTGGCCTACCCACTGACGGGCATCCTTATGGGACTGGGCTCGTGGGCAGGTACCGGTGCTGGAAATCTGGTCAGTATTGCGCTGGGAAGCGATGATATAGAGACCCAAAAAAATGCATTGCCCAGCACAACAGCCTTTGTGCTAATCAGCTCAGCGATTGTGGCCGTGCCGGGATATCTTTTTGCGGAAGCCCTTGTCGCTATGATGGGTGGTAGTGGCGAAATTCTCGCTTATGGTACTCAGTATCTGCAAATCACCATGCTTGCTGCGCCTCTTTGGATATACGGGCTGGCGCTCAATTTCATTGTCCGCTCGGAAGGCAAGATGAAAGAAGCGGCGATTATGATGAGCTATGGTCTGGCGCTAAACATTCTGCTCACCCCGATCCTGATCAGCTTCTTTGATATGGGTGTAACAGGTGCTGCCTGGGCCACCAACGCAGGTATGTTGGTCTATTGCTTTGTAGGCTATAGATATTTCAGCAGCGACAAACCTTCCTTCCAGTCCAGTATCAATAGTGTTCGGGGCAGCAGCCAGGTCGTTAGATCAATTGTCAGGCTGGGTTTTCCCGGGTTCATCATTACGATCATGGGTCTCATCCAGGCGGTAGTTGTATTTAACGCCATAGTGGGCGTGGGTGGCGATACTGATGGCAACCTAGCCTTTTTCGCCGCGGCCAACCGCATGGCCCTGTTTCTGATGACCCCCTTGTTTGGACTGATGCGGGCCCTGCAGCCCACCGTTGGCATCAATTTTGGCGCTGGACAATATACCAGAGTCAAGGACGCACTCTGGTTGTATACCAAAACTGGATTGTATATCGTAGCACCCTTTTGGATTTTGCTGACCATCTTCCCAGAACAAGGCCTCTCGCTGGTCTTACCAGATACCAGTTTCACCGCTACTGACCTACTATATTTCAGGATTTACATCCTTATTCTTCCTCTGCTACCGCTGGTATTTAATGCCCTGACCTTTCTACCTGCTATAGATCAGCCCAAATATGCCAGTATGATTGGTGCTGCCCGTCAACTGATATTCTATGTGCCGGTCATGCTGGTCCTACCTAAATTAATCGGTCTCGGCGGCGTCTATTACGGTGCAACAGCCATCGATGTTATCGTCACTATTTGGCTAGGATGGATATTGGTCAGGAGTATGAATGCACTGCCTGGGGACCGGGTGGTTGGATGACTCGATGAGGGGATGACTGGATGAATCAAATAGCTTAGCTTAAATATGAAATCATGCCTGATATTGCTATTTTTTCCGGGGATCGTGCTGCAAACTATAACCGATTTGTATCGCAGTGGATTCCGGTATATCAGCGGGTAATCGATTACATTCCGGGATTATTGGAGGTGCATGTGGCTAAGACTAAAGATCCTATTGTTGTGGTGGGATGCGGCAGTGGGAACGAGTTAGCAGCCATTAACCAGAAGCATCCTGAATGGCAGCTGCTGGGTATAGATCCTTCTCCAGAGATGGTGGTTCAGGCTCGCGAGAAACTCCAAGGGCGGGAGAACGTACAAATCCTGGATGCGCGGATTGAAGATCTAGAAGGCTATCCAAAATTCCGAGCTGCTACCCTACTTCTCGTATTGCACTTTATTCCCGATGATGGGCGTAAACTCGATTTGCTGAAAGAAATAGGCACGCGACTAAAAGTTGGAGCGCCCTTGGTCATCTTCGATATTCATGGAGACCCTGCCACTATTGATCAACAGTTGATGATGCTAAAGGGCATATTACTATCGGAGAATGTGGAAAGCGCCATAGA
>JBCBVN010000435.1:0-3269 GCA_039817625.1 Bacteroidota bacterium
TCTGCAGTTTCCATATTCACTAGCTGAGACGACGATAACAGCCGCATATGATTGAGTACAGGAAAACCATTTACAACTTGCCAGATGATGTTGGGAAGCGAAATAAGCAGGGCTAATCCTCCAGCGAAAAGGACATTTTTGGATTTTAGCATTCTTCTCTGTGGACTGATCAACAATCCGGCAATCAGGGCTGTGCTGTAGAACACAATACTGTACTTTGTCAGGATGCCCACACCCAAGGTAGCGCCAAGCCATAAATAGTCTGCACGCCTTTCATACTTTACGACTCTTACCGTGGTAAATGCCAAAAGCAGCCAACAGAATTGATTGAAACTTACAGGTTGGAAGAGATTATTACTGCCGAGATATGCAGGAGATAAAACGAATCCCAAACCAGCGATTAGCTGAGCTTCGTGACTTCCGCCTAGCTCAGTAACTAATCGTAAGAGAATCCAAATACTCGCTAGTCCAATAATTAATACCGGAAGCTTAGCAGCCAGAATTGATGATCCAAAAATGCTTGTGGATAGCGTAGCTATCCAACCGATCATGGGTGAACATTCCAGATAGCCGAACATCGGATGGTCTCCCATAGCCAAATACAGAAACTCATCTCTGTGAATACCATATCCATTGACGATAGCCAGGGTATGGAGTAAGGCTTTTGCCCCGAGAAGACTCCAGAGAATGGTGTGATTAAGCGCAGTAGTTTTGGGCATGCTTATGGAGTGTGGTGATGCATAAACGACAAATCAGATTTTGATCTTACATGCCCAACACCGCATTTTGCCCGGTTTGAATATCGAATACAATTTTTTGGCAGATAGGGATTTCGAGAGTTAACTTATCTGCTAAAAACAGGCACCATTATTCTAGTAAACGAAGGATCTCTTCGGCAATTCCAGCTGCCGAAGCTGGATTCTGTCCAGTGATTAGCCGATCATCTACGATTACGTTTTCAGTCCAATCTTCAGCGCCGATAAAGCGAGCACCACGCGCTCGGAGTTTTGTCTCCAGCAAGAACGGGACGATGTCTGCTGCCCGTGCGGCCGTTTCTTCGCTGTCGGTGAAGGAAGTCATTCTCTTGCCGCTTACCAGATAGTCGCCGTTGGCGAGTTGGACGTTGACGAGACCGGATGGCCCGTGGCATACGGCTGCTACGATGCCTCCGCGATCATAAATGTTTGCAGTGGTCTGATTCAAGAGTTCGTTGTCTGGCAAATCCCACATGGTACCATGACCACCGGGGAAATAAACAGCAGCATATTTGTTAGCGTCTATTTGATCTGGTGTCATGGCATGGGTGAATCTGTACCAAACCGTTGGGTTCTGTACAAACCAACGCGTGGTCTCATCATTCATATCTACCCCATATATATAGGTGTCTCCTCCTAGCGGGCTAGCGAAGTCGATTTCGAATCCAGCTTCTGCCAGCGGTTTGTAGACATGTGCTACCTCTCCCAAATGGAGTCCTGTTGGGCGTCCGGTATCGCCCATGTCCTCGTGGCTGGTCAGCACAAATAGGATGCGCTTGTTCTCTTCGATGGGCTGGCGAGAGAAGGTCTTTACGGCGATTAGCCATTGGCCGCCAATTTTCTGAAGGTTGATATAGTCTGCAAACTTGAAGTTGGGATACTCCAGCTCTATTTTGGCCTGGGCACCTTGCCCCAGAATATCGATAGATACAATGCGGGCTATACAATTTACTGTTCTGCCTGGCTCAATTCTACCGATATAATCTCCAACCGGCCAGATGCCGAGTTGACCATCTTGATTGGTATATCGGAGGTCGGCCTGAGGGTGAAAGGCGCTGGATAAGCGAGCTGTATCGCCTTGGTTTCGGCCGTTGATGTAATCGAGTAGGGTAGCTCGTACAGCGGCCTCTTCTTCGGCCATGGATTGGCCTTGAGCAAAAGAGGTGCAAATGAAAAAGCAAGGAAGGAGAAAAAGAAATTTCATTGGTTTTGGAGTTGTTGTGGCCCCAAAACTGGTAAGACAGACCTATCTATAAGGTCTAAAACTATAAATCTGCACTACAATTTATGCCCCCTGAGTTTTTCTGTAGGCAGCTGGTGTACAGCCAACCATTTTTTTGAAGGTGCTGAAAAAAGAGGATTTAGAATTAAAGCCACATTCGTAGCCGATGGCTTCTATAGTGAATAATCTGTTGGTGATCAATTCTTGTTTGGCCGCTTCAATTCTATACTTGTTGATGAACTGATTAAAGGATTTACCCTGGTGCTCATTCAGGTATTGGGAAAGCTGATGGGTGGATACGCCGAGGACCCCGGCTAGTTCAGCAAGTTTTAGATTGGGATTCTTGTAGAGGGCAGGGGTTAGGAATTTTGTCTCCAACTCGTGTTCTATCTGAAGGATTATGGCTTTTTGCAAATGCTTGTCTGCATAAGGTGCCCGCTCGATTTGTGTGGATTTGCGGTTCAAGGCCCAAAGCACGACCGATAAATACAGCAGAAACGAGAAGGTGAGCGCACCAACGATATATGAGGTGTAGGAAGAAGTGAAATAGGCGAGCCAAATAAGGGCTACACCTCCAAAGACATTGAGCAACAAGATTTCCGCATCAGATAGTTTGCTTTTCTTTTGGACACTTTTGATCAGGACAGCTCTGATTGTCCAGAGCGTGATGAGCAAATAAAGCAGCCATTGCCAATAAATGCCCTGGATGATCTGTCGCCATAACGCTCGCTCCTCGTAATATGAAAAGTAAGCGCTAATGCTGAGCATGAGGACTAAAAAGGGTACCACATGTAATGCCCAGAGGAAGGACTTGCTTTTGGGTTGAACCACCCGTTGCGCATACGCTAGTAAAAAAGGGCCTATTAATGCACAAGCAATTAAACCCGCATGGACAAACTGCTCGAACAGCTGCGGATTGAAATGTCTGAACACCGACTTGAGGATACGAAAACTCAAGACGAATAGCAATCCGCCGAGCAGTCTGTGCCACAGAAGCGATGGCTTCCGGAAAAAACCGAAATATGCGCTGAGTGCCATCCCATTTGCTGCGCCCAAGGCACTGAAAAAGAATACTAATTGCTGCTGTAGCTCCATTGGCTTTTGGTGGTGGTCTGGGGGTAAAGTCAGGCTAATATAAACGCTCAATCCTGTAACAATGGCCAGTCTGGCTGTATAAAAATTCAAAACACAATATCATGTCTTGGATAACTCGTCGATTTGAATACTACTTCTTTCGCGTACACGCTGGCACTGACGATCTAGCCGCCCAGGTCTTCTGCAAAAGCGGCAAT
>JBCBVN010000436.1:0-3206 GCA_039817625.1 Bacteroidota bacterium
CACTAGAAACCTAGCTGCTTCTTGTCTCCTGTCTCTTGCTTCTTGCTTCTTGCTTCTTGCTTCTTGCTTCTTGCTTCTAAAGTTTGCGCAGCAAACGTCTCTCTCCTCTAAAGCTCACGCAGTGAGCGCCTCTCTTGTCTCTTACCCCTCCCAACTACTTCACCAAGGCCAATTTCATCCGTTTCACACGATCTGCAAGTTTTTCACTGCTCAACCTCTGGCGCAACCTATCCACTAATAGAGAAAACGAAAAAGGGGTCGCTTTTCCAGGCTGTTCAAACAATACAAACTGGTCGTTGATGCGATCCAGAGCCTGACGAAGTCTTAGCTCCTGAAGCTGAAAGGTCATTACTTCTTCATAAGCCTGCTGCAGCAGCAAATTGTTCGGCTCATACTGACTAAAAACTTCAAAAAACAGTTTAGAACTCGATTGCAAATGCTTGCCCCGCTTCTCTCGACCTGGGTACCCTTTAAAGGTGAGCCCAGCTATAGCACAAATATCGCGAAAACGCCTACCTGCCATCTCTGCATCATTGATGCTGGCCTGAATGTCTTGCAACAACTCATTGGTATTGAATAAGTCACTTCCCAGAGCTTCTTCTATGGGTATAGGTTGATCGCTGAGTAGCTCAAAGCCATAATCATTCATAGCAATGGTAAAACTGAGCGGCTTAAATCTTCCCAATCGATAAGCCATCAATGCACTCAGCCCTTCGTGAATAGAACGCCCCTCAAATGGATACATAAGTAGATGCCAGCCTTCTCTGTCCTTAAAGTACTCGATCAGTAATTGGTTCTTATTGGGAACCGCCGAGCGATCCATTTGAATCTCAATTAATGGATCGAGGGCAGCCAGTTCTTCATTGGGATATTCCCGTCGGCTCATGCTATCTACAGCATCCCGAAGGTGGGTTGCCAGATGACTCGACAAGTCCATGCGGCTACCTAACCAGGCAGGCACCTTTCCTTTCTTTGAGCGGCTTTTTCGCACCTGGACCTCCATTCCCCTAATGCGAACCAGCTCCAGATTCCGTCCTGCAAACCAAAAAGTATCACCCGGTGACAACTGAGAGACCCAATATTCTTCTATGGTCCCTATTGTTCCACCGGTCAAATACTTAACCCGCAAAACTTGCTCGCTGGTTATGGCG
This sequence comes from Bacteroidota bacterium, assembly GCA_039817625.1. Taxonomy (GTDB): domain Bacteria; phylum Bacteroidota; class Bacteroidia; order Chitinophagales; family Saprospiraceae; genus Neolewinella. The sequence continues at coordinate 1,152 of JBCBVN010000436.1, forward strand.
CCGATACTCAGGCGATGCATAGTAGCTACTCGACGGTTGTCTACCTTGTAAAGGCCATCTTCTACAATAACCTTGCGATATTCATCATAGGCTTCGAGGCTACTCCCACCGGTAACGATAAAGTCCAGGCACCACGACCATTCGTCGTCAGACAGGGAGGCAAAGGCATAGGTCGACCTGATTTGAGGAAGGACTTCCGCAGGTCGGAAACCTCCTCCCACCGCCAAGGTAACCAGGTACTGCACCAACACATCAAAACTGCGTATGTAGGGTATGCGATCTTCTACCCGTCCTGTTTTCATCGCAGCCTTTAGTGCACCGGCTTCTATTAGCTCCATACTATGTGTTGGCACGAAGTGGATGATACTCGTCGCACCTGGCCGATGCCCAGATCGCCCTGCGCGCTGCAAAAACCGTGCGACCCCCTTAGGCGAACCAATTTGTAAGATAGTCTCTACCGGTCTGAAGTCTACACCCAAATCCAGACTACTGGTGCACACCACAGCTTTCAGGCTACCTTCGTGCAATGCATTTTCGACCCAATCCCGGAGTTTTCTATCCAGACTACCATGGTGCATAGCTATAGCACCGGCCAGATCCGGTTCGGCTTCCAGAAGTCGCTGATACCAGATTTCACATTGGGCACGCGTATTAGTGAATATCAAAGTAGAACCCGAATCTTGAATGATGGGCACCACCTTTTGTAGCAGGGTAATGCCCAGATGACCCGCCCATGGGAAGGTTTCAATCTCATCGGGAATAACCGTAACAACTTTCGTTTGCTTGTCTTGGCCAGAGCGAATCAAATGGCCCGTTCCTTCATGCCCGAGTAGAATGAGCATGGCTTCTTCCAAATTTCCAATAGTAGCCGATATGCCCCAGGTTTTTAATTCTGGTCTAAGGGCTCGAAGCCGACTAAGTGCCAGTTCTACTTGCACACCTCGCTTACTACCTAGCAGTTCGTGCCACTCATCGGCTACAACACACCGGAGGTTACCAAAAAGCTGCCTATTCTTCTTACTGGCCAACAATAGATGTAAGCTCTCTGGTGTGGTGATGAGCATTTCCGGAGGCTTGCGCATCTGTTTTTGTCGATCGCTGCTACTGGTATCTCCAGAGCGAATAGCTACTGTCCAATCCAACCCCAAATCATCAGCAGCCTTTTGTGCCGCTCGTTGAATCTCTCGAGTCAGTGCACGTATCGGAGATAACCACACCGCTCTTATGCCTGCCTTCTGGCGCTTACCGTTGCCTTTTTCTTGCAAAGCCTCTAGCAGGATGGGCATAACCAGGGAATAGGTTTTGCCACTTCCCGTTGGTGCATTAACCAAACCACTTTCTCCCCTCAGATATGCTTGCCAGGCTTCTACTTGAAAAGGAAAGGGTGCCCACGCCTGGGTCTTAAACCAAGACCTAGCGGAATCCAGTAATACATCCGTTTCGTTTAGCTCCACCATTCATCAATGCAACGGACAAATTCCGGCTAGGTTGCAGACTTAGGTTTTATTATCTTTCCCTCAGATGGATAGTCCAATACTACGAAACATAGCCCTGGCCTCCGTTATAGGTGGCTTTATTCTCATTGTTGTGCACTATGGTGAATTACCAGACCGCATGCCTTCTCACTTTGATCCCCAGGGCAACCCTGATGGCTACGGCCATAAGGGGCTACTCTGGCTACTGGCTTTCATTAACTTAGGCACTTACGCTATGATGTCCTGGGTTCCAAATGCACCTAGAGATATGATGAACTACCCGGTCAAGATTACACCTGAAAACGAGGAGCGCCAGTATAAAAATATGGTCGATATGGTTTTGGCTATGCGCTTAGCCATTGCGGTCAATTTCGCCTACATGATCTATGGCATCATATATACTGGACTTGGCAGAATGAATGGCCTTGGAAGCTGGTCACTCTGGATTTTCCTGGGTAGTGTCTTCCTACCCATCATTTACTACTGCTGGCGTTCTTATCAATTGAAGTAACTAGTGGTCTATGAGCTTGTTGGGGAATCGCTTTTTGAGCGAACGCCGCCAAATTTTGCGCTGAAGGAG
>JBCBVN010000437.1:0-3202 GCA_039817625.1 Bacteroidota bacterium
CCAGGTAAAAACAAAAAACTTTTAGCGGGTAAGGAGTTGGTGCGCTATGCTATAGAGAATGCTTTAAAAAGCGATATTGTAGATGATTGGGTGTTGAGTACTGACGATCCAGATATCATAGCTATTGGGCATGAATACCAAGGGCTTTCCATTATTAATAGGCCTGACGAAATTTCAGGAGATGATGCATCAGCTATTACCTACGTACATCATGCTTTGAGCATCCTGAAAAAGCCTTACACACATACCGTAATTATACAGGTTACCTCACCTTTTACACAACCCGAAGACATAGACAAGACGATTAGCGCACTTCTGAACAATAAAGAAGCGGCATCGGCAGTGAGTGTGCAGCCTCTGGACTTTGCGCTACACCCAGCTAAGCTAAAGACATTGAGCAAAGACTCTGTACTAGTACCATATTTAGAAGAGGAAAAGGGTAGGATGTCGGCCCAGCAACTTCCCAAAATATTTGTGCGTAATGGGTCTGTATATGCATCTACCATAGCTGCTATAAGTCAGGGCAATATTGTACAAGACCCATGTACAGCCTATGTTATGCCCAGAGAGAGATCTTTAGACATCAATGATCCTATCGACTTTGATTTTGCAGAATTCATGCTAAAGAAGTACCATAGTTGACAGATATCGTCTACACGGCCAATCATGGATTTGCGGCACGCATGCTTATGCAAACAGACCTATTGGGCAAACTTGCTGCCAAGGGTTTGAAAGTTGGATTGATTGCACCAGATGCGACAGATCCAAATCTTCGGAATTATTGTCAAGCCAAAGGAGTATCTCTCTATGAGTTTAATCCGCCTACTACCAAATGGCAAAGCGAATACTACAGGGCCAGGAAATATTTGCTAGATGATATTAAGGCCAACCCCTGTCTATGGGAACGTCACTTGAAAGCTACTAAATTTGGCTCCAGGTCTATTTTAAAGCAAATCAGGCCACGGTTGTATTACCTTGCTTATTGTCTCAGGAAGGTATTTCCAGGTATAAAAACTTGGTTTGCCTTAAAAGAGAAGCAGCTGCTTCAAAATGATGAAGCCATAAACTTATTTCAGCAAATCAAGCCTGCGCTATTTGTCTCAACCTATCCGGTAAATTATGCTGAGGGTATGCTGATGCATGCTGCTCAAAAATTCGGCTGCTCGACTTACATACACTTGTTGAGCTGGGACAATATAAGCGGAAAAGGCACTTTTGTGGGCAAAGCTGATAAATACCTGCTATGGGGGAAGGTAATGGCCGAGGAACTAGTAGAATACTATAGCATTGACTCTTCGAATATGGCTTTGCCTGGCGTTCCACATTTTGACCGTCATGTTGCTATACGGGATCAAGGCAAGCCTGATAAATGCTTATCCAAACTTGGACTACATCCCTTGAAGCCTTATTTGTTCTTTGGTATGAGCGCTTCTCACTTTGCTCCCAGAGAGATAGATATCGTAGAATGGTTGGCTGACCAGATTGAAAATGACAAATTTGGTGAGAATATGCAGCTGGTGATCAGGCCACACCCTCAGAATATTTCTGGCAGCATGAGCGATTCTAATTGGAAGGTACGACTCGACAGACTCCACAAAAAAGATAGGATCGGGGTATTTTTTCCCGAACTCGTAAACTCAAAGATGTCATGGAGTATGCGCCATGATGATATGGAAAAGCTTGTTCATCTCATAGCGAGCGCGACTCTAGTTTACAATTCAGGAAGTACGATAAGTATAGATGCCTTAATGTGCGAAAGACCGGTGGTTATTACCTCATTCGACGCGCATGATCAATTAGACTATTGGCATAGCGCTAGAAGGTTGCTCGACTATAAACATCTAAAAAAGATTACTACTCAAACAGGAATTGATGTAGCTCGATCATTTGAAGAACTGGAAAATCTGACTAAAGCATATCTCGTAAATTCAAACAGGAATATAGAACTAAGAAAAGGTACCATAAGGGAATACTGCGCCAATTTTGAGGACGGGTTGGCAACTTCCCGTGTGGTAGATTTTTTAGCTGAAGCAGTACACATGCAACCTAATTTAACCATCGAGAATAAAGCTGAATGAGCGCTTTGAATTTTACATGGTCTCGCTTCTTTTCAGATGAGCAGTAATAAGCTTCTAATCATATCGTGGACATTATTTCCATGGACTTCTGGATCATCCGTAATTGTTAACAATCTGGCTGCTCAGTTTTCGAAAGATCAGCTCGTACTACTTGGAGAGCAGCCAAAAAATCGATCCACAGAAGGATGGCCAAGTGATTATCCCGAGATACACTACCTAGATCCCAACATCAGGATAGCAGGAAGAGGGGCGCGACTTCTCAGATGGGGTAATTTTTTGTATTGCCTAAAATCGGCGAGTGACCTGGTAAAAAAAGACGGCGTATCTGCCATCATGGTCATATTTCCCGATGACTTCTACCTCTATCTGGCTTATAGACTAAGCCTTAAATTCAATATTCCCCTCTACACCTGGTTTCACAATACCTATTTGGACAATTACACGGGTTGGCGCAGATATTTGGCGAAATACTTGCAGCCCAGAGTTTGGAAGCACGCGCATAAGAACTGGGTGATGAGTGACGGTATGCGTGGGTTTTACGAGCAAGTATATCCCGAATATCGTTTTTCTACCCTAAGGCATGGCTTTTCATTGCAGGTTCCCGATTACACAGATGTTTCTTTGAGAAAAGACAAAGTGAGTTTCGTATTTACAGGTAGTTTAAACCAATCATGCGAGGATGCATCACTTCGTCTGATGCGTCACATTATGAGCAACGAACAGTACGAGCTACATGTCTATACGGGAAATTCCATTTCGTATTTTACCCAACATGGCATTGCTGGAGAACGCTTTCATCATCATGGTTTTATACAGCTCTCCGATCTGTATGCAGCACTCAGGAACTACGACATCATGCTGCTGCCACATGGTTTTGATGGGGCACGTACGGATGTAGAATTTCAGACTATTTTCCCCACTCGCACTATACCGCTTCTACTGAGTAACAGGCCCATTTTAGCGCACAGCCCGCCCAATACCTTTTTAACAGAATTCCTGAAAGAAAGAGAGTGCGCCCTAGTCGTCGACACTAAATCGAGTTTTGCCATTCAAAAAGCTATAGAGACTCTCGTACACAATGACGAACGAAGAGAACAGTTGATTAAGAACGCATTATCCACGGC
>JBCBVN010000438.1:0-3200 GCA_039817625.1 Bacteroidota bacterium
CAGTAAAACCCATAAGCTTGACTTCAGTAATCTGCTGAAGTCAAGCGCTAAGTCCTGACCGTTTTATACCAGGCCATGGATTGATGTATAACTGCTACTTTTGGTTACCTTTTGACGACCAATTTAGTCGAAAATATGCGCTCGCTCTGCAAGCGTACGGAATAATTGCCGCTGGGAAGGTGTTGTAAATCAACTCTTACATTAGGCAGGTTGACTTTTTGCTGGTGCACCAATCTTCCAAAAGCATCATAAATGGTGAAATCCATTTCTTCGGCTGTAGAGCGAGAAATTCGGATAAAGTCTGTAGTTGGGTTTGGATAGATGTCCATCAGATCGGTTACCATAAGCAGTCGAGTGCTGGTAGCAGGGTTGGTGGCAAATACATCGTCTACGCAAAAGTAGGCGGGGGTATTCATGCCGGCCGATCCGACATCGCTTGATGTCAGACTGAAAGACAAACTATCTGCCGGCCCTAGTGAAGACAAATCGAGGTAGGTCCATTCGTCTACAATGTAATCCAGGTTATTATCGTCAAAGCGGTAATCGGCCAAATAAAAATTCACACTGTCCGTGGATAGATTGCCGCCAGAGTATGCCCGAACGGTCAATAGGAAAAAGTCTGGGTCATCTCCAGTTAGGCCTCCGAACCGCTTGGCGAAACTATCTCCATCCTGCATACTGAGATAGGCGTAAGTATTGTTGGTGATGTACATGCCTGGTACGATCTGTCCGGCCGCATCTCCCTCCAGGATCATATTGTTGTTGCCAAAAGCGTAGTTGACGGCATAAGTAGTCGAGCCGTTTGCTCCGCCTCCTGTAATCGAGCTATATTGATTTGTGAAGCCGGGAGTGGTCACATCAGTAGTATTGGAAATCGACCAACCCGTCCAGCTCATAAATGAAGGATCGTAATCGTTGGGCAAAAAGATGTCGCCGGTGGTAAAGCCACCATTACCATCTGCACCATTCAAGAATGATTCTACGGGTAAATTGAAGTCTTCGAAATCGATGACGACCTGTGCAGTCAAAAAGCTAGTGCTGAGAAGAAAAAAGAGAATAAAATTCAGTTTCATATTTTACTGGTTTACGTGAAGAGAAAGGTTAAGGCCAACTTGGAATTGGATACCGGGCATCGGGCGGCGTTCGACCACCAAATAATCGGCATCCCAAATATTATTGACGTTGAGGAACAGCGTTCCCTGATAGGGTTGAAATAGATTTTGATATTGCAAGCGGACTCGGCCAACTTGAAAAGCATCCAGTGGATCGTTGATGCCCTGGGCAGGTCCGATATATTGGTGGCGGTAGGCCAGGTGAAATCCTTTCCAGTCCAGAGATATGGAGCTAAAGGCCTGATGAATGGGGGTATAAATCAATTGCTCGCCTTCCGCCATGCGAGGATTTTCCAGTTTTACGAGATTGGTAGATCGGACGTAATCATAACCAGCTCGCCACTGCAGTTTTAAGTTTTCCACCTGGAGGCCCAGAGTCATTCGAGGTTCCAATCCCCAGCTGCGAACAGAGGTAATATTATTCGCTGACCAAAAGGATTGCCCATCTAATAGGCTCCATAATATCCAGTTGTCGATTTTCCGATGGTAGGCTGTCAGGGAGAAATCAAACTCAAATTGCTTCTTCTGGATTTGGTGGTTCATGGTCAACTCCTGACTCCAGCCAGATTCCGGTAATAAATCGGGGTTTCCCCCCGGTAGCCAAAAACGGTCATTGAAGGTCGGCAGGCGGTAATTTCTACTCACTTTCCCATGCAGGGAAAAGGAAGGAGTTGCCTGCCAGGAAAAACCCAGTGCAGGAACAAGCGGTATGAATACGCCATCGACCATTTCATGGCGTAGGCTGAATTGGGTTTGCCATCGACCAGGCTTGTATGCCCAGGAAGCGAACAAGGCTGTTCTGTATTCACTCGGAATGTTTCCCCGATAGCCCGCTGACCAGGCTCGGGTATGGGTATTGAAATTTCCAAGCAGAAGCTCATGTTTCCCCCATGTCCACTGTCGGTTTATTTCCGCCAGGAAGGTTCGAAAACGGCTTCGGGATTCGAGTAAAATTAAGTCGTCAAAATAGTCTAGTTGTTCCTCGAAGAAGGCGGTTTTTACATGCCATAGTCCGTTATCGTCGAAGTGTTTGTATTCCAAAAGGAGGCGAGTAGCGACATCGTCCTGGTGAGCTTGGCTTCGATTCTGCACATTGGTCGGTGGAATCTGTCGGTCTGATTGTTGCCACCAAAGCCGCACGGCCAGATGATTGCGCTGGTTGATTTTCCAGTATAGATCCTGACCCAAAAATTGTTGCGATAAGCTGGCATTGGTTTGCTGTCGTTCTGGAAAGCCCTCAGCTATGAAGTAGAAGAAGTCGTTATCTGCCTGCTGATGAGAAAGTCTGGTTACACTCTGCAGTTTTTTACCACCCAGCTTTAAGTCCAACTGCTGCTGAAATTGACCGAAACTTCCAAAGAGCGTTCCACTTCTAGCCGCCAGTCGGTTAGTGAAATCGGCATGGTTTTCTAAATTAATGACCCCGCCGATGGCCCCACTGCCCCACATAGCACCGTTACCACCCTTGGTGAAGGTGATATTTTCTGTGGCATTGATAGGTAATAAAGATAGATCTAAGAGCCCTAGCATTGGGCTTTGTATGGGTAGACCATTCCACAGCACCAGGGTATGTCCCGCGCTGCCTCCCCGTATTGAGGAAGTGGCCAGACTTCCCATACCGTAGCTCTTGATATATGCACCTGTTTCTGTATCCAGTAGTTCGGCCAGATTGGTATGCGGTAATTTTTCCAGTTGTTCACCAGCCCATGAACGAGTTACGCTTCCGGTCACCGAGGCCCTGGTCGTTGAAGTGTTGACGTCTACGGTGGGAAGTACATGGGAGGAGTCTTGCTCCATCGACTGTGCAAGTCCCTTGGTAGGAGCAGCACAAAGCGTGCAAAAGAGAAGTAGAGAAAGGGCTGATTTGAAGCCTGTCACTGGAAAATTTCTTAGCAAGCAAGTGACAGGACCATACGCATAGAGGAGATCATCCGTCATAGGATGACTGTCCAAAGCGATCGTTCCGACACTTGCTTTTGACGCGAAAGCAAATGATCAACGGCCGAGGAAGGTAATCTGGCTTATGGCCTGACTGGCCACTTACAGTTGCGCGACAGCTCACGATTTGCACGTGATTCCCCTATTTTC
>JBCBVN010000439.1:0-3200 GCA_039817625.1 Bacteroidota bacterium
CCTGTGGGTCGACTTAAGTCTACAACATAAATTCCTTCCTCATCTGATAGCTGAACGGGTATAGCATTTTGGGACAATAGCTGGCTGCAAAAGCACAGATTAAGTGCCAGTAGCCAAGACATGCAAATTTTCATAAAGCTAAGATACAGCACCAGGACAATTCGGGCTATTGCCCTTCCGGCACTTCCTCGTATCTCATTCCTTCGACATTTCTACTCAGGGTAACTGTTACTTTACCTTCCGTTTCTGTTTCGTTGATCAGGTGTACTTCCTCGTCCTTACTGATGTAGACATCTGTTTGTCCGTTGCCAGCCAGGCCAAAGCCTTGGGTCTGCTCACCGGTTGCTTTATCTCTGACGGAGACCCGTATGTTGAAGGTACTTTCATTTTTCAGGCGGGCTCGATAAGCGTAGTCGCTATCTTCTCCAAGGATAAATTCCTGATTGGCGGGGATGAATACGCCAGCTGTACTTCTCGAGCAATTGGCCAGAACAAGCATTAGCAAGGCAGCGATTAATATATATAAGGTGCGCATGGCAGTCGTTTTATTTGGTTGATTAAATAGTACGAGGGCCAAATACGCTTCTTTGTCGCAACTGAACGCTTCAAATGACAAATTGAGGCGTCTCATATTGTGATTTGGGACCAATCATCCCGGCAGATCCCATCCGTAGCTCAGCCAGTCTTCGAGGTAATCGACATCCGACAATTCAGGCAACTCAGCCAGGGATAGATTGGCTTCTTTAGCACGCAAACGAGTTTCCTCTGCCACCGATTCTATACTCCACTCCATATTTCTAAACAAGCTGTGTTGTACTTCTTTCATACCCAGTAGATAGTAGCCGCCATCCAGAGCCGGACCTAGTACCAGGTCGTTTTCTTGCAGTTGCCCAAAGGCTTCAACAATTAAGTTGCTCGTCACGCCCGGGCAATCGCTACCAATGATAATGACTCGCTCTGCCCCCTGCGAAAAAGCTTCTGTAAAGGCGTTTTCCATACGTTCACCCAGGCCTGGGCCATCCTGTAGTCGCCGGTCAAAACCACCCATTGACCACATGTCACTTTTCGGGATAAAATCGGAGTAATACAGCAAACGATCTACGCCTCCAAGCTTCAGGGTTTCCTGACGGGTATAATCCATTAGCTGCCCGTACATGGCCAAAGCCATTTCATTTCCCACATCCGAGGCCAGACGAGTTTTTGTCTTACCCGCTATGGGGTTCTTAACGAATATAATGAGCGCTGCTTGCAAACAATTTGATCTTTAGTGGGGCCAATAACTCCAAAAATGGCTACGTTTCCTTGAATACGGACTACAATCATACCATTTTAATATCACGGTTCAAACCCTAATCCCATCAAATCCCTTCCATTATTCAGAAATCTTCAAAAAAAAGATAAAACATGAAACAAGCGATATGGCAAGGCCAGGTTTTGGCACAAAGTGATGATATTGTAACTGTTGAAGGAAATGCCTATTTCCCCGCCGAAAGCCTCAATAAATCCTATTTCACAGATAGCGAAACCACCAGCTATTGCGGCTGGAAAGGTGATGCCAACTATTACAACGTGGAGGTCAATGGCCAGAAAAATGCGGATGCTGCCTGGTATTATGCCGAACCCAAGGCCGCGGCTGAAGAAATTAAGGGGCGAGTCGCCTTTTGGAAAGGTGTGGAGATTATGGATGTGTAGATAGATAGGATGGAAGGATGTTTGGATGGAAGGATGATTGGATGTTCCGAAAAGCCTAATACTTTATACCACCTCTAAATTTATAAACATGACCATAGCCAGTGAGCTTATTCACAAACAGGCATTCGAGGCCGACCAGTCTGGTGAAGCCTCCACACCTGCTGATCTGCTGAAGCATTATCGACAAGTGCGTCAGCAAACGGTAGACTTATGTGCTCCATTAGCACCAGAAGATTATGTACCTCAGCCCATAGAAGATGTAAGCCCACCCAAATGGCATCTTGGCCACACTGCCTGGTTTTTCGAAAACATGGTCTTGCTCGAGTATTTACCTGGTTATGAGTTGTATGACGAGCGACTCAACTGGTTTTTCAATAGCTACTATGAAAGCCAGGGACCCCGTATACTGCGCAGTCGTAGGGGAAATATGACCCGTCCAAGTGTAGAACACATCCTCAGCTACCGACAAGCTGTGGACCAGGGTATGGAGCGTTTATTCGCGCAAGGTGAAATGCCAAAAGATCTGTGGAATCTCATCTTATTGGGTCTCCACCACGAGCAGCAGCACCAGGAATTACTTTTAACAGATCTGAAGTATATTTTAGGAAACAACCCGCTGTTTCCTGTCTATAATTCTACCCCAACCAACAAGCTAGCGCAAAGGGAAACGCTCCAAATGACTTGGTCAAAAATAGAACGTGGCCTTTATCATATCGGCTATAATGGTACCGGTTTCCACTGGGACAATGAGCGATCTCGCCACCAGGTTTTTCTGGAAGACTTCGACATCGCCAATCGACCTGTTACGAATGGTGAATACCTGGCCTTTATGGAAGCTGGTGGCTACGATGATTTTCAGCTTTGGCAAATGGAAGGAATAGGTTGGGCCAGAGAGTTGGAGGAAAAGGCACCGCTGTACTGGTACCAGCGCGATGGCGAATGGTGGCAATACACACTCTCAGGCCTGATGCCCGTGAACCCCAATGATCCTGTAACTCATATTTCCTGGTATGAGGCCGACGCATATGCGCGATGGGCCGGTGCGCGATTACCAACTGAGTTTGAGTGGGAAGCAGCAGCCAGACTCCTTTCGCCGATGGGCCCTCAGCCTAATCATAATTGGGTAGAGAGTCGTCACTTTCACCCCGCTGATGCAGATGATCCCCAGTTTTTTGGTTCTTGTTGGGAGTGGACCAACAGTGCCTATCTCCCCTACCCCAAATACCCCCGCCCAGAAGGTGCTTTAGGAGAATACAATGGCAAATTTATGATCAACCAGATGGTGCTGAGGGGTGGATCTTGCGCCACACCACACACCCATGCAAGGGTAAGCTATCGCAATTTCTTTCATCCAGATAAGCGCTGGCAGTTTACCGGCCTACGCTTAGCCAAAGACGCCTGAATTATGTCTTCAGCCCAAACAATGGCCAGTCGTGCCAGCATTCAAGTTCGCGAAAACACACTTTCTCCTTTTGCCCAAGATGTATTAGATGGTCTCTCTGTCAGCC
>JBCBVN010000440.1:0-3183 GCA_039817625.1 Bacteroidota bacterium
CAGAAGCCCGAATTGCCAGAGGGCTGGAGCATGACAGATTACGTTTATGATCTGCCGACCTCCAAGTTTGATCTTACGCTGTTCGCTACAGAACTCGAAGATAATTTTGAGCTCAAGTTGGAATATTCCTCAGATCTGTTCGAGCGAGACAGCGCAGAGACAATGCTAGACAGCCTACTTGTCATGCTCCGGGAGGCTGCTGCCAACCCGAAGACGAAGCTGGGAGATCTTCCCTTGCTCGAAAAAGATGAAGCGGACAGAATTATCCAAAACTGGAACCAAACTGACTTTGATCTCGAATTACCTCCGACCATAGTACATCTCATTTTTAAAGCTGCTGCTGAAAATCCTGATGCGATTGCGGTAGTGGGTCAGCATGGGCAAATCAGCTATAGACAATTGATAGTGGCTGCGAGTCGACTGGCAAAAGAGCTAAAGCAAAAAGAATTAAAACCAGGAGAACGGGTTGGCCTTTATATGGACAGAGGCCCGAGGCTTTTTGCTGGCATGTTGGGCATTTTGGCCGCTGGTGGTGCCTACGTCCCCATGGACCCGCAGTACCCCAATGGGCGATTGTCATTCATAGCGGAAGATGCCGATCTGACTATCATTGTAGTGGATGCTGATGTACCGCTGCACGACTTTCATTCGAACTATGATACACTTGAAGTATCCGATGCGGTATTCGGCCAAGGTGATGTGGAGGCCGAAGTGTCTGTTTTTGCTGATGTACAACCAGAAAATGCGGCCTACTTGATCTACACTTCGGGTAGTACCGGGCAGCCCAAGGGCGTGCTGATCAATCACGAAAATTTATTGAATTCTACGTCGGCCCGGTTTGAGTTTTACGATCACCAGCCCAAGAGTTTTTTGCTACTCTCCTCTTTTTCGTTTGATAGCTCGGTGGCTGGTATCTTCTGGACTTTGAGTAGGGGCGGCAAACTGGTTGTCCCGCAAGGGGGTATCGAGCAGGATATCCTTGAGCTCGGTGGCTGGTTTGAAGCGCACAGCATCACGCACAGCTTGATGCTGCCTTCTCTGTACCAGCTCGTACTGGACTTTGTGCCTACAAAACAGCTGGACCACCTGGCTTGTATTGCGGTTGCCGGCGAGGCGTGTACACCTCATCTGGTCGGCAAGCATTTTGAAGTATTGCCTGAGGTGCAACTGATCAATGAATACGGGCCTACGGAAGGTACCGTCTGGTCTACTGCGCATAAGCTGACCATCAATGATATAAATCGCTCTATGGTGCCTATTGGCAGACCCATTCCCAATATGCGCAACTACGTGTTGAGTAGTACACTGAGTCCACTACCCGTGGGGGTGATCGGCGAGCTTTTTATAGGTGGCCGGGGCATAAGTAGTGGCTACTGGAGGCGGTCAGACCTTACGCAGACACGGTTTTTATCAGATCCCTTTACCGATGATAGCAAAGCCATGCTCTATCGAACGGGAGATTTAGCGCGTTATCGGGATGATGGGTGCATAGAATTTTTAGGAAGAGCTGATCATCAGATTAAGATAAGAGGCCATCGAGTAGAACCACAAGAGCTAGCGACCGCAATAACGTCTTATACCTCAGTAAAGGAAGCGGTGGTACGGGTGGTTGATCTAGGCGCGGGTCCTGAGCTGGCGGCCTATGTAGTAGCTGATACCGGAGGAGCTGGTTTCGATCAGAAGCCGTTGCGCGCTTTCTTACGCAATAAACTGCCCAATTATATGCAGCCAAAACAAATATTGATCGTAGGTGAACTGCCCAGGTTGCCAAATGGAAAGGTAGATATGTTATCGCTTCCTGATCCCGTTGCTGCAAATGCTGCCCGCGCCGAGGGTAGGCTCCCTGCGTCAGAAACAGAATTGATACTGTCGTCGATTTGGTCAGGAGTCCTTGGCGTGTCGAAGATTCTAGCCGAAGATGACTTCTTTGGCCTAGGCGGAGATTCTCTTAAAAGTATACGTTTGATTGCTCAGGCGAAGAAACACGGTTTGGAAATAACACCAAGTTTACTTTTCAGGCATTCGGCATTGGAAGATTTGGCTCGAGCGTTGGACGATCAGGCGATAAACAACGAAAGCAAACATGCCAAAGCGTGGTACGACCCTATCGTTGCGCTGAAAAAGGAAGGCAATCGCCCGCCGCTATTTTGTTTTCATTCGGGAGGAGGGCACGTGTTCTTCTATCGTCCGCTAGCCGAACGTCTGCTGGCCGAACGTCCCTTGTATGCTATTCAACCCCCGGGACTGGATGGTGCGCCTCAGCCATTCGCGAGCATAGAGGAAATGACAGCCTTTTATTTGCAGGAGATTAAAAAAGTGCAAGCCAAAGGGCCATATCATATTTTAGGAACTTGCTTCAGTAACGCGGTTTGCTTAGAACTGACGAAGCGGTTAGAACAAGCTGGCGAAGAGATCGGCCTTTTCTTGATAATCGACTCAGGACCACCAAAGCACAATTTGCCAGAAACACTCGAAAGGCCGAAGCCTAGGCCTGTCAGGAACTTTACGAAAAGATTATTGAAGGGAGATCTAAGAGGCATATACATTACGATCAGAAATAGGCTCATTTGGAGGTATCGTGATTATCAGTCAGATTAGGACGATAATAAGAAAAACTTATATCAGACTATAAAGTCCTTGAACCAGCTTTACGCAGCTTATGATCCGCCCAGGATAAAAGCAGATATTACATTTATTCGCTCATCAGAATTCGCTATGAAGGCCAGAAAGGAAGGACAGATAAACGATTGGAAGTCTCTTACTGAAGGAAGGTTCCAACTTCACCAAATTGAAGGAACGCACGTCGGCTTATTCTCAGAACCAGAAGTAGAGGGCCTAGCTCAGCAGATCAATCAGCTTTTGGTATGAATTTTCATCTCGATTACCAGTCTGTGAATTGGATTACCCCGGTTAAGCTAGATGTTCCTGGGCAAGGGGAGATACATATTTGGCGGTTTGATCTGAATTACCCACCACCGGGGTTTGAGAATAGAGGAAATTGGCTAAATCACAATGAGCTGAGCCGAGCTGATCGGTTTTATTTTTTTTCAGATGGTCGGCGTTGGAGATTTGCGCGAGCTTATCTAAGGCTGGTACTAGCCAATTATTTAAAAATTGCTCCACAATCTGTACAAATAGATACTACAGAGCACGGCAAACCATTTTTGCCCAAAAACTTTAAGC
>JBCBVN010000441.1:0-3181 GCA_039817625.1 Bacteroidota bacterium
TATCTCTTTGCCCGACCAGAGCCTTTCTAATGAGCCCCCTCCAAATAGTTCTCTCCGCTTACTACAAGCTCTGGCAGCCCACCATCGAAAACAAATTCGAGTGCCGATTTTGGCCATAACCGGCACACATGGAAAGACGATTGTCAAAGACTGGCTGGCTCAGCTGCTCAGCTCCGACCGCAACATCTACACCAGCCCTCGATCTTATAATTCTCAAATTGGATTACCACTTTCGGTTTGGGGTATTCAAGATGGTCTGCATGACCTGGCCATCATAGAAGCGGGCATTAGTCAAAGGGGAGAGATGGAAAGGCTGGCCAGCATTTGCCAACCCAACTATGGTGTATTTACAGTGCTTGGAGATGCGCACAGGGCTGGATTTTCTGATGTAGATGATCAGCTTCGGGAGAAGTTCAAACTATTTGAACGTTGTGAGTGGGTCGTCACACTCGACCCAGCTGGTAGCCCACTTCTCCAATCGCAGGAAGACCATATGGGTTTTATCAAATCGTTGGATCTGAGCAGGCTCCCGGATTTGCCTGTGCCCTATCTCCACAACGCCTACACAGCCCTGGCAGCTGCTGTAAAGCTAGGTGCCACCCAAGAGGAACTAGAGGCTCAAATGAGCAAGCTCTCGCCTTTGTCAAATCGATTGCAGACTCGAATGGCACCTAATGATTGCTTACTCATAGACGACAGTTACAGTAATGATCTGACGAGTCTGGCAGCTGCCATTGATTTTGCCGACATACGCACACATCGGCGCAGACTAACACTTTTTCTGAGTGACTTATTGCAAAGCGGGCGACCACCAGAAGAACTGTATGCCGAAGTGGCTGCCATACTGAATGGACGAGTTGAACGCGTATTTTTAGTCGGCCAGGAGATCGAGGCCATACTGCCTTTATTATCTGATCGAATAGAGGTTCATTACTTCGAAGACCTATCGAGCCTTCAAAAAGCGTTGCCTACCTACAGATTCCAGGAGGAAACCATCCTATTGAAAGGTGCCCGCGTCTTTGGTATGGAAGAACTCGGTGACCAGCTGCTGCAAAGGCGGCATCATACTCGCCTGGAAATAGATACCGGGGCCTTGCTCCACAATCTTAGCCGATTTAAAGAGGTGTTGCTGCCGGAAACTACATTGGCTGTGATGGTTAAAGCCTCAGCTTATGGCAGCGGCGACCTAGCTATTGCCCAGCTGCTGGAGCGCAATGGTGTTGGTTGGTTTTTTGTGGCTTATGCCAATGAGGGGATTGCTCTTCGCAAGGGCGGAATTAAGGGCCGGATACTGGTGTTGAATCCGTCAGTCGACCAACTATCTCTGCTGAAGGAATATGGGCTCGAGCCAATTCTGCACAACAGGGCGTTGTTGAAAGCGACCTTAAGTCCAGATGGTTCGAAAAGACCTCCAGATGTAGTTAGGCCTGGTCAAAGTTTATTGGGTCTTCCTGAGCAAATCCATATAGAACTGGACTCTGGCATGTCGAGGTTGGGATTCTCGCCTGAGGATATACCCTGGGTTGTTGAGCAACTGAAGCAGCATGAAATCGTGGAAATAGGTAGCCTTATGAGTCACCTGGCAGCTGCTGAAGATCCTGAAGAAGATCATTTCAGCCAGGTGCAGGCAGACCGATTGCAGCGTGCGGCTGCCGACCTGCGTAAGTCTGAAATTGGGATAGGCAAACTGCACTTGTTGAATAGCAGCGGAATTTCGAGACATAGACAGCACCAACTCGATTTAGTACGACTCGGCATAGGCTTATATGGTGTAGGCCAACATAAAGAAATGAATCTAAGACCTGTGCTTAGCTTAGTGGCTCCGATAACTGCCATCCGATCAATTGGCCCTGATCAGACGGTAAGTTACAGCCGGAAGGGGCGCCTGAAAAAAGAAGGACGCATAGGTGTGGTCGGTATGGGATATGCAGATGGTTTGCCGAGACTGGCTGGGAATGGAAGATTTTGCTTTAAGTATCAAGACTATTTGCTACCAACCCTTGGAAATATCTGTATGGATATGTGTATGGTCGACTTGAGTGAAGTGGACCAATACATTGGAATAGGAAGTGAGTTGGTCGTATTTGGGCACCAGTATCCTATCGAGTTGCTCGCTGAGGCAGCCATGACCATACCTTACGAAATACTGACTGGTATAGGAAGCAGAGTGCAAAGGATCTATATCGGAGAATGAATCATCATGGATACTAACATCATAAATGCTGCCATACAAGTAGTTCCTATCAATGTACAGGATGGCTATGCTGTGGTCGACCGGGCCATCGAGCTCATTGCAGACTCTGGCTTGCCCTACCTGGTAGGGCCATTCTCGACCTCGGTGGAAGGAACATTTGAGGAAGTGCAAAAGCTGATTCATCAAATTAAGACACAGCTACTGGCTGAGGAGCTAAACGAGTTACTGATCAACATTCAACTCCATTGTAAAGCCGACGGAGATATGCGAGCCTCTGACAAGGTGAAGCCATAGAGTAATGAACCAGAAATACCCGTTTCTGACCCGTTTTGACAAGTGTAGCTCCAATATTTAGGCAGACATTTGTCATATCATGATTACTAGCCACAAGCACTTTAGTCTGGAAGGAAAGACCACTTTTGAACTGGTAAAGGGACATCCGCCTTTCCGAACTCCGGCTGTTATGGATGATGAGGCCTGCTTCTATTATATCATAAAAGGGAAAAGCAGGGTATTCAGCCCCTATGGCCGTATCGAGAGTTTGGCTTCTAATGGAATGGCTTTTGGCTGCTGATGCCTATGAACTCCTTTCCTCAAAACAACAAAAAGGACATCCAAATGCGCTTCGTGACCAATACGTTTGACGGCCAGGTCGAGTATCTTGAAGGACCGAGGAAAAATAGGGTCTACGGGGTGCAATCCTGGCAGCATTACAGACAAAGTAACCAGGAATCTCCGATGCGAACGACCAACAACGCCAAGTATCCATGGGGTCTCGCCACCTATCATTATCTCATAGAATCGCCTATGCGGTTATTGAGTGCAGAGATCATCAAATATGCCGGGGAGAAAATCTGGAGTGGGCAAACCTACGATTTGGTGTTCATTACCTGGGGAAGTGAAGAACCCAATAAAGTCACCTGAGCCAGGTCCACAAATCCAGTCTCTCGATTGATGTAGACCAGCCATTGATCGTACTCTTTATTG
>JBCBVN010000442.1:0-3178 GCA_039817625.1 Bacteroidota bacterium
TTTGAAGGCACTGGACTTCGATATTCCTATCGAGCTCAGGGACAAGTTGGATACGATTAGTGACCCGGGACTGGAATTTCCCTACTCATTTTTCCAGCCGAGTATGCAGACTATGTTGACTGGCGGTACTGTTGTGGGGAACAAGCCAGCTTCCTATAATAACGACCAATTGATTAATGCTGAGCCTGCAGGTGTTGAATAGGGTGTCAAATAATGAATAGATGTGGCCATGGCCACATCTATTAAATTATCACTTGTTAGCTTTGCAGACCCAATACCAATCGAGAATATGACCTGGCTAACCTGGACTTTGATCATCTACTACCTGCTCTCTGGCGTAGCGCTCATGCCTATTTTTGAGCGTGCGGGTCGAAAGAGAACAGATGCGCTTATACCTGTATACAATATGGTAGTCGCCTCGGAGATTGTAGGGCGCAAGCGTAGTTTTGGTTGGTGGATGGCTTTTCCGGTGGTCAATTTCTTCATTTTCAGCTACCTGATGATCGACCTGGCCCGCTGCTTTGGTCGCAACAGTTTTATAGATCATTTTGCTGCCACGATAGCCGCACCGATTTATTGGACGATTCTCGATAAAAAAGAGCCTTTGGTTGCACCGCCCAAATGGGCAAGGACCAAAGTTGCCGAGCAACAAAGCAAATCGAAGACCACCAAAAAGGCCACAGCTCGCCGTTCGGCCACAGTTGCTACCCCTCAGCCATTGACCTACTATGGCCCGGTTATGGCAGAGGAGCGCGATTATCGTCAAAAGGCAATGGCAGCTAAAAAGGCTGGCGAAAAAGATAGATACAAGCGACTGATGCGTCAGGATCCCTTCCGTTTGGGGGTGAGTAGAGAATGGGTTAGCTCTATCATATTTGCCGTGTTTGCGGCTGGCTTTATCCGGATGTTCGTTTTTGAGGCTTACATGATCCCTTCTTCGTCTATGGAAGGCAATCTGATGACCGGCGATTACCTGATCGTCAGCAAGGTGCACTACGGACTTCGCTTGCCCGAAACCGTACTAACCATGCCACTGACCCACAATATTATGCCGGTCGTAGGAGGTAAGAGCTATATCGAAAAGCCACAATTGCGCCACAGGCGTCTGCCTAAGCTGGAAGGAATTGATCGCTACGACAAGGTCGTATTCAATGTACCTAGCGGTGATAGTGTCTACATCTTTCCGGATCGCTCTTGGTCTCATGGCCAGTACCTGCGTGGTGAAATGAACTACCCTCAGCGCACAAACCCCAATCGGACTTATGCACAAGATGTAGAGAGTGGTCGGGCAGAGCTGGTGACACGCCCCAGAGATAAAAGGGACCACTATGTAAAGCGAGCCGTGGGCATGCCTGGAGAAACCCTTGAAATCAGGGACCGCCGAATCTATATCGATGGCGAGCTCATTGATGATCCAGAAGGACTACAATACAATTATCTGGTTCGCTTCAATCGCATGCCGAGTACGCGAAAGTGGACAAACTGGGGCATCTCTGAAGAGGATACTCGACAGTTGCGCGACGGGCGCCTGATCCTCACACTCAGCAACGAGCAAAAGGCCAATATCCTGGAACAAGATCCTGAAGCTGATATACAATATCTCCCCTTCGATCGCGATGAACCTTCTACTCAACCATACCCACACTATCTACCCCTTTCAGGTAGTTGGACAGTAGACAACTTTGGTCCCATCTATATTCCAGCAGCTGGGGAAAGTATTGAGCTCAATACAGAAAACTATCATCTATATAGAAGAGCCATAGAAGTCTATGAAGGTCATGAGATCGAGAAACGCAGTGGGCAGTGGTACATAGATGGACAGCAAACCGATACTTACACCTTCGAGCAAGACTACTATTGGTTGATGGGGGATAACCGGCACAACAGCGAAGATGCCCGCACCTGGGGCTTTACCCCCCAAGACCATGTGGTAGGAAAGCCCTTATTGGTCCTGTTCTCCCTACGCGAGGGGACCATGAAAAAAGGGTTTGACTGGAGTAGGCTGTTCAAGTATGTAGGGTGATAGGTATAGAGTAGGAGGTACAAGGTATTAGGTACCATTGTTTAAATTCCAGTACCCAGTACCCAGTACCCAGTACCTAAAATATCACCTGATAAGCAAAAAAGAACAGCACCAGATAGATCCACAGTCCATCTAGGAAGTGCCAGTACATACTCAGAAGCTTTAGGTCTAGCCTCTTGTCGGGATCGCTGAAATAGACGAGTACGCTGACGGGCTCTACCATCTTTTTTCGAGCATTAATCAGGAAAACAACCAGAAAAGGAATACCGCCTATCACGTGCAGGAAGTGTAAGAAACTGATCACGTATAGGTAGCCAGCAGAGTTGTCGGAGCTGGCAAAAATTTCTCGCTCAAATAGTTGGTACCACGCCAGAATCTGTGCAACCAGAAATAAAACGGTAAGCGCCAGGGTATACTCGAGCATGCGTATGTAACCGCTCGTATTGTCGGTCTTGTACATCACTTTTGCCCGGTTAAGGCAATAGCTGCCTGCCAATAAAATGGCCGTATTGACAAGAAAAAGTAGCGGTAGCTGGAGCGGTGGAAGCTCACTCTGTATACGATTGTATACAAATGCGGCACTGAGGGCCAAAAACAGCATGACCAAGCTGATGAGCAGCAAGGTCATAAATACGCTTCTCGGGTGGAAGCTTAAATTCTCACTAGCCGCTTCCCCCAGTTCGTAGGGTCTGTCGCTTTCTTCAGGAAGATTTCTGGTCCCCATGGTGGTTTTTATTGCGCCGGCAACGCTCACTGCAATATTTTACATCATCCCAGACTTTCTCCCATTTTTTGCGCCAGCTGAACGGCCGCTCGCAAACAGGGCAAATCTTTTCAGGCAAATCAGCCTTGCGTCGCTGCTTGGGCACGAAATTAACCCTTTTGCTTCTCTAAATCGGCAATACGGTCTTCTAAAGCTTCGGCCTCCTTGATCATAGCTGCGTAGGCTTTCAAATCGCCACTGCGTTGTACCAGCATAGCTTTAGCCAGCAACTCTTCGTGCTGCTTCTGCAATTTCTTGACAGGGTCTTTCTTGAACATACCAAACATGGTCGTATAGATTTTTTAGAATAACGGGCTAAGGTGAAAAGTGTTTGCAGCGCACCGACCTCAGCAGAGAAGTGCTAATTGGCAGACGAGACTTCACCAGCAATC
>JBCBVN010000443.1:0-3177 GCA_039817625.1 Bacteroidota bacterium
AAGAGGTTTAACACGCCTACAAACTCAACACATACCCCCTACCGTGCTCATTGACGATCTCGGCCTGAGGCAGAACCTTAATCTTTTTGCGCAATCGGGAAATGTACATATCCAGACTTCGGCTCGTGACAACGCCCTCTTTGAGCCAGACTTCCTGTGTCAGATGGTCCCTGGATACGAGCTGTCCTGCACGCTGCAGAAGAATGCTGAAAATCTGAGCTTCTTTATTGGTGAGCTTGATCTGCTGGTCTCCAAAGCTGATGAGGTTGGTATGTAAATCGAGCTTTACGCCTTTGGCCTCGATAAGCTGGTCGTCCTCTGACTGGCGCTCATTCTTTCTAGAGAAAGACACCCCAAGGAAGGTAATAGAAACAAGGGCGAAGCCCAGGATACCAGCCGTAAATATATTCGGACCCAGCCAAGCAGGCGGCTGGTCGTAGAAACTAACATCAATATGGTACAAGGACTCGGGGAGCGATCTTCCCAGGCATGGAATATCGACGGGCTCCAGATGATTGATCTCAAAGCCGTAGACCATCTCTCCCGACGCTGCATCCAACACCTGAACAATAGCCCGTTGTACAATCTCCGAATCTAAATGCGTCAAAGCCAGCATGGACAATGAGTCTGGATTGATGGCGATGGGATTCTGGAAACTCAGTCTCAGTGTATGCTCATCTATTTCCTGTACTGGCATTACGGGCGAGCTGTTGTCCTGGGCGTGGGTAAGTAATTCATCTCCGATAGCCCTGACCGCAATATGTGATCGTTTTTGTGCAAACTCATGATCAGGTGTATCTGTAGATGGAGCTAAAGCAACAATCGCCGCACACAAAAAGCACAACAGGCTCAGGGCCAGCAGCTTGCGAGATGTAATCTTACTTTTTACATTCATTTTAGCTCTTTTTTACAAATCAGATCAGCCTTTAGGAGCCTGCCAATCCTAGTTTTGAAGAAACGAAATACGATCGGCATGACAAAGCTATGGACATCCAATCCAAATCTCCATATCGGACTAGATATCATAAGAATAATAACCGGAGGCATTATCATTTCTTTCGGGATAGAAATATTCGACCCGGAACAGATGAATGGGTATACCCAATGGCTGGGTGATGTTGGAATGCCTTTTCCAAAAGTCATGGCCTACATCGGGAAGATATCAGAGATCGGTTGTGGTGCCCTTCTTCTGGTCGGCCTTTTTACTCGCTTCAGTGCCATTCCATTAATAATCACAATGTTTGTTGTCAACTTTATCATGCTGGATGGCAGCATCAGAACACAGTCGTTCTACCTGCTCTTGCTGTTTTCCTGTTACTTGTTTTTGGGAGGCGGCAGATTGAGCCTGGACTTTTTGATCAAGGGGAGGGTAGCAGCTAGGCAGGAAAACGACTCCTAGAGTAAAGTCTATTTCCTCATCCCAAGCAAGGTTCTCCATTTTAAGCCCACCAGCTTTACCGGATCATAATACCCTATAAAAAACACCGCCCGCCCACTCA
The DNA here is from genome assembly GCA_039817625.1 of Bacteroidota bacterium. Taxonomy (GTDB): domain Bacteria; phylum Bacteroidota; class Bacteroidia; order Chitinophagales; family Saprospiraceae; genus Neolewinella. The sequence goes on from JBCBVN010000443.1 coordinate 1,500, forward strand.
AATAAACCTCACCTTCGGCCTCAACTACAATCTTGTGTTTCTGAAACCAGGCATTAAACCGCTGGTCTTTCGATCGATAGTGAGACGCCCACCTCTTCGTGATCTGACTCGGCTGTGGATACTCATATTGTTTAACCAAGGCGTCGTCTAAATCCGCATAATCTATGAGCAGCTTATTTCGGAAAAGGTCTTTCCCGAAAGCAACTACTTCCTTCGGTGTTGGTTCCACTACACTCGGATAGCTAAGCGGAAAATGATCCGATAACCGCTGAATCAATTTAGGGTTATACGATTGTAAGACGTTGACGAACCGCTTGGTGTACCAGAATGATCCAAAGGTTTCTTTTATAAATCGAAGATTACTCTTTCTGGCAAAATCTTTGACTTCCCTACCCGCCTCCGGGCGCTTGTACGATAAATTTATATAGACCACTGGAAGTGGCTTCCGCGCAAAAGGTGTCTTCACCCGGAACAGAGTAAAGGCTTGAAAAGCGCTTATCGCTCCTTGCAGCTTGAATAAATGAAAAACGGGTTGGCTCGTTTGAATGTGATTGATCAAAATATGGTCATCCGGCATATTGGGATCAATCATCCTATATATACCGTGCATCTCATCCAGTTCGCGAGCGGTAACTTCTTTGCTGTTCCTGACCACAAGGGTTACTTCCTCCATGAGGTGATGTGCTTTAATCCAAACCAGAATAAATACTGAAAACCAATAAAATTAGCCCACGCTGGCTTCTCTACCATATAAGCAACTCTCAGCTTTATATGCTTTTCAAATAATATTCAGGCGATTCCAAAAGTAGCAAAAATGGTAAATTTAGATAATCAAAGAATAAAAAGATTCGAATTGATTCAAGGTTTAAATCTATTATAGATTTCAATACAAAATAAAGTTGTATCCTACAGAATAATATATCGAAATGAACACCCTAAACATCAATCGATCCTATCTACTCCTGATCCTTTCAATATTTATCAGCCACCTCTCTCTTCATTCAACAAGCTATGATGTTATAGTCAAAGTCAATGTGATACGAGGAGAGAGTATGGTTACTCCGCAAAGCGACCCCATGACACTGGAAGAGTTGTTTGAATCCAGACTCAGGGAATTGGGCTATCGAACGATCGATTCTGTACTGGATATTAACAACACCTTGTTTGCAGATGTATTTGTGTATCAATTCCCAGCTGATTTTCCCACAGTGGTCATAACCATACGATCTAACCGAGGAATACACTACTTCGACATGGAAAACAATAGTTTTTCCCTCGACAGGAAAACGACTATAACCAATCATACTGCAGTCCTTCTCGGACGGTTTCCATCAACCATAGATATGAACACCTTCTACGAGCTAAGAGTAAATGACGTATTACACATAGGAAGGATTAGCCTTATCGGACACATATCCAATAACATTACAAATTCCTACAAGCGCAATTACTCAAATGGGATTAACTGGCCAAGTAGCGAAGCCGTCCCATTTATGTTTGAAGACTGGTTCATTTACTATCTCTCTTACTGTGTGAACCTTCAAGGCATAAGGAAAAAACTCAAGTCAGAACCCATACGATTACAAGTTAGAATAGGAAGTAGTTGTCGACTGGAGTTGATAGACATAAACTGTTCTTTCCCTTTAAAAGAGAAGCAAGTCACTCGCTTGCATGAAGC
>JBCBVN010000444.1:0-3139 GCA_039817625.1 Bacteroidota bacterium
CCTGCTTGTAGGCCAAGCAGGACAACTGATCAGCGCTCTGATTGGCGTACTCCTACTGGCGGGCATTAGTGCTATGATATGGGTAGGCCCCAGAGTACTGGAAAGTATGGGGAAGCAGTACGAACCCTGGCGAATTCTCGCAAAAAGATCGAAGCGAGGCTTGCCCATTCGAGCCATCTGGTTGCAGTCTTCTATTAGTATATTCCTAGTACTCACAGCCAGCTTCGAAGGCATACTCTACTACAGTGGTTTTGTCTTGCAGCTATTTACCATGCTGGCTGTTTATGGCTTGATCCGACTGCGGATCCGAAAGCCTAAAGCAGCATGGGTCAGTCCTTTGTTTCCCATCGCTCAGTGGTTATATCTGGCTTTTAGTGCCTATGCCCTGATCTATATGCTATTCACCGAGCCAACCGAAAGCCTTCTGGGCTTACTGAATGTAGCGACCGGCATCATAGCCTATCTGATGGGCAGCAAGCAACAATCACTGGGTGGCTCTGGTTACCATGGATAGTACCTCTGCTGCTGTAATCCGATATGGTATATCACAGCAGTAGTATAGATCCAGCAATTCAGGCAAAATCAATTCGCAAAGCCAAGCTTATCTTTGCCGTCCTTAATCGAAAATTTTCATGATTCTCCCTATTTACGCATACGGCCATCCAGTTTTGCGGAAAGTGGCAAAACCAATAGATTCAGATCATCCCGAGTTGGAAAAGCTCATTGCAGATATGTGGGAAACGATGTACGCAGCAGACGGCGTAGGTTTAGCCGCTCCTCAAATCGGGAAGTCTATCCGAATATTCATGGTCGACTCGACCTTAATGATGGATGAAGGCAAAGAGGAGAACGGCATCAAACAAGTCTTCATCAATGCCGAAATGATCGAAGAAGAAGGCAATTTATGGGCCTATGAGGAAGGCTGCCTGAGCATCCCAACAGTTACTGGCGATGTGGAGCGTCCGGAGCACATCACCATTCGCTACCAAGACGAAAACTTTGAAACTCACGAACGCCGTTTCGAGGGCGTGAATGCGCGGGTAATCCAACACGAGTATGACCATATTGAAGGCAAACTATTTACAGAAAAACTCAAGCCCATCAAAAAGCGCATGGTCAAGCGCAAACTCGAAAACATCATCAAGGGGAAGGTAAAGCACAAGTACAGAATGAAGTTTTTGCCCAATGGCGGCAAGTAAAACAAGGCCTATTTCCTACCAAAATCAGCAGGAATCTCACCCCATCGTTCCGTTTCCCATTTCAAAATGGGGTTAGTGACCTGGTTTTGCGCCAACCACGCTTCTGCGCGATCGAGATATTCGAACAGTTTTTCCGTTTGGGCAGACCTTTTGAGTGTAGTTTTTGCCTTGCCTTTGGCCACCCAACCCATAGCGATTTTAGAGTCGGAGTAAATGGGCAGATCAGGTTCAGATTGCTTTTGAAGAAAGGCCAGCGCGTGAACTATGGCTAAAAATTCGCCGACATTATTGGTGCCTAATGGAAAGGCCTGGTGAAACAGCTGTCGCTTATTGACCGTCGTAACGCCTTGGTACTCCATCAAGCCGGGATTGCCACTACAAGCAGCATCAACAGAAATAGACCGCCTTATGATTCGGCCAGAAGATCGAGTAGGGGCACTCTTTTTGGTGCCCGATCTTTTAGAAATATAAGAACCAGCGCCTGCCCTCAGTGCTGCTTCAGCCTGTGCGCGAGTAGGAAAGCTTTTGTATTTAGCGCCAGCAACACCCTGGATTTGAGCCTGAGCAACTGGCCAACTGGTATACACACCAGGCTGCTTGCCAACCCAAACCACATAGAATTTTTGTTTTTTTGCCACCCTGAAACCACCATTTTTGCGGTAGAACACATCTATGCGAATGTCTCTGTTTTTAGACTGCATAGATTTGATTCCATACTCGTCGACAAAATAGGGACAAATGCTCATTGATACGCATACTCATCTGTACAGCCACAAATTCGATGCAGACCGAGAGGCCATGCTCGCAAGAGCCAAAGAAGCTGGAGTCGACATGGCACTTCTTCCGGCTATCGACAGTCAGACGCACGTCGATATGATCAAACTGGAAAAAGAGCACCCCAACTTTTGCCGGGCTATGATGGGCCTCCACCCGGTTAGCGTTGGCGAAGACTACAAGAAAGAGCTCAACATAGTAAAACAGTATCTCGATCAGCGAGTGTGGGTAGCACTTGGAGAAATTGGACTAGATTTTTACTGGGACAAAACGTACGTCAAAGAACAGGAAGAAGCCTTTATCATTCAATGCCAGTGGGCCCTGGAGTACGAGCTACCAATTGTCATTCATGCTCGAGATTCTATTCCCCGCCTGTTGGAATTACTCGAAGGAATGAAAGATTCAGACCGTCCCCAGGGTGTTTTCCATTGCTGGACTGGAAACCTGGAACAAGCCAATATGGCCATCGATATGGGCTTCTACCTCGGAATCGGTGGGATCCTAACCTTCAAGAATGGGGGAATAGACAAAGTGATTCCAGCCTTACCAAAAGACAAAATTCTATTAGAAACGGATTCACCTTATCTAGCACCAACCCCCTACAGAGGTAAAAGAAACGAAACCGCATATGTCAAAGAAGTAGCGATAAAACTTGCCGAGATATGGGGCACAAGCCTTCTGGAAGTCGGAAGAATCACTACTGAAAACGCAATCAATCTCTTCCAATTAGACCCAGCTACAGACCATATTCAATCAGCTTGAGGTATGAGTTGTCGGGTCGCTCTTGTAACAATACTTGTAGGCAAGCGGCCTGAAATTTTGTTTTGTAAAGGGTTTTTGCAATTTTTGTCCCGATTAGAGAAAGCCCAGAACGCTGGGTATAACTAAAAAAACAGGTTCTTTACGGAACAAATGGAGAGGTGCTCGAGTGGTTGAAGAGGCACGCCTGGAAAGCGTGTATACGGTAACCCCGTATCGAGGGTTCGAATCCCTTCCTCTCCGCCATGGAGAATTTGAAATGTTATGGTTCATTTCTTTGGCCGTATCGAGAGTTCGAACTTGAGCTTTGCGATCACGACCAAAGGGAGTAATCCCTTCCTCTCCGCCATGGAGAATTTGAAATGTTATGGTTCATTTCTTTGGCCGTATCGAGAGTTCAAACTTGA
>JBCBVN010000445.1:0-3137 GCA_039817625.1 Bacteroidota bacterium
GATTATGGCCTTCGTGATCGTGATCATCATGGTCGTGGTCATGATCCTCATCGCTATGTGCTTCGTGATCATCATGACTATGGTCTTCGTGATCGTGATCTTCGTGGCCTTCTCCGTGCATTTTCCAGTACGCCTGATTGGTGACCAATACCAACCGGTCTAAGACCGTACCCGTGGGTTTCAGGATGCCCGTAACGACAAAATCGTGAGCGTGCTGCTCGTGAAGCGGATCATCAGCATTGATGCCATGATCGCCCTTGAAGGAATCGCCTACGCTCATATTGTGGACGCTGGCGACTTCGGCTCCCATGATTCCCTCTCCGTCGCGGGTATAGAGTTCGCCTTCGGCCAGTTCTCCGCCATACCAATTGATGAGGTTGGGTGTGGCGCCAACAATCCGGAACCCGCGGAAGTTATCGCCCATGGATAGCGGAATGGACTCTTCGATCAGCGGATGGCGTGGATTCAGGAAGGGCTTAACCTCGTTTATGGTCAGATTTCCAGTCGGTGCATCTAGCTGGTACATGCTGCTCATGACCATCTGCAGGGGACTGCCTTTAGCGCCCAGTATGAGATCTACCCCGGCCAGGTTGCGGTCGAAGTTCTGATTGAGCTGCCCTTGCAACAATAGCAATATGACAACCAGACCTACTCCAAGCGCGAGCAAGAGCACGCTCAAACTGGATTGTAGTGGACGAAAGATGATGTTTTTCCAGGCGAGTTTGATCACATTCATAATTCGATTCTTTGGTCAATTTGAGAAGTCAGTCGCTGATCGTGGGTTACGATGATCAAGATGGCCTTAACGGCTTCTGCCCGGCGTCTGAGCAAGTCGAGTACCCGGCTGGCATTATCGTCGTCGAGGGCAGAAGTGGGCTCGTCTGCGAGTATAAGTGCCGGTTCGTTGATGACTGCACGGGCTATAGACAGGCGCTGCTGCTCACCTACACTGAGTTCCTGAGGACGCTTATCGTATTTGTGGCCGATGCTGAGTTGGTCGAGGGTATCTCTGATGTGGGCCTCATCGGCTGAGCGGCCAGCCAGCTGCTGGGCCAGGGCCAGATTCTCCCCTACTCGAAGCGCTTTCACAAAATGGTGCTGTTGATAGACCAGCCCGAGATTCTGGCCGCGAAATCGATCCATTTCTGCCTGTGAAAGCCGGTTGATGGTGGTACCTGACAATTCGATCTCTCCGGCAGTTGGCTTACGGAGCCCGGCGAGCAATTGCAGCAGGGTTGTTTTACCGCTACCCGATTTACCCAAGATCAACAGATGGCTATCTGCTGCGCAACTGATGTTGGGAAAGCTTAAATCGGGGCCGTTGGGATACTTAAAGCTCAGGTCTTTTGTGACGAGCATGAGGGGAATAAGTTTTGGATAAAGTTAAGGGTTTTGGTGAGGTGTTTACCGACGTTTATAGCCTTCTACCATCTGAATCACCAATCCGTAGCTGAGAATGCCTTCTCGCACGCCCTGGGTGCGGAGGTAGGTATCGTATACGGCCGTGCGGAATCGCGGCAGCAGGTCTGGATATTTGAGGTTGTTGGCATAGATGTGCTCTAGGTCGGTAATGATGCCACTGTATAGACTATGCTGCCGCCAGGCGAGGTATTTATAGGGCTGTGCCCTGCGCAGTCTGCTGGCCATTCGCCGCCAATAATCGAGCCGAAAGGCGTATTCCAGCGCTGGATCGGCGGCTTGAAAACCGGTCAAAACCGCCCAGAAGTTGCAGGTACCTTCATCGCCGAAACCGTAGCCGTGGGCCATTTCGTGAGCGACGACCGAGGGCAGCTGCAGGGCGGTGAGCCCACCATCGGCATTGCCTTCGCCCACCCAGGGCCAGTACACGCCGGAGGTACTGAAGCGCATGAGGATGCCCGGCGGCCACAACTGCCTGATCCTAACCCGCCCGACCGTGGAATAGCCCTCTTGTGCCAGCGCACTTTCGAGCATATCGCGCGTCTGTACCACCCAATCTTCCGGCAACTGCCGATGGGTAAAGGCAACACTGGAATCAGCTAAAAACGTTTGTCTGAGCGAAGCCAAAGCCTGAGCTTCCTGATACACGAAGCTAGCCAGGGCCGACGATTCTGGTGAGTACCTGCGGAAGTCCATAACTTCTTCCACAGACTGCCGCCCGTAGTTGAACCCCCACAACCAGAGAAAGGCGACGATCAGCCAGGCAAAAAATCGCAGCAATCGAGTAGCGCCGAAACCCAGCGCCCTACCCCAGCCTGCTTGTCGCCTGGCCCGAAAGATGCTGCGCACCCAGCGAATAAATCCCCAGGCTACCAGCCCCCAAAAGACATAGAGCAGCGGAATGGGAAACCAACTGGTGACTAAAGCATCCCATACGCTGCGAAAGACCGGAAACAGACCTCGACTGTACCCGTACTCTATCCACTCTGCCGGTAGGAACCACCGCAATAGCAGGCTGAGCACGGCAAGTGCAGTAGGCAGGAGGATTGAAAACCAGCGAAAGCGGAAGTCCTTTTGCGACATTTTATACCGGGTAGTTAATTATTAGCCAACCCTAAGCCCAAAGTTGGCGTTTATGTATCGGAACGCACGAAAAAGTGCACCTTTTCATTCACAAAAAATTTAAAGACATGGCTTTTCAGCTGACCGATAACAATTTCCAGGAAGAAGTGCTGGATAAAAGCGGTGTATCTCTTGTCGATTTCTGGGCCGAATGGTGTGGTCCATGCCGTATGGTCGGTCCTATTGTCGATGAACTAGCTACTGATTACGACGGTAAGGCACTCGTTGGCAAGGTTGATGTAGACAGCAACCCCAACATCACTATGCAGTACGGTGTGACCTCTATCCCTACGCTACTCGTCATCAAGGACGGTCAAGTCGTCGACAAGCACGTTGGTGTAGCCACTAAGAAGGCACTGGCCGACAAGCTGGACAAGTTTCTTGCAGTAGCCAGCTAATACGCTTAAGAATTCGCTGAGGCCCTCCATGGAGAGGTTGCCTATATTGGGGGCGCGACGAGTATTCGTCGCGCCCTTAGTCGTTTGTGGAACCGGGGTATTTTTTTAGGCCAACTAAATTAAATATGAGAATCATTTTCCTCGATGCGGCTACTCTTGGAGAGGTTCCAAACTGGGACAGCCTGGAAGAGTTGGGCG
>JBCBVN010000446.1:0-3134 GCA_039817625.1 Bacteroidota bacterium
CAAAAGTCTTTCTTATGGATTCTATTAGGTCTGCTAACTTCAGTTGATGTCAATTCGCAGATATGTAGTAAAATCGGCAATTTTTATCCAAGTGATATTACAGTTTGCCAGAATGGTGCAACAGGGATATCCATACAAGGTGCTGAAGTATTTGAAGGCTGGATGCATAGTATTATAATTAGTCATTCAGAAGACTTCATGGCAACTGATCAATATCTGGATACTATCACGACTAGATTTTTTTATAACTACCTCAATGAACTTGTTGAACAAGACTTCGATATTCCCCCAGGTCTACCCGAAGGCTTATACTATGCTTTTGCGCTGGTTGCTCCCCCCGATAGTTTAGGAGAGCCAGACTTCACACCTGAATGGCCCCATGTTAGCCCAGCCGTATCACTAGTTGTAGCAAATTTAACTGTAGGTCAGTTACCTGATACAGTGAGAATACCGTGTCAGGGTCCTTATCCTGTTTTACATTATCCTTTCATAGAAGGAGAAGAATCGTACCAAGCAGTTTTTACTAGCAGTTATACAAATGCAAACGGAGAAATAGAGAATAGCCTGAAATATGATAGCTTAATTCTTGACAGGCCAATGAAGTTGACGGCAGGGGTATTAAACGGCTCTTCACGTTGTGATATTGGACCTCAAACTCTCTATGTCGTGTACAATGAGGTCCAGGCACCTCAAATATCAGGCTCTATTGTGGACCATTGTGAAATGGGCACAGAATTTTGTTTCGACACCTTGCTACCAAATCAGCAGTATTATCTCAATGGACAAGAGGTTTCAGAGCGATGCCAGACATCTTTCTTGTCATACGGAATAAACACTATAAGTATTGCTGCTGAAGGCTGTCCGGATTTTAGTCAAAATATTCAACTCTGGGACACAAGACAGGCTCTTAAAGTTGAAGAAATAATTTCTTCGCCAGGCTGTGGAGAACAAAATGGCATTATTCAGCTCATTCCTCATGGCGGAATTCCTCCCTATGAGCTACAATTTGAATCTCAGATTCCAATAGTCGTTGAAGAGGAGTTTGATACCATTACTTTTAGTGGGCTCGAAGAGAACCAATATCATATCTCAATCACAGATGCGGCAGGTTGCCAGCCATTTGGTTTTTCATTCATTGACTTGGTTACCTCCCCACCAATTTCAGTCCATACAGGACAAGTAGATTGTAATACGGGTTATGCATCTTTCGAGATTGAGGTGATTGGAGATAACGGTCCTTACACATATGAAGACATAGATGGGAATCCCTGGACTCATTTCGACAGTATTCATCCACTATCTTTTTCGGACCCTAGAATCGTATTTGCCGTACAACCTGACGGCTGTAGAGTAGGAGTCCCGTTTGGTTTTAATACGCATCATTATTACACACAAGATATTCGACTCACTAGCTCCGAAGCTGGCTGTGGTTATAGCAACGGTCAGGCCACTGTTTTAGTCAGAGGTGAAAGCTATCCGTATACCTATCAATGGAGCGATGGAACAACCTCCTGCAGAATAGACAGCGCCCAATATGGATTCTATTCCGTTACGATAACGGACAGTAAAAATTGTCCATTTACCAGGGATGTGCTTGTAGGCGAGGAACCCAGTGGTCGAATCAGGCCAGCTTATTCAGGTTCTTTATTTTGCAATGATACGGTTACGGTCACTATAGATTATGAAAACTTCACAGATGTCGCAGACAGTATCGAAACCGTATTTTGGCTCGACCCATACACCCTAGACACGATAGCACAGGGCCTAAATTTTGTTACCACAGAGCCAATAAGACTGCGGGCGTATGCTCGCAATCACGTTTCGACCTGCAGTTACTCTTATCCTGTCATGGTTGATGGGCCGATGTCAGGTGAAAATCCTTATATCGTTGCCAATAATTACAACGAATGCGGTTTCCCGATACTGTCGACCCCTTTTTCTACAATCGAACCCAACTGGATTTTGCCAGACAGTACCATGCTGGAACAACCAGGATCTTTTAGAGCGGAACAAGAGGGTTGGTACTACATTAGTAAAGATTTCCCGATAAGCTGCTCTGATGGCTCAGCAACCTACTTACTAGACTCATTCTACGTAGTTGACACATCCAGTTGTGGTATACTCCAAGGCCAATTGTTACTCGACACCCTAGACAATTGCTCTGGCAGCAACAGCATCGCCATACCAAGCAAGTTGATCAGCGTAGAGCGGCTGGCCCCAGACCCAATAAACTACTATGCACTTACTGATAACAATGGATACTGGCGCATCCAAGTCCCAGATGGGGATTATGAGCTCCAAGCCGTTCAATTGAGCAACTCTTTACTTTACGAGGATTGTCTACCGCTACCACAAGTTACAGTTAGTGACAATACGGTATCCGACACTGCAAAAATCGTTGTTTTACCGAGCGAAGATTGTGCCCAGGTAGTGACAGATGTTATAGTTCCCAGATTAAGGCGATGCTTTGACAACGAAATCTATGTCACCTATAAAAATCGAGGTCCAGATCCGGTATACAACGCACGTTTACTTTTAGATTTAGATAATGAACTCATCATACAGTCGAGCAGTTTTCCAATATCAGATCAGTTACCAGACGGCCGAATAGCATTCGACTTGGGCAATTTGCGCCCCTTCGACGAGGGTCATATCAGTATCGATGTACTTGTGAGCTGTATGGCACAATTGGGGAAAGAACATTGCATCCATGCAGAGATATCACCAAGTACTCCTTGCCCTTCTCCATCAGAATTTTGGTCAGGAGCTACGGTCGCAGCGATAGCTGAATGTATCAACGACCAATCCTTCTTCACTATAAGCAATATCGGTGAAGGAGACATGAGCGTACCAGTTCAATATATCGTTATAGAAGACGGAGTAATGCTCAGCAATGGCGAACAAAGCGGCCCTGCTTTAACCGCAGGTCAAGAACTGTTGATCGGTCCTTACAACTCAGGCAGTAATTATTGGATTTATACCAACCAAGAGCCATTCAGCCCGGGAGACATCCAACCATCAGCCTATATAAGCGGGTGTAATGCACAAAATGAAATTGGTACGGAAGATGGCAATTTCAGCAGCTTTGACGACGGTGATATAGGCTGATGGTTGGATGTCTCCCGGGCTGAATG
>JBCBVN010000447.1:0-3117 GCA_039817625.1 Bacteroidota bacterium
TTAGACTTCCGCAGGATCGGTCTCTGCACTCATTTTCGACCTGCGGAAGTCTAAAGAAAAGAAGCGGTCTTTTTCGTACTTTTGCGGCCGAATTCAAACCAAATACTACCACCAAAATACCACCCGAGGATTATGAGTAAGGTAACCGTTGTAGGCGCTGGAAATGTAGGCGCAACTGTAGCCAATGTTTTGGCCCACAAAGACCTGGTAGAAGAGGTCGTTCTTCTTGACATCAAAGGCGATATGGCCAGAGGAAAAGCGCTGGATAGCTGGCAGCAGGCACCAGTAGACTATTATAGCACGAAGCTGCGTGGCACCGACGACTATGCCGAGACTGCTGGTAGCGAGATCGTAGTGATAACTGCGGGTATTCCGCGCAAGCCGGGCATGAGTCGCGACGACTTGATCTCAACCAATGCCAAGATTGTTGACATGGTTACTCGGTCAATCAAGAAATACACAGAGAATCCAATCATCATCGTGGTGTCTAATCCACTGGATGTGATGACCTACGCGGCCTACCAGGCTGCTGATCTGCCCAGCAGTCGCGTGTTTGGTATGGCGGGTATTCTGGATACCGCCCGTTATCGCGCATTCTTGTCTACAGCTCTCGATGTCAGCCCTAAAGACATTCAAGCCATGCTACTCGGTGGCCACGGAGACACTATGGTGCCTCTGCCCAGATACACCACTGTGGCCGGTATACCTGTAACGGATATGATCGATGCGGGTGAGCTGGATGCCATCGTAGAACGCACCAAGAAGGGAGGCGGCGAGCTCGTCAAACTCATGGGCACTTCTGCCTGGTACGCACCTGGTGCAGCAGCGGCCCAAATGGTTGAGGCCATCCTGAAGAATGAGAAGCGCATTTTCCCTTGTTGTGCCTTGCTGAATGGTCAGTATGGCTTGAGCGATATCTTCCTGGGGGTACCCGTTAAGCTGGGTCGAAATGGTATCGAAGAGGTTATGGAGCTCAATCTGAATGAGGATGAGATGGCTTTGATGAACCAAAGTGCAGCTCACGTACGCGAGGTGATGGATGTATTCAAAGGAATGAATATTTCATAAACACAATCCGGTTTTAATCGTTACCATTTTATCATGCAGCAACAAAACATTGCCGAGCTGGATAAAATGGTAACGGTCACCGGGGAGTCGGTGATAGAGATTAGCCGTGATCAGCCCGTCTTGCTGGTTTTTTTGCGTCATTTTGGATGCACTTTTTGCAGAGAAGCTCTGGCAGATTTATCGAAGAGCAAGTCAGAGATCGCCCGATTCGGATCTAAGCTTGTGCTGGTGCATATGTCTGATCAGGAAACGGCTGAGCGATATTTCAGAAAGTATCAACTGGAGGAATCCCTGCATGTGAGTGACCCCAGCTGTCACTTCTATCGGGCCTTTGGCCTGACTAAAGGAAGCCCTAAGCAGTTATTCGGTTTGCAGTCCTGGATTCGCGGTTTTGAAGCAGGTGTAGTGAAAGGACATGGAGTGGGTACGCGTCAATTGGGAGACGGCTTTCAAATGCCCGGTGTGTTTGTCATCAATAACGGGCAAGTTGCAGCGGCTTTCGTACACAAATTGGCCAGTGACCGCCCGGAGTATGTAGATCTGGTCAAGAGTTGTTGCGCGGTTGAGGGTTAGTGGTTAGCTGATTTAGATTTTAGTCATTTTTAGTCTACCCTTTTTAGGGTATTACCTCTATTCAGGAACAATCACTTAATTTTGTGCTCGCCAAGGTAAACCCCTTTCTAATTCATGTTTCATCTGGTCAATTCCATATTTAAGACTTACGTCAATTGGTATGCCAGTGACTTAGACCAGCATTATGAAGCGCCCTGGGAAGCGCAGCTCGAGACTTTGAATCTGATCCTTGGCCCCAATCGTCACACAGAAATCGGTCGGAAATACCGCTTCGCGGATCTGATCAATGACCCAGCGGCTTATGCAAGGCGTGTCCCCGTACATCAATACGAAGATCTGGCCCCTTATTTTGATCGCATGCTGCAAGGCGAGAACGAATTGCTTTTTGCGGAGAAACCTTGCTGGGTAGCGACAACGAGTGGTACGACGGGATCGACCAAAAATTTGCTTTTATCCCCGACCTGCATACGGGAAAATCATCAGAAGTCGGCATTCATTACTCTGGTCTCTTTGATGCGGCGGCGGGAAGATTTGCAGCTGTTCAGCAACAAGAATCTGCTGGTCGGTGGCGCCTATAAGGGCAGGCACCCGGTTATTGATGTACCGGTGGCTGATATCAGTGCCGTGCTCATCCACTCTATACCCAAGTTGATGCGCTCTTTTTATGTGCCCGATATTTGGCTGGCCACACAGCCCAATTATGAGGACAAGATTGAGAAGATTGCCCATGTAGCGGCCCAAACAGACTCGCTGACCCTGCTTGGAGGTGTGCCGACCTGGAATTTGCCCTTATTCAGGCGTGTGCTGGAGATCACCGGAAAGGACAGCTTACTGGATGTGTGGCCTCGCTTGCGGGTATTCATGCACGGCGGGGTTAAGTTTGACCCTTACCGGCCGCAGTTTGAGGCGTTATTCCCCAGGCCAGATTTTGTGTACCACGAGGTATACAATGCTACCGAAGGCTTCTTTGCTGTACAAGACAGGGACGAAGGCAGTGATATGCTGCTCTTACTCAATGTGGGTGTTTACTACGAGTTTGTACGCTGGGAAGACTTTCAAAAGGGCGAGTACAAATCCATTACGCTTCCAGAGGTGGAGCTCGACGAGGTGTACGTGATGTTGATTTCGACTTGCGCAGGTTTGTATCGATACCCGATGGGCGATTTGATCACCTTTACGACCAAAGAACCCTATCGCATCCGCATACTGGGCCGCACCCAGGAATTCATCAATGGCTATGGTGAAGATTTACTGCGCAGCGAAGCCGAAGAAGCACTCACCGCGACCTGTGAAGCGACCGGGGCGTATGTGCGCGACTATACTGTGGCACCCAAATACATCGAAGTAGATGACCAGGGCTGCCACCAATGGTTTGTGGAGTTTGAACGCTCTCCAGCCGATATCGAAGCGTTTACCGAGCAGCTCGACCTATCTCTGCAAGCCCGCAACTACAACTACGGTGCCAAGCGCCAGAAC
>JBCBVN010000448.1:0-3106 GCA_039817625.1 Bacteroidota bacterium
GGGACCTCGATCACAAATGATGCGGAGATCACCGGAGCCGATAATGATGGAGACGATGGAACTCCTCATCATTTGTGATCGAGGTCCCTGTGAAGTCAGCACTGATAATAAACGTTATGGTTACTGTCTCGCTCGTACTTGCGGGAATGCTCGCAATAGGCATATTGAGAACGGCAGTTCCCGATGGCATTTCCGTCCAGTTAGCATCATCCAGTTCTAATCCATCTGGGATGTAGTCGCTGATCTCGACGTTTACGGCATCTATATTGCCCTGATTGAATACCTCTATGGTAAAGGTAACCGGATCGCCAGGAGATAGGACCTCTGTCGTATTGGCTACCTTAGTTAAAGCCAAATCAAAGGGACCATCTGGGCAATCATCTGGAGTGGTAATGGTTACTACGTTACTTGGCAACTCGCAGTCACCACCTGGGCAAGAACTGCCATTACCAGGACCAAGGCCACCCAGAACGGCACGGTAGTAAGTAGTTGTGCTGGGGCTGCCTGGTGAGTAAGTCGTCAGGCCAGCTGTACCTGGAATAGGTGTCCATAGCTCGTCGGCTGCTACAGGCGAAACGGTGTTGCTTTCCCAGCGAACCACATTACCTGTAGTTGTTGCGACCAGGTCTTCCGCCGCTTCCAAACATGCGATGGTCTGATCTGTAGGACCGACTGTAATATCAGATAGTTCTACAATTTCCAGGTTCAAGGTTTGCGTAAACTGGCCACACTGCTTGGCTCCTGCACCGTCTGAGGTGCGAGTGAAGGTATAGCAACCTGCTGTTGCAGTTGACAAAATGGTTTGATCGCAAGATTCATAGATCGCCATGGCAGCAGCGTCCGCTGGTTCCCACTGAGCTTCACATATTATGCCATCGCAAGGGAAAATTTCATTCAATGAAATGGGGTCACTGCCCGGAGATACACACTGCACCAGATTAACAACTTCGTTTGGATTCGTCGGGCAACACTCCGTGGCAATCGCGATTCCTTTAGCACGACCGGGGCCTGGTATTGGTCCTACGTGTACAATAGTATCTGTGATGGCCAGATTATCTGCATTCCAACTAATCAGACAGTCCTCGTTCTGATTTAAGGAGGAGGTATAGAGTCTATTGGCTGTTTCACTATAGACAATACCTACCATTTGATTCCATCCCATATTGTCACTACCATTGGAATCCGTTGGGCCAATTTCTATTAGAAGGCCATCCGCATCATACTTCAGAATGCGAGAAGGCGTATTGATGGCATCCCGGTTGCCTTCTATGACATATATGGTTCCATCATCATCACTCGTAATACCTTGCAACTGGTTGTTGGAAGTAAATGGCTCGCCAATACCAAACATTCCAGCATTTGGTGTAATGATTGCCGTATAACTGGTATTAGCTGTAAAGTCTGCTTCTGTGGGTACAAATCGCCAAATAGCACCCGAAGAAGAAGTCGCATAGAAGGTACCTGTGCTTTGGTTGATGTGAAAGCCCCAGTCATTGCCCCCAAAACCTGACAGCGTGACTGTTCCCAATGAGTTTCCAGTACAAGGATCCCAAGCATTTATGACCTGCCCATCTCCATTTGAGTATATAACTCCGTCGTAGGAGGTTACATTAAACAGATTATTCGAGTTTTGAATCACAAAACCATCAGGTCCTGTTTCTGGGAAGATGGTTCCATCACAAGCCAATCGGCGAATATCTGGACTACCACCCGTGAAGTTTTCTCCAATGTACAGGAAGCCATTCCGGTCGATGCCCAATCCGTGTGGGCTTGGCAGCTCGCTACTGCCCGTACCAGGATACCAGGGTCCGTTAAAAGGAGGGTCGCTGAACGCCCTACCGTCACTGAAGATTTCCGTAACGTTTCCGTCATCTAAAACGGAGAATTTGTGTACTACTCCGCCTGAGCTCACCTCATTCAAATAGACATATTCTTCGCAATCGCAAGGCTCGAGCACAGAACAGTCGACAGGAATATTATTCAGATCGACAAAAGCATCTCCTTGTGCCAAGTCAAAATTCAGGAAGTATGGATTAGCAGCCAGAGTGAAGTCCAATAAGGCATCACCCGCCATATTAATGTCCGACCCAACCAATAGTGGATCGTCAGAACTGGGATTGTCGCCGCTTCCTCCTGTTGGATCTAATATTGAATCACCATCTCCAAAAGTTGTAGGGTTGGTTACGATAGTACCTCCATCAGGAAGTTCGATGGTCATACTATACATGCCAGACACTGCGGGTGCCCCGGTTATTACCCAAGAGTATCGTCCGTTGCGGCCATCCAGAAGCACTCCATCTGCATCGGTAATGAATTCAAAAGTGCCACCTGGAGGTGTGTTAACCCTGACTCGGCTCCCCGAGATGATGCTGCCATCGTCGGTGCAGTAGATGTAGCCTGCGGGGTCGGTCGGCGGGAATACAAAAACGGCTTGTTGCTCACAAGTAGGATCTCCCTGAAAGCGGATATTTACATCCTTTGTCAGGTCACAGGTAAGACCAGGCAAGACGAGCTCTACGTTGACCTCAGCAGTACCTGTAGCACCAGGGGGGCGAGTTAAGGAAATGTAAGGCCCTCCATTAATGCTGTATTCTAAGTCACCTGCCGGAGCATCATCCCAAGCTACTGTAATGGTAGCATCGAATTGATTGCCCACGCAAGAGCTTACCTGGACTGCAAATATTTCGAGTGCACAGGTACTTGGGCCACTGCAATCTGCTGGCGCATCATAGGCATCTACCAGATCATCTGTACAAGTCGTGGTCGTCTCAAATGTAGCTGTCACATCTATATCGCTCACTCCATCACTTGTCAAACCTGTCAAGGTGAAGGTTTGCATACCCATAGTACCACTTGGCATGAAACTTTGGCTGGCGCCATTGTCTGTCGTGATGACAATGTTTTCTCCCATAGGGGCCTCGCTATAAGTTACCTCGACTTCTAAAGTATACTCATTGGTCGCTAGTACACAAGGACCTGGTGTAACACTATTCACCGTTATGGAGCAAACTGGCTGAGCAACCACACCTAAGTCCAGGGTATGATTATTCTGACCAGCGGCGCCGGTACTAAATGCGATAACCCCGGCAGAGGATGCATCTGAATC
>JBCBVN010000449.1:0-3091 GCA_039817625.1 Bacteroidota bacterium
GAGGATTTGGTCTACAGGAGAAGCCAGAACCTCAATGAGGGCACGGCGAGTTGGTCGAGTATCAATCCTTTCTCGTGCATAGATGGTCCTCCCGAAGCCTGCCAGCGGATAGAGTTGATTGCCGAGATATCGGAGGTGGTTGAGTTCAGTTATCGAGATGACAGAGGCTGTCTGGAAGTGTTTCGGATACCGGTCTTTGTTGCAGAGCCACAGTATGTGTACATCCCTACGGCATTCAGTCCCAACAATGACGGGATCAATGATGAGCTGACCGTCTTCACGACAGACTTTGTTGAATTGATCCCATCTGTTCGTATTTACGACCGATGGGGTGGTATGGTATACGAAGCGTTTGATCTTCAGGCTGGCGAAGTACGACTCTGGGACGGTCGAGTCAGAGCGCAGACGGCCCAGGTCGGTGTATACGTTTATACGATCAGTCTGAGACTAGCGAATGGAGAAGAAGTATTCTTGTCTGGAGATGTGACATTAGTTAGATAGCCGATGTGCCTTGCCGTAAGAACGATTCTTCTGGGCATACTAACTTTATTAAGTGCTACGGTTCTTGCTCAAGAAATTTGTGATAATGGCATAGATGACGATGGTGACGGTCTCGTAGACCTTCAGGACAATGATTGTATTTGTGTTGAATCCTTCACGGGTGTTACTGCTGATTTTGAAGATATTTCTTGCTGCCCCCAGTCTGCTGCTGCTATAGACTGCTTAGCTGATGGGTGGACGACTATAGATGTAGGAACCCCTGACCTGAGCAACACTTGTGGCTACATCGGGGGGGTGGGCCTGCCTGAAGTACCTCTTCCTATCCCATCTGGAAATGGAGCGATAAGTATGCTTAGCATACAAGACTCTCAATTCCCTGGGAATGAAGGTATTGCACGGTGTCTTGATTGTGGTTTTATTGCTGGAGAGACCTATGAAATCAGTTTTTTCGTTGGCTTTAATAGCAATCTAAGTTGGAATTCTGGAGATGTTGAGTTTGCCATCTATGGTAAAGAAGATTGCAGCGACATTCCAGACCAGAACCCTTTACCTTGTATCGAAGACGACGGTTGGGTGGAAATGGCCACCTTTGGGGTGGAATCGGTTATTAATAGTTGGGTAATAGTCAACGGTTCTTTCGTTTCTCCAGGTAACTATTCCGCAATCGCCTTTAAAACAAGTTGCGCATACATTACTCAAGTTGGACTAAACCAGTACCATTTTATGGATGATCTTCAGATTAGCGGGAACTTCTCTGGACCAAACTGTGGTAGCCCTTCTCCTCCCGCTGATGCTCAGGTATTTGGTGATTGCAACTCAGGATATTTTCTAACGACCACAGTTTCGGGAGCTACACAGTTTCAGTGGTACCTGGATGGTGTCGCCATATCAGGTGCCACATCCAACCCCTGGTCTATCAACCCTTTGACCCTAGGGGAGTATCAGGTCCGTGCTATTCTCCCCGATGGGAGTTGTACAATATCCAACCCAACTAACTTTAACCCAGACCTGAACAGCCTAGTATTTAGCTCTAATGCAGAGCAACCCTCTTGTCCTGGAGAAGCCGATGGCTCCATTGATCTGTTGTTCAATAGCACCAATCCACCGTTCAGCATCAATTGGAGCAACGGCGGCAGTGGTGATCCTTTACTAGGGCTAGGTGCAGGCACCTATACCGTTACTGTCGTTGATGGCATTGGTTGTTTTGGCGAGCAGACGATCGTGCTCGAAGATCCTGAAGAAATAAACTCCAATGTTGATGTTATCCAGCCGTCTATGGATAATGGCGGTAGTGTGGAGATCAGTACTACAGGTGGGTCCGGACCATATACTTATGACTGGGATAATGGACTTTCTGGTCCGGTTCAGAGCAACCTAGACCCAGGCACTTATACAATTACCGTTACAGACGATAATGGATGTGAGGAAATTTTGACCATAGAGATATTGGAAGCACTGTCTGCTTCGTCTTTAGTGATCGATGAAACTTGCTTTGATCAATGCGATGGTACGGTCACCATTATGCCCAATGGCGGTCAGTCTCCCTATAGCTACAACTGGAATATCGGAGGAGTTACTAATACTCAAGTCAATCTTTGTGCCGGTGATTACGATTATACAGTCACCGATATTAACGGGACAGAGATTGTGGGAACCGTTTCGATTCAGCCCGGAGATTTGGTCGAACTAGATATTGTTCAAGACGGGATACGATGCGACAATAATGAGACGACTAATCTGAACCTAACAGTTGTCAGCGGGCTGGCCCCTTTTACTTTTGATTGGTCTACTGGAGATGAAACTGAAGACTTAATCGGAATAGGATTGGGCAACTATTCAGTAAGTGTTGTTGATTTCAATGGTTGTGAGGGCAATGCAAATATTCAGGTTCTACCAATTGCTCCTCTAGAACTCAGCTCACTGGTGACCGACATTTCTTGCGATATACTTGAAGGTAACATATTGGTGTCAGTAACAGGCGGTACGGCCCCCTTTAGCTTCGAATGGGACGATGGTCAAACCAGTGATGAGCTCGTAAATGTCTCTTCGGGGAGTTACAGCCTGACGGTTACGGATGTCAACGGTTGTACTACTGAAGGAACCTACACAGTTAATGATTCGCTCCTCTTGACCTCTAGTGCATTGCTGACACAGCCTGTTTGTATTGATGATGCTACTGGCACAATAGACATAACCATAGACGGTGGTACAGCTCCGTTTACTTTTAGTTGGTCTACCACCGAAGAGACGGAGGATATAAATGGCCTTGTTTCGGGCGATTATACCGTCACCGTAAGCGATGCCAGCAATTGTGAATTGGTCAATACCTTCACTATTTCTCCCGCTTCGATGGTGGATATACTGTCGACAATAAACGACGTGACTTGCTTCTCAGGTTCCGACGGAGCTGTAACGACGACCACCACGGCTACTTTACCGCCACTTAGCTACAACTGGAGCAATAACACAAATGATCCTGACCTGACAGACGTCCCTGCTGGTACCTATACGCTGACGATTACCGATGCAGCCAACTGCAGCTATGAGTCGACCTATGACATTGAAGAACCGGACTTGTTTGTCATCGATA
>JBCBVN010000450.1:0-3080 GCA_039817625.1 Bacteroidota bacterium
TATACAGACGAAGGCTTCGAGGCTTTCTCATCGGTCAGCCAAGTAATCTATCAAGTTGAAGACTTAATTACAGAAGAACCAACACAGCTTCCAAGTCAGTTATTAATACGGCTCAGTGACCATCGGTCTCCTACCATCGAAAAATTTTGCGAGAGGCTAAAAAGGCAATCCTCGCACACTTGGCTAAGACCATTACTGGCCGAGCAGCCTGACTCTAGACAACCACTAGAAAGGATAATTAATACGGGGCATAATCAAGATATCTCTCTTGCTGCAATCAGCGGAGACGGTAGGTGGGCTATTACATCGACAGGAGGAGCATACTTTAAAGTCTGGGATCTAGAAGTTTTTAGAGAGAGTGCGACTTGTCATCTAGCTTATGGTGAAGAGACCTTTAAATCTGACTTCGGCCCGCGCCTGTCCGCTTTGGGTATTACTTATGACGGTAGGTTTGCCGTAGTTAGCATCACAAAACACAGAGAAAAAACCATCCTACAAGTGTGGGATCTATCTGCCTGTGAAGCCATTGACTCTTATATGCTATCGGAGTCCGGAGACTGGCCATCAAGCATAAGCATCAGTCAAGATTCAAACGTAGTCATAGTTGGTCGTAGTTACAGTACTGAGAACTATATCTGGGTAAGGGATGCTAGGTCAGATAAGAATTTACCCTATAGTCCACCTCTAGGATACGGATTCACACACTCTGTAATTACCTATCAAGGAGAGAGTCTTAGTATTGTTGCAGTTAGTCCTGATGCTTCGTGGGCAGCAGTGCATCACTCAGGCCTCTTACAGATTGTAAATCTAAGTAACGGTCGAATTGTACAATTTTTCCCAGCTTCAGATGTGAAGCGTTTGCAGATCAACGGACAAAACCTTACTGCTTTGCTAGGTGATTTCTCTATTCAAACATGGTCTATAGACGCATCGCTTACTAAGCAATCTTCCTCTGTTAATTTTTTAAAGATATACCAAAAGCCTGAACATCCATATGTTTCAACAAGTGCGTCGTTAGTAATAATGGCAAGAATAGCGGTAAGCTCCTTATTTTCACCGTCTATCAAAAGGTTCATACTTAACCGTAGGTGGACAAAGCGATATCTTTCTATCTTATTGCTACTTATTCAAAAGGGTATCTCTAAGATAAGAAAGCGCGAGAGTAGAACCTCTGTCAAACCAATTGACTTTGTTTACCTGTGGAAGATACTCAAGAAGTCATTACCCCCCACAAACACAGTTAAGAAGACAGCTCAGTTATACAGAGCTGAGCCTCTTATCGATATTAGTCCGGAGGCAAATAAGGGTGTTACTACCTTGAAAGATAAGCTTCAGGTAATGAATCTAAGTGGCAGTTTCATAGTAACGACAAAAGAGAAGAAGATAAGAAAAAAGACTGTCGATGAATTACAAGATTTAAATACTTTACAGACTGATTGGCTCCAGAAAAACACTACAATCTGCTTAGGTACAGATGGTCGCTCTATAGTGACTCAACCCAAAGCACGACGTAAGTACGGTAAACCGCCTGCTGTACTGAAAGTTAGAGATCTTTTCTCTAGAGACTCCGCTGCTCCAGAGTCTATTCCCTTGAAGGCAACAATGTTTAGCAGCCGAACAATGGCTGCACAATACATAAGCAGCCCATTTTATTCACGCAATATCGGACAAAGGACTGGAGAGCTTTATCTAAGAGCGGTTGAATTTCTAAGAGGAAACATGTTGTTTGGCAACATCATATTTCCTCGACCTTGGTGGCAAACTAAGAGTATTAGTGCATGTGGGCGATACGCACTGCTTCAATCACCTACATGCACTTTGAAGATTACAGATCAAAAAACAGGTAAATCGTTAGGTGTTCTTCACGATCTGAGCTGTTTCCTTGATAATAGTTACTTTTTTATCAACGTCTCTGACGAAAAAGGCTCATCAGCCTGCATATCGTCAGAAGGCAAGTATGTGTTGATTTATGGAACCTACTGCTTCCCTAAATATATAGACTCTTCCACATCGAGATATATTGGGAATCGTTACCTCCACGACACGAGGGGTAAGCTGTTGCATGATTTCGGAGGTATATACTCTATTGCTGGCGTTGACCAAAAGGACAGAACAGGTGTTTATGTCTGGAATGTAAGTGAACGATGTATTTCAAGCATCAACATATCAGAACGTGTTCGGTTTGCCTTTCCTAGTCAGAATAAAGCCCTCTTTCTAGTTGGTTCTACTAATAAGCTGTTTATCCTTGATCCATCGAACCTTTCCATAGTTTCTAGTTATAGTAGTAAAGCTGATATTACATCTGCTGCCATTAGTGAAGATGGCAGCTTGGTTGCGTATGCTGACAGCAGGCAAGTAGTGAAGGTCTTTGATACTAAAAACGGCAAAGTTATCGGCGCAATTAGTCTTTCCTATATAGCTATCGACCTAAAGATATTCAGCAGTGATGGTGAACTGGTTTATGTATCAGCGTTAGATACTGAAGGCAAACCATATCTCTTTTACCTGCAAATACTGGCAGCGGATAAAAGCAATATAAAGCAATCTGAATTCAGCTATGAGCTAAACTCAGAACTTGTAGTAAAACCTGCAACTGTTAATTGGGAGCAAATCAGTGAGCCTGTTCCTCAACGAGGAGTAGATTTTCAGCTTCTTTCATCCTATCTCGCTAAAGAAGAATGGAAAAGAGCTGACGAAATCACCTCTGCTATCATCTGCAAGTTTTTTGATGATAGTGATAGAAAGCAGTTTGATTTTTCCTTGGTGCCGCATAGTGTCTTAACGTCTTTAGATGAGATCTGGCTCAAACATAGTAGAGGGCGCTACGGGTTCAGCGTTCAATTGTTTATAGCGCTAATGCTCCGCCGTGTTGAGCCTTATATGTCCGAGCGGTCTTGTCCGGAAGACAACACGGCATTACTTGAGTTCGATACCAGTAAGTTTCGGTCTATAACTGGTCATGCAAGGTTTAATAAAGCTTTCAAGGGAGAGAAGTTTTCACAGCTTAGAGGTCACTACCCAACTATCTTGTTAAGAGGAAAGTTTTCTTGGCTAATACGTAAATCACTGTCACAATTTCA
>JBCBVN010000451.1:0-3050 GCA_039817625.1 Bacteroidota bacterium
AACGGTCTTAGAGCCATTGGTTCGATTGATAGCACCCTTTGCCCCTCACCTGGCGGAGGAGCTCTATTCTGCATTGGGTAATACAGAGAGCGTACATCACGCCGCATGGCCTGTATTCGAGCCAGAATGGTTGGTAGAAGATAGTGTGACTTTACCTATTGCATTCAATGGTAAGACCCGATTTACCCTGGAGTTTCCAGCAGATGCAGATAAAGCAGCAATTGAAGAAGCAGTATTGACCAATGAGCAAGTCAAGCAACAGATAGGCGATAAGTCTGTCAGGCGAGTCATTGTTGTACCGGGGCGAATGGTCAATATGGTCGTGGCATAGCTTGTTCTGTTGGGTTTGTAGTTAGAGGAGGATATGCCAAAAACACAAATATGTTGTAACTTCCTGCCTCAATATGGCCAGACAAGGGCACATAAGGGACTTGGTAATGAAGGCGCGGATATCCGACGCCCTGAAGGAACTTTATGAGTATGCCACTGAGAATGATGTCAATCAGACCTACAAGGATGATGTCATTCTGCTTAGGGCTCAACATGAGCGTCTCCTGCAAGATGAACGTCGAGGAATCAAGGTCTCTGCATCTGATTTGAATAAAGTCAATGCGGCCGTACTTGAAATAAGTAGTAAGATTGACGAGAAGAATAACGACAGCAAATCAGATACTGAGAAGAAAACCCTGATGTTATCCAATTTGAATGTGCTGAATTGGAATTTGGATAGTTTAATTGAGATCAATAAAGGCAGCATCAATAGGTCTCTGTTTCTGGGTTGTAGTTTATTTGGACTCACTATTGTATTCTTTATAATCAGTATCACATTCGCCTTCGGCCAGGAAGAGATTCTGATCAAGTATATCACTGCTATTTTATCTTTCATACCCGGTTTACTAGGGCTTTTCCCGATGAAGGATATCAATCAAAAATTTGATGAGCTCAAACTGTGTAAACGCTTCCAAAAGCGGGTTGGGCTAATGCTGTCTGAGACCATTCCGCTTTCGAGTGAGAATTTGAGTGAGGTACAGCGAATTAAAATGTTGGTCAATAAAATGCAGGAAAGAAAAGCTGCCTAATATCTAAGTGATGAGCAAAGACGAAAAGGATCAGGAGTACGAATCCCTTTTATACAAGACCATACAACGCATTGACCGCAATGAGAAGCGCAGGTTCAGAATGAATCTGGTTGTGGTTGGAGTCGTTCTTTTGTTGGTAGGCGCAGTTGCTTTTCTGGTCATTCAGTATGCAGCAGAAAAGTACCAAGAGCGTAAAGCTCAGGAAGTAGAGCTCGCTCAGGCTGTTAGAGCCAAAGAAGAGCGAGATCGCATCATCAATAGCGATGCCGTCAGAGAGATCATTGCCATAGTAGATACGACCGATGGTTTTGGTGAAGTAGAACGCGATTCTATAAACAAGAATCTGGCATTTTTGCGAGCGAACCTAGACTCACTGCTCGTTCATGAAACCAAGGATTTATCAGATACCGTATTTGTGTGGACACCACCCGGCTTGGTGCTCAGAGATAATCCGGTCAGAGCCGAGTCTAAGATCATCCGCGGCTACCCTTATGGGACAGCCCTGCAATTACTTTATCCAACAGATACAGTACTGCATACCGAAACCCTATTCCGAACCTTCGAAGTGGATGGCTACTACGTCAAGATGCAAGGAGACTCCTCAGTTGGTTTTGCCTTTACGGGTTTGACTTCCCAATTGCCCTTTTTCTATTCCGCAACGACGATTGACCAATACATGAATCTACTCTCTAAATACGAGGAGCTCAGCGATAGATTAGGGATCGAATACGAAAGGACAGATCAATCCATGTCTGTTCGGTCAACCGGACTTACCAAAGGGGATATACTCTTATTGTTTCGAAGAGTATTTGGAATTGATAAAGCTCAGAAAGACGGTAATGCCCAATTCGTCATCGAAAATGGTGATTGGCTAATCAAACTGCCTACTGCTGAAATCAGAATTGCTGATAATGTGGTGGGCGGACGACAGAGTGGGGTAGTTGCGAGTGTGACTCTGGCGAATTAGATATTATATTAGGGGTATTGGGCACTTTTACTCTTTAATTCCTTTTCGTTGATGAGAAAAAATCTGCTTTACCTGCTCTTTATTTTTCTGGTTTTTTCATTCTCCTGCGGCAGCGATGACGAGGCCCTTATGGCGCCAACAGCACCTGAGGAATGCGATTTAGATTGTGGCCCTAATGGCACTTGCCTGCTAGATGTTTGTGCTTGTGATCCAGGATATGTCGGAGATCAATGCCAAACGTATCGGCCAGTAGCCGTTCGCTTGCAGACAGAAACGCCGGCACAAATAGTAGCTCGCGGAATTCCAGTAGACAGCTTATACGGAAAAGAGTATGCGGGTGGCATCATTTTTTATTTAGATCAAAGCAATTTTTTAGTGGGTGTAGAGGGATTGGTCTGTTCAGCCACAGATATAGCGGGTACTTCTCGCTGGGGTTGCACAAATATTGACTTGGAAAATGTACCTAATGTTCAACAGACGCCCAATCGACCATTTTCCAACGAAGCAGGTAGTCTTCTCGGTGACGGGAAAACCAACACGCCTGCCATTTCAAATAATAATTGCGCGTCTGGTTCTGCAGCAAGAGCTTGTGCGACTATTGCGCTTAATGGATATTCAGATTGGTATTTGCCATCTTCGGGTGCTCTGGAGCTGATGTATGAAAACCTTGACCAAAATGGAATGGGTGACTTCAGAGGGCAATTATACTGGAGTTCGAGTGAGCGTGCGGCTACCAATGCCTGGTATCTGTCATTTCAAGATGGTACCCATGCTAATACCAATAAATTGAGTTCGCTGAGGGTCCGAGCGATAAGAGAATTCTAGATTGCTGCTGAAGAATTCAATCAGAAGAAAATGAAGAGGACATACATTGCCTTTGCGTCACTATTTATCACTTTAGCAGCATTCCCCGCTTGTAGTAGACAGGGTAAAGTAGACGTTGCTACATCACTGCCTTTACAGGAGCCCGGTAGTATTGAAGAGGTGAATCTAGACTCAAATGC
>JBCBVN010000452.1:0-3034 GCA_039817625.1 Bacteroidota bacterium
TACTTAACGAAGACCAGCCTAAGAAAGTTACCCACGAGCGCCAAAGATGAGGCTACCAATGCGCACCATTGTACTCCCCGCGTCTAATGCCAGACTAAAATCTCCAGACATCCCCATACTCAACTCGCAAAAATCTGGTCTATCTGGATAGTATTCGCGTTTGAGCATCTGGAAGGAATCGGCCAGTTGAGCGAACTCCCGCTCAATTTGAGTAGCATTGTCCGTGTAGGTTGCCATACCCATGACCCCCACTGGCTTTGCTCCGAAAGTCTCTCCTTCAACAGCTTCATCATTTTCAGATTGATGGTGCCACTCCCTCATCATTGACTTTCCTTCCTCATTATCCAGGCCATACTTACTTTCCTCCTCAGCAATATGGAATTGTAAAAGGCAGTTGATCACCCGCTTATTGTCTTTAGCTCTTTTATTGATTTCACGTAGTAGCCGCATGCTATCTACCGCATGAATAGTATGAACAAAGGGTGCTATTTGCTTTACTTTATTCCGCTGTAGATGTCCAATCATGTGCCACCTGATATCCTTGGGGAGTTGCTCGAATTTCATGGCCATTTCAGCGGCTCTGTTCTCTCCAAAGTCTCTGTGTCCGAGCTCATATAACTCTTTGATGGCCTCAACCGGCTTAGTTTTAGATACTGCAATCAGGCGGGCACCTGATGCTTCAACCTGGTTTTTCAATCGATGGAAAGCATCGGTATCGATCATTCAAATTTTAATTTTTCGAGATGTTTTATTTGGCAGTTTCTTAACAGCCATTCCTGGGGTTGGGGTTTACATTTGCCAGGTATCAATTCTCAAGAACATCATTTAAACAGACTAAGAATCTGCTAGAACCGTTTAAAACGGGTCTGTTTTTACCCTAAATCGATTAAAGCTCTTAGAAAATGAATACTTACCAACTCGAAAAGAAAGATCGCCAACGCCGATTCTCCGCTCTGCTCAAGACCGGCCTTGTAGCTATACTTTTGGTGTCGTTGGTTTTCGGTTGGGACTTTCTAGAGGCCATACTCTCCTTCTTCCAGGAACCTGAAGTAGTGGAACAGGCTGGAGCCTAACTTAAAAACACATCGACTACGCAGCTTTTACTAATCCGGTTATACCTCCTCGAAGAGGCCATGCAACTTGGCATCAACCAGATTGAGCACTTTACCTAAATCTTCAGGGTTATTGGCAAAGTCAACACTATCTGCATCTATGATCAGGATGTTGCCGGTTTCGTAAGTCTTGATCCAATCCTCGTATCGCTTATTCAGGCGCTTGAGGTAGTCCAGGCTCATATTGCCTTCATAGTCCCTCCCTCTGCTTTCTATGTGCCTGACTAGCGTCCCAATGCCTGCTTTTAGATAGATCAATAAATCTGGTGGATCTATCTGAGCACTCATTGTCTTGAACAGCTCCGTGTAGTTTTCAAAATCACGTTGAGTCATTAGCCCCATCTCATACAGGTTGGGAGCGAAGATGTAAGCATCCTCGTAGATGGTACGATCTTGAATCACTGTATGATTGCCCGTCTGAATGTCTACAATCTGAGAATAGCGCTTGTGCAAAAAGTAAATCTGCAGGTTGAAGGACCAGCGCTTCATGTCATTGTAGAAATCACTCAAGTAGGGATTGTCGTCGGTACTTTCGTAGTGTACCTGCCAGCCGAAATGGCGGCCCAATTGTGTACATAAAGTAGTTTTGCCAGCACCTATATTTCCGGCAATGGCGACGTGTCGAATTCGTTTCGGATCAGAGGTCATAGTAGATTGGATGACTAATTAATAAGTCGGTCATCTGTCTTGAGTGAGCTCAAAGATAAGAAGCTTACGGTGGAATTGCTTCAAAACAATAGCAGCACCTTAAACGTCTTTTCGATAAAGAGTTATACATGGCTTCTAACCTCCAGAATTTGAGCGAGTTTGACCCCAGTGAATTACCTGATGCTACCGAAATCAGAGTCGGAATTGTGTGTTCTGACTGGAACACCAACATTACCAACAGCTTGTACGAGGCTTGTCACAAAACGCTGTTGGAAGCCGGAGTAGATCCAGAGGAAGTTCACACTATGAATGTACCCGGTACATTTGAGCTGCCCACCGGTGCACGCTTGTTGGCCATGGAAAAAAAGCTCGATGCGGTCATATGCCTCGGTTGTGTCATCAAAGGCGACACGGAGCACGATGTATATATCAACTCGGCAGTTAGTCAGGGACTGGTCAACCTCAGTCTCGCATTGAATGGCCTACCGGTAATTTTTGGCGTGCTTACCACCAACGACGAGCAGCAAGCTCTCGATCGGTCTGGCGGTAAGCACGGCAATAAAGGTGTAGAAGCTGCGACCACAGCCCTGAGGATGGCCAGTTTATATCGGAAAGTTACCCGACAGGGTAAGGGAATGACTATTAGATTTTAACGGCCGACTTATCCTCTGAAATCTCGGTTGCCCAACTTCGCGTATTTGAAATCCGCTTTAGGACCCCAGTCAGTACCGTCCATATTGGTGTTGGAAGGAAAGTCGACATACTTAAAGATGGCTTCATCTCTGAAGACGACCCTGCTCAGATCGGTATCGCCGTTAAATTCTGTGTATTTAAAAGTAGCATCTCCTTCAAAAAGCGCACCTGCGAATGAAGTTGCATCTTCAAACTCGGTATACTTGAAGGTGGCTTCATCGCCAAAAATCACGCCAATGAAGCTTGCGGCACGATTGAATTCGGTGTACTTAAATCCTGTCTCTTCCTCAAACTCAGAACCCTCGAAGGTAGCTGCCGAGACAAAGGTTGTGTACTTAAAATTCACTTCCTCTTCAAAGGTGCAATTTTCAAAAGCAACGGCTTCCTGGAAATCTGCATTGCGCAAGAATGTGCGATTGTTGTTCGTCCAGTTATTTCCACCTGAGACGGGAGCACCTGTCCTTTTATCGATGTGCACATAGCCAAGAACCCTTCCCTCAAAACGGCAGTTGGAAAAGCGAATGGCCTGACGCACGGTGCTGCGCACATTATCATCTCCACCGTAATCACTATTGCGATCC
>JBCBVN010000453.1:0-3025 GCA_039817625.1 Bacteroidota bacterium
TTCAATTTGACTTTCCAAATGTTCATATCGAATCCTCCTAAATTGGGTCTGCCGGGAATAGCCCGCTCCGAGCCAAAGAAGAAAAAGGTCCCATCTGGGGTAATAGACGGAGCTTCATCTCTATCCGTAGAAAAGGAGCAAACTACAGGCTCAGTCCAACTACTACCACTGAAGGTAGATTCATAGATTTTCTGCTTCTCTTCCGGAGCTCTTCTGGAAAAATATACGGTCCGCCCGTCAGGAGAGAACATTAAATTAAACTCGCTATGATCATTCGTAGCAATGATGCCTTCCGCAAAGGGAATAGCTTCAGTTACTTCCCCCTGGACATATTCTACTCGATTGGAAATTTCGGTGTGCATACAGCCTGTAAGGAATATGGCAAAGAATAATTTAATAGAGTAGTGCATAATTAAATTGCTTTATGATCGGATTCAGCGATTGAGTTTTAGGCGTCATTTCTCAGGTTATCTACCGGTAACTTTCTAGCGGTTTGCCACACAACAGCGCTAACTGTTGTAATACTCAGGAATAAGGTGATGACAGCCGCCGAAGCAAATACCCACCATTGTATATCAATTCGGTAAGCAAAACCGCTTAGCCAGCGACTCGTCCAATAGTAAGTAAGAGGGGCAGCTACCAGCAGTCCAGCTGCGAGCAACCAGAGATATTCTACTTGACTTGTACCGAGTAATCGGCTGGTTGAAGCACCCAGTATTTTTCTAATGCCGATCTCTTTTCTTCGAACAGTGGTTAGGTAAGCCGTTAGCGCAATCAGGCCCAGCGCGGCTACAAAAAAGGCAATGAAACTGAAAAAGATACTCAAGCGAGCAATGCGGTTTTCTGCTGCGTAAAGCTCGTCGAGATTATCGCTCAGAAAGCGGTGAACAAAGGGCTCATTAGGATTTAAATCAGCCATGATCGATTTGGCCTGTTGCTTGATTTCGGCCTGCCCTACTCCCTGATAGGATATGGTCGCCCAATATGGGTAATAGGGTTCTCTATGCAAGACCAAGATCATGGGCTCTACTTGCTGATGAAGGCTGAACATATTTATGTCTTGAAATACGCCAGCGATATTCAGGGGGAAACCAACTTCGTTAGTTT
Organism: Bacteroidota bacterium; assembly: GCA_039817625.1. Taxonomy (GTDB): domain Bacteria; phylum Bacteroidota; class Bacteroidia; order Chitinophagales; family Saprospiraceae; genus Neolewinella. The sequence goes on from JBCBVN010000453.1 coordinate 1,108, forward strand.
CCTCGTCGGTATACTCTGGTTCCATCGTAATTATCCGACCTGATAATTCTGACTCGCCAAGTCCAAACCTGTTTTTGTATCGGTCAGCTAAAGTTTGGTTGATTAAAACTGTTGTAGCGGGCACATCATTGAGGTCATAAATCAGATCGTCTATATTCGTTCTGATCTTTAATACTCGAGCAGCATCGTAATCCATCTCTACTTGGTGGGCATCGTCGAATATTTCCTCGGTACCTTCCAATTGATAGGTCGTTTGATTGTAGGACTCAGTACCCATATAGCCATTTGATCCTATACCAACTACGCCAGGAATTCTTTGCATTTGGTCTCTAAAGGTCGTGTAGAGCGTACTGTCTCCGTTAGTGACGACATACATAATCCCTTCGCGAGTGAAGCCTAGATCTTTATCCTGCATGTAGCCGAGCTGCTGATTGACGAAAAGGGTTAAACTCGTCAAGCCTATAAGAAGGGCAAATTGAAAACCGATAATCAGCTTTCGCAATCCAAATTTCTGACGATGACCCGTACTGATTTTTTGCCGGAATAAATCTAGAATGGATCGACCTGCCAGTAAAAATGCAGGCAGTAGACTGGCTAATAGCCCTACTAGCATTGCACCTGCTCCGATATAAAGCCACAAGCTGGCTTGTTTTATACTTTCCGGTGCAATCTCAGTACCCATCAGCATATTAAAACGCGGCAAAATATACCACAGCCCCAGAGCCACGACGGGTATAGAAAGAAAGCTCAACAAGAGGCCCTCTACCACAAATTGTCCAACTACTTGCCCGTTAGTGGCCCCAAATACTTTTCTCATACCGATCTCACGCCGACGCTTGAGCTGCATGACCATGGCTAAGTTGGTGTAGTTGCAGACCGTCAATAGCAGAATGATGACGGCAATTATACCGATGATATACAAGTAGCGCACCTCGCCGGGAGGACGCATTTCATAGAGTAAGTCAGATTTCAGATGTATATCAGCGAGCGCTTGCAGTATGGTTCCGCTATGGAGCTCATCATCTGCTAATCTGGGATTGATCAATCCCAAATTTTGATCTATGTAGTTAGCAACATCCGTAGGCTCAGCACCAGGAGCCAGTTTAACATACAATCTTCCTCCCCAGTATTCGATACGGCCTCGATTAAGGATCATCGTAAATTTGAAATGGGCATTTGGAGGTGGGTCAGCCAGCACACCTGCAAGCGTATATTCAGAGGAATCGATCTCCAACGTTCTGCCTATAATATTGCTGGAAGACCAATCGAGACCATAGAATTGCTTCGTCTGACTTTCTGTGAGTATGACCGTTTGTGGTTGATCAGCAAACAGTGCCGGATTGCCCTGAATAAATTCCCAACCAAAGAAATCAATGAGCCTTCTTGGAGTATTGGTCTGTAATATATCTTCGACCTCAAATAGGTCTTGGTCACGATATACGAACGTTGGACCGGCAAAGTCGAAGAATTGAGCAGCTTGAACGATACCGGGCACATCTTCATGAGCCAGCAACTGCGACATCTGCTCTTCACCACTTGAGCCGTAGTAGGATGGGAAAGCAACCACGCTATAGCCCTGAGAGCGGTAGCTTCTGCCTAGCCGATATTTGCGCTCGTGATCAGGCACAAATGTGTCATAGCTCGCTTCGTAATCGATGTAAAGGGCTGCTAGAGTGACCACTAGCGTACCGACTGCCAGGCATAAAAAATTGACTAGTGCAAACCACTTTCGGCGCTTTAAGCTCCGCCAGCCAACCTTTAGATGGTTGGGCAACAGCCCGATCCAGCTGCTACCAGATATAGACCTGCTATCCTGTGATGCCGGAGCTACGCGCTCGCAAGCGATAGCAAAGGCAGAGGCTGGTTCTAGCCCTTTAATGAGCTGGGCATCATAGTGATCGTGCAGGCTACTCTCTAG
>JBCBVN010000454.1:0-2993 GCA_039817625.1 Bacteroidota bacterium
GACAATAATTATGGATATTATTCAAAATGTTGGAAAAGAATCTAAATTACCATCCAATTGGTATGAAAAGACTTTACCAATTGTCGTAATTGCAACTACTCTTTGACGATCTTCTCTCTCCAGATACTATTTTCCCCCCTCAGGACTAAAAAATAACTACCTGCTGAAAGATCCGTCAGATCTACACTTTCCAATCCAGAGCGGTGAATTTGACCTGAGCTAACCTCTTGACCTGAAAGGTTGTAGACGAGGTAGCGATCTCCTAAACCTGCGTGTTCTGGCACTTCGAATGTAAAGACTCCACTACTCGGATTGGGATGAATGTGTAAAGTGCTGGAAAAAATCTCATTAATGCTCAAAACCTCAGAGCTGATCGTCCAACCCATATCCTGTAGCATAGCCAGGGTTCCCGAACCCGGGTCATGGATAGCCTCACCTCTGGATATCTGTGGTGTCATCAGCGCATTCTCCGAACCAGATGAGAACTCGAATTCACACAGATGACTCACACTACTGCCGATATCAAATAACCCTGGCGTAAATAAAGGTGGAGGGCCATTGAAGGCTAAGACCGTATTGGGGCCACCGAAAAAAGCCTCTTCCACCGTAATGAGATCCAGCAAATTGGTACTTGGGTTGGGATATGCTGTTTCGTTAGTCATGGCCACTCCATTGTTATCTTCTACAAAGGAGTCGTAGATGATTGGTAATCCTTGAATACCGTATTCTGCCTGGGTAGTGCTGATCGTATCGGTGGTAGCCAGAAAACCTATACCATGACCAAGCTCATGAAGAGTTACTGAAACTAAATCGATCTGATTGAAGGGCGTCTGGCCATCTATGCCGAAGTACCAATTGGCTGTACTATTGACAATGATTCTTATGTCTGGAGCATTTCCATTTTGATTCTGACCAGTTATAGCTTCGGTCAGGGCAACCGGATACCAGATGAAAGGATTAGCCGAACCCGCAAATGCTCGCTGAACTGTAGTCGGACCTGCACTGGCCAATAGGCGATTGTCCATCCGGTCTTGCCAGTCTACTTCAACCCTGACGGGTACACTGGAAACTAAATAGAGTCCCCATATTTCAGCAGCGAATGTTAAAGCTTGTTGTGCTTCAAGAGGTACGTCGCTGGTGAAGTCAAGCTCAAAAGTAGAACCTGGGGTTCCCATGCCATTTAGTACGAGATCTATGGGCGGCAAGAACACCGTTTGAGAGGTATCCCTGGCAAAGCAGGTAATCGTAGGCCCCACCCATTCAGTTGGCTGTGCGATCAGACTTAGCTGGGGAATGAGGAGGAGCGGTATTAGGAAAGATCTCATTGCAGCACAGGAGTTTTCAAAATGGAAATCAATATATACCCGCATGTTCGCAAAACCCACAATTTGATCAATGAACGCTAGATGCACTTGTCCTAAATGTTGCCTTTAAATCAGACTTTCGCAGGTCGATGCTTTTATCCTGTAGCGCTTGCTTAAATCGTACTTGTAGTACAGCACCTAGTATTTCGACAGTACCATTACCTTTGCGTTTCCGGCAGGAGCTACGGTCCCGAGATTCCTTGGGTTTCCGTGATGCGCCGACCTGCGTAAGTCCAAATCAATAATACCGATACATGTCTGACCAGCAGATTATATTTTCAATGGAGGGTGTCTCCAAGTCATTTACGCCTGGCAAGAAAACCCTGAACAACATCTGGCTTAGCTTTTACTATGGAGCCAAAATTGGTGTCTTAGGACTGAATGGTTCCGGTAAATCAACGCTTCTTAAGATCATTGCCGGACTGGATAAGAACTACGAGGGCAACATCAGCTTTAAGTCGGAATACAAAATCGGCTATCTGGAGCAGGAACCACAGCTCGATCCCGAAAAGACGGTCCGTCAAATCGCTGAAGAAGGTTTGCAAGAGTTGGTTGATCTCATGGCTGAGTATGAGGCGGTGAATCTGAAGTTTTCTGAGCCTATGAGCGATGATGAAATGAACGATCTCATCGCTAAGCAGGCCGAATTGATGGAAAAGCTGGAGGACGCCAATGCCTGGGAACTCGACAATCGAATAAATACGGCCCTGGAAGCTTTGAGGTGCCCGCCAGATGATGCTTTGATCGGACCTCTGTCTGGAGGTGAACGCCGGCGAGTCGCACTGGCTCGATTGCTACTCAGTGATCCCGATATTCTGCTGCTTGATGAGCCTACCAACCACCTGGACACAGAATCGGTACACTGGCTGGAACAGTATTTGCAAAGTTTTCCCGGTACGGTAATCGCTGTGACCCACGACCGCTATTTCCTGGATAATGTAGCTGGCTGGATACTCGAACTGGATAGGGGAGAAGGTATACCCTGGAAAGGGAACTACAGCAGCTGGCTGGAACAAAAGGCGAAGCGACTGGCCGCTGAGGAAAAGGCGGAGAGTAAGCGCCAGAAGGCACTGAAAAATGAGCTGGAGTGGATACGTATGGCGCCAAAGGCCAAGCAGGCGAAGGGTAAAGCCAGACTGAATGCTTATGAAAAAATGTCGGGTGAGGCTGCTCGCGAGCGGGTGAAAAACCTGGAAATTTTTATACCACCGGGTCCAAGGCTTGGAGAAGAAGTCATCGAAGGAGAGGCAGTCTCTAAAGGGTTTGGCGAGCGGCAACTCTTCGAAGGGTTCAACTTCAAGGTTCCCAGATCAGCCATCGTTGGTATTATTGGTCCGAATGGGGTGGGGAAGTCGACCCTTTTCCGACTGATCGTCGGGGAGCAAACACCAGATAATGGGGATATTAAGATCGGGGAGACGGTCAAGATCAGTTATGTAGATCAGAATCACGAGCAACTCCAGGATAAGAAGAAGTCGGTTTACGATGTCATTTCTCAGGGGCATGACATCATTCAGGTAGGCAATACCGATGTCAATGCTCGCGCCTACCTGAGTCGGTTCAATTTCAGTGGGCAGGACCAGCAAAAGCAAGTTGGCATGCTCTCAGGTGGAGAGCGTAACAGACTTC
>JBCBVN010000455.1:0-2974 GCA_039817625.1 Bacteroidota bacterium
AGAAGTTTTGCCCTTGCCGGATCTAGGCAGCCAGCTTCCAGACACGACTATGTGTACCATTTGACCATTGATATTGTCCGGGAAGCGGGGCAAGCAGTTCAATGGATTGACCGGTACACATAGTCGTGTCTGGAAGCTGGCTGCCTAGATCCGGCAAGGGCAAAACTTCTATCACTTCTTCATACGTACAGCCTCCGGCACTTATTTCAACAGTATATAACCCAGCCTCAGCAACCTCTAGGATGGCACTTGTATCACCTGTATTCCAGAGATATCGAGCTTCAGGCATAGTCACATCGAGCAATATCGTCTCATTGGGGCATAGGTATAAAGTATCGTCTAGCTGGTCAAAGGCTTGTAGATGAAATTCATCGAGAAATAAGTAGTTAAAGCTTACACCGGGATTGGGCGGAATATTTTCAACTAAGGTGTTTTCGTCGGATAGAAAATTTCCTATGCGCGCTATTCGCTCTCCGCCTGAAGCGATGTAGCAGCCTTCTATTAAAGTCCAGTTTTCGGTATCGCGTAATATGGTTCCGCGGTTTTCTAAACCGGTTTGAAAGGTTTGGTTGCCGCTGGAAAAGGCAAGAGCTATGGCGTCGGTAAATGTCACCTGCGAGATTTGGCAGTCACTATCTGGCCGGACATAAAACTGTAAATAATATAGCCGACCTGCCTCCAAAGGCTCGATCAGGGTGGTTTCCATATACTCTCCAGTGCCTGGGCCATATACGTACATGCCAATGAAAGCCTCGCCGGCATGAGGGCTGACCATATCGCATATCCTAACCCTGGGGGGCTGTATGTTCATATTCTCAGAACAAAGGTGATAAAGATCGGGGGTTAAAATGCCTCGCCATCCGGGTAAGGTATGGGCTTGACCTGCATCTGTGGGGCAAATGTCCAGTTCTTCGAAACCTCCATTGGGTATGAGGTTTTGACCAGATATGCTCCAAGGTGCTACTGAAAGGGCAATTACGCCGAAGAAAAGCAAGTACTTGTAGATCATTGGGACTCTAAAGTAGGAGTCCCATAAAAATAAAACCTACTCTGAACTTCGCCTAAATTCTATTTCCGGATGATTGTCTTCGGCCATCTTCAAGGTCCATTGCGTTTCGGCCAGATAAACTAAGTTGCCATCCTTGTCCGTGGCTAAATTGTTTTTTCTCCTGTTTTCAAAGGCTTTAAGCGCTATCGGATCATCGCAGTGTATCCAACAGGCTATTTGGTAGTTGGCCGCATCGTAAATGGCCTTGGCTCCATACTCATGCTCTAAGCGGTACTGTATGACATCGAACTGTAGGGCGCCCACGGTACCTATAATTTTAGCATTGTCACTGTGGCGAATAAATAATTGGGCAACCCCTTCATCCATCAGCTGATCCAGCCCTTTATTCAATTGCTTACTCTTGAGCGGGTCGCCATTGATCACCATTCTGAACTGCTCCGGACTAAAGCTGGGGATACCCTTGAATTGTAAGTCTTCTCCTTCGGTTAGGGTGTCGCCAATTTTGAAATTGCCTGAATCATACAGTCCCACCACATCACCAGCAAAGGCTTCATCTATAACTTCCTTTCTGGCAGCCATGAAACTCGTCGGATTGGCAAACTTCATTTTCTTGCCTTGACGCACGTGGAGGTAATTGGTGTTGCGCTCGAAGGTGCCCGAGCAAATGCGCATGAAAGCGATACGGTCCCGGTGTCTTGGGTCCATATTGGCATGAATCTTGAAGATAAAACCTGAAAACTGGTCTTCATATGGCTTTACCATTCTTTCCTCTGTAGGTCGGGGTAGGGGAGTCGGAGCAATTTCTACAAAGCAATCCAGTAGCTCCTTTACGCCAAAATTGTTCAGGGCGGAACCGAAAAAGACAGGGCTCAACTGGCTATTGAGATAAGCCTCTTGCGTCCACTCCGGATATACCTCAGTAACCATTTCTACTTCTTCCCGAAGTTCATTTGCGGCAGCTTCCCCGACTAGCTCATCAAGCTCTGGGCTGTCCAGGTCTTCAAAAGCAATGACTTCCTCTGGGCGTTCTTGCTTATTGTCGGGACGAAATAAAACCAATCGCTGTTCGTAAAGGCTATATACGCCTTGAAAGCGGTCGCCCATACCTATTGGCCAGCTAAGTGGCCTGACTCGCAATCCGAGCTTTTGCTCCACCTCATCCAGTAGGTCGAAGGCGTCTTTTCCCGGCCTGTCCAATTTATTGATGAAGACCATGATTGGGGTATCGCGCATGCGGCATACCTCAACCAGTTTTTCGGTTTGTTCCTCTACGCCTTTGGCCACATCGATAACTACAATAGCAGAGTCGACTGCAGTCAGGGTGCGGTAGGTGTCTTCGGCAAAGTCCTTGTGACCCGGTGTGTCGAGAATGTTAATCTTGCGGTCCCGATAATCAAAGGCCATAACCGAAGTAGCTACAGAAATGCCCCTCTGGCGTTCAATGTCCATAAAGTCACTCGTAGCTGACTTTTTGATCTTATTGCTTTTCACAGCTCCGGCCACTTGTATGGCTCCGCCGAAAAGGAGGAGCTTTTCCGTCAGGGTTGTTTTGCCGGCATCCGGGTGGCTAACAATGCCGAAAGTTCGGCGGCGATCTATTTCTTGCTTAGCGCTCATAATTCGGGCTGCAAAGGTAAGGTTTTGTCCTGACGAGCACACTTACTGCTTTTTATTCTGATTGTTTTTAATATCGGACAGATCGACATCAGATATTTGATGACTAGCTTATATGTTTGTCTGCTACAAACTCGGCTGGATAATGCGCTTCATATTTTATCTACTTATCGGTATGAACCTGTCATGTGCCATCAAGCTTCCCGCGCAGGTAGATTACCAGACATTGGTGTATTACGAGGATGATCTGAATCGTTTGGAGCTGGATTTGTTCCTGCCAGCTGGTTCGGATACATCATCCGTTCCTTTGCTCATTTATGTTCACGGTGGTGGGTTTGCTGGCGGTTCTCG
>JBCBVN010000456.1:0-2971 GCA_039817625.1 Bacteroidota bacterium
TGCTGGATTACCAAAGTTGGCAGTAATAGTAACCTGTCCATCTTCTACGCCACAGGCAGAAGGATCTTGTACGAATGAGCTGGGAATACCTATACCCGGATCATCTAACTGGACTACAAAGTCTGTATAGCATTCTGGAGGCGCATAAAAACCCCCACTCTGGAATGTCGCGGCAGCTGATGGGAATCCCCTAAACTCATACGTTCCGGCTGCTAAATTTTCTAAATTGTCATAATCTGTATCAAAATAATAGATATCAGTGCCCGGTTCTACGAAGTAGATAAAGGTATTCGCCCCGCTTGCTGAAATGGAACCATTACCAAGAGTAGAACAGGTGGTCGGTTCTGAAATATCTGCAACAATTGTAGGTGCATCTTTTTGAGGAATAAATAAATCAACTCCAGTTCTACACAAAATAGGCTCTGTCGTATTGGTTGGCCTGACCCAGAATGTGTAGCCTTTTCCGCCTTCTAATTCATCGTAAGTATTATCGGGGAGATCGTAACGGAGTCCATTTTCTCTTATTCGAAAAACATAATCATCAGCCCCCTGTCCGGTCAACACTATAGAACCATCTCTGGCGCCACAGGTAGAAGGATGAATGCTATCAAAAGTGAGTGTCGGTGGAGGTGGTTCCTCCAAATAGGCAAAGGTGCTGCTCACGCAGTTAAAGGCATTGCTGCCCAGCGGCCTCACCCCCACTTTATACCAACCAGCCTCCATATTTTCGAATACATTTGATGGTTGAAAGGTCCCGCCATTCAAACTGTATTCATATCCAGATGTCGGGTTAGTAACGACGATCTGCCCATCTGCTCGACCACAAGCAGTAGGCGATATTTCTGTTAAATTGACTTCGACGATATCCTCTGGTTCGGGCGTCTCTCCTATGGAAATATATTGCCCCTGGCTACAACCTTCGCAGTCGGAAGTCGTCGATTGACCCTGTATGTAATACAAACCCGCACTTAAATTATTAAAGGAATTTACAACACTAAAAGGCCCACCATTCAAGCTGTATTCCCAAGGTCCAGGATAGCCATCTGGATCCACAATTTGAATACTTCCATCTGAGCCTCCGCAATTAGTTGCATCGTTTGAAGTTACCAGGAAAGGATTATAAAATTGGGGCTGTAAATCTATTTCTATTTCCGTCGTACAATCAGATGTTGGTGTATGTACTGAACGAACGGCTAATTCATAATTTCCAAAATTTAAATCGGGAAAAATTGTCTGGGCTGTAAAATTATGTGTACCACCTGGGATTTGTCTCAGGCTATATCTATAGTTTGACAAATCAGCATTTTGCACCTCTATATAACCAAGTTGAAAGCTATTAGCCGGTACGGCCTCAAAGTCTAATGGCAGCTCAGCTGCTATTTCTATAATTTCGAAATTGAAGAAATCTTCGAAAAACGTACCTGCATTTGTTTGCACATCAACGCTATACAAGCCCGGCGACAAGTAAATACCTTCTGGAGGAATGGGTGTACCATCTGAGAGCTGCACCAACTCATATATATCAAACCAACTGGTCGGTGGCTGATACAAGGCCGGAGTTCCACACACAGAATTATTGATGGTGTGGCCGCCACTTTGTCCATTCGAAAGAACAGGGCTTGTTAATAGGACAATACACATAAAAGCGAATCGCCACTGTTGGTGTATAGGGTGTTTCATGTGTTTGTAAAGGTCTAAAGGTCGGGACCAATATAGAATATTTTTTTGGCTATTCTTTTGGACCGCCTAATCGTCGTAGCACCTTTAAACACCTACTATAGCCCAGACCTATTCAGAAAACTCTGCAATGGCGTAGTTACCCCAATCTTCGATAGATTTAAGTAATGGGACCAATGTTTTTCCTGTTTCCGTAAGTGAATACTCCACTTTCAATGGAGGCTTTGAAGTATACACATTACGATTAATTATACCATCCTCTTTGAGTTGCTTCAACTGCAAGCTTAGTGTACGCTCAGTGACCGTACTCATCTTCTTTCTCAACTCATTATATCTGAGTTTCTCATGCTCCATGAGGTGAAACAGGATGACTGTCTTCCATTTTCCTCCGACTATCCCCATGGTCACGCTCATGCAGCAGGGGTATGTTTTGCCTTTTACTTTGAACATCTCGAACTAAAAATCAGGACTATCCTTTTTGACCGTTATTGCAAAGCTAAATCACTATAACTAGTTTTGCAACTATACTTTTTATACCTAAGGATATATGAATATGAATTTCCTCACAGTCATGCAAAATCGATATACGACTAAGAAGTATGACAGCTCCAAGAAATTAAGCCCTAAGCAAAAAGAGGCCCTGAAGGAAATACTGCGTCTTAGTCCATCCTCTATTAATAGTCAGCCGTGGAAATTTACATTCGTTGAGGACCAAGAAGTAAAGAAGCAGCTTTCTGAATTCTCCTGGCACAACACCAGCAAGGTTCTGGACTGTGATACGGTTGTTGTTTTTAGCCGCATAGATGACGTCTTACTATTCGAGCAGCAAATAATCGAAGAACTTCCAGAAGGGGCTGTCAACTATTTTAAAAATTTCGTTAAGCCGTTACCCGAAGAGCAAATTAAATCATGGTTTGGCCGGCAATTATACCTGGCACTAGGTGTATTCCTGAGTGCTTGTGCGGACATGGAGATCGACGCCACACCCATGGAGGGTATAGAACCCGATCGGTACGATTCGATACTAGAACTAAAAGATTACACTTCGCTGGTTGCTGTTGCCATTGGCTATCGAGATCCGGAAGATTTTAATCAACCGGATAGAAAGCCCAAGTCAAGACGAGACCATAAAAAAGTCGTAAAAAGTATTTGAGACACCATCAATATACTTCCTCACACTCTTCTTTAAATATTAATTTCCTAAATTAATTGACTATGTCAAAACTAACCATTGTTGCCAGGATACTTGCCAAAACAGAAAGTCGAGAGCTGGTAAAGTCCGAATTATTAAAGC
>JBCBVN010000457.1:0-2964 GCA_039817625.1 Bacteroidota bacterium
ATGTGGTGCTCGACCTGGAACGCGCTGGGCGAGCTCGTTCGCCAGTAGGGCTGCATTGTCTTGTGCTGGAAAGCTGACCACGGGAACGTTCCTGATCGGAAGGCTAGCCGCTTGTTGGGCTTGGGCACCGAATGCGCAGCAAAGCAGGAGCAGTGAAAGATAGTTGCGGATGGTTTTAAAACTCATGTTCGTTTTATACTTGTTTAAACAAAAGATGATTGGTCGTTCATGTAAAGGTAAAGATATGTTCAAGCAATTAGAATAATTAAAGCCATCACTTTGTAATCTTCACGGCAAAGCCTTACCTTTGCGGTCCTTTAGAAACCAGCCGTGGTTCAGTATCTGGCCCGGTAAAATGCGTAAGGTATGAAAAGAACGTATCAGCCCTCCAAGCGCAGGCGCGTAAACAAGCACGGCTTCCGCTCACGCATGAGCACTAAGAACGGCCGTAAAGTATTGGCCCGCCGCCGTGCGAAAGGCCGCCATAAGCTGACGGTTTCTGACCGTACTTATGTCAAGTAAGGAATAACCTTATCCCGCCTAAACATGCTGGATAAAAAGCCGTTGCGCATATGTGCAACGGCTTTTTAACTTTATACGTACCCCATGGACATACAGCTTCTCCGCCACGGCGAATACGATAAGCTCAAGTACAACTCCTGTATTCACTATGCTACCAATGGTAGTATTTATGGCTATGATTGGTTTCTAAATAATACCGCTCGAGACTGGGATCTTCTTGTAGAGGACGATCCCTATGTGAGTGTAATGCCCCTGCCAAGAGCCAAAAACTGGTGGGGCCGATTAGAGCTGCGGCAGCCACCACTAATCCCTGAGCTTGCCCTCTATTCGGTAAAACCACTGAGTGAAAAGCGCGTCAATGCTTTTTGGGAGGCAGTCCCTGAGGAGTTCAGAGTGGGCAAGCTCACCCTTGAACCCTTGTCTATTGCCAAGAATAGTCGATTCAAGCTGGAGAAAGCAACAGGAACCAACCTCGATCTCAGCATGAAATACGATGAAATCATCGATGATTTCCCTTCGAATTATTTTCGAGATCTGGGGCTTGCCGAAAAAGCGGACCTCATTCCAACCGGGACCCTAAAGCCGGAACGGTTAGCAGATATGTATCGCGAACAATACGGTCGGACTCGGGAAGCAGAATTTGCTTTCCATGCCATCCAACGACTGATGTATCAATGCTTGCACAGAGGCTGGGGCAGTGCCTATGGGGTTCAGAATAGATCGGGAGATGTCCTTGCAGCAACGTTCATAGCCTATAGTCATGGACGCCTTTTCCCACTATTTCAACTCCAACGACCCGCTGGAAAAGAAGCGGGCGCACTGACACTGCTGTGGGATATGGTTTTGCACAGTCATGCAGAGCGCCCCTTGAGGGTTAAGAGAGAAGAAATTCTCTAGAACAACCCCAGGAGCATAGTGATTACAGACTACCAAAAATAGAAGGAACCACTTTTAAGCGTCTTGTCTTTAGGATTTGACAATGCCGCCTAAAAGTGGCTCCAGCTTCGAAAAAAGAATAAGTCTTCCTATCCAGCCAAGTTTCTACTTAGATACTTGGATCTGCTGGTGTATTGGGATTATTGTTGCGCTCTCGGTCTGGGAATGGATAGAAATTTCGATTTCTTTCATCGGTAAATACCATAGCCGCAGTACTTGGTTCCGGCCTGCCAAATCGACGACTATCCTCGAGGCTCTGACCGGTCAGGAAAAGTTCTGCCCGTCTCTGGAAGTAAATCTCATTGAGCAAATCTTCAACTGTTGTTGGCCCGGCATAGTCCCCGATATCCGCATTGATACCATATAAATCCTCTGTGTCGTTACGAACCAGATTGATCTGCGTTAGAGCGGCATCTGTATCCATATTTAGTCTCAGCTCCGCTTCAGCGATGATCAAGCGCATCTCATCAGGTAGATAAAGGGGTATTTCGCCCGTTTCACTATCGAAAAAGCCTGCCAAATCTTCAATGGGTAGCGTATTTTGATTGGTAGTATCTAGTGGAACTAAATAAAATGCCCGTCGCCCATCATTGTCATCGTACACATAAGTAGACGGATCAATTCCGAAATTGTCTCTGGGTTTGAAATTTGGAGCTCCCCCTAAAAATACACGCACCCAAATCGGGTTGGCATTCATGGCATCATACTGAAATGTAGAGGAAACACTCAGATCCACCGCAGCAGCAGAGTTGATGGCTGGCTGGAAATTCCCTGCATACAGATTGAATCGGGCCAGCATAGCATCAATGGTATTGGGTAGGTCAATAGATCCCAGAATATCCGATTGAAAGTCTTCCGTAACATCACCGCCTCCAAGAGCGGTATTTGCCATCTCCAATGATCGGATAGCCAGATTGAATGCTTGTATTCGAGGGGAAAAAGCGGCGTCGTTGTTGGGGCTTGTCTCAGTCACAACGTCAGTATAGTGCTGAGCCAGTGCCCCGATAGCCATCCCCTTGAACGTTTGGGCAAATGCCACGATACTATTTCGAGTTTCTGCCGCTAGTGGGACTTCGTCAGAGGCCCGAATCAGGTCATTACAACTATTTACCACGCGAAGCATAGTAGACCAGAGGCCTGCCACATTGGTATTGAAATTTGGCAGATCTGCGCCTCCATCTTCCAGCTCTATCATATTTTGAAAAGTGGTGGTTATTCCACCTTCTCGTGTAGTGATCGCCGGAGTTTCAATCAAAAAGCGGAGTCCGCTGGTACTGTACTCTCGTTTTACACCCAAACTCAAAGCCAAAAGACCTTCACGAGTAGTAAGGACCTGACCTTCAGTAGGGTTGTTGGGGTTTGGAAAATCAGTCTCACAAGCAGCAGCTGTCAGTAAAATAATTACTAACACCACTGTACTTAAGATGGACTGTGTGAAATAGAGATAATATTTCATGGTTTCTTTTTTTGGATTTTTTACTCGCTAGTCTGGACTAGACAAGCAGA
>JBCBVN010000458.1:0-2963 GCA_039817625.1 Bacteroidota bacterium
CGAATTTGAAATTGGTACAGTATCCGAAGCAAGTAGTGGATCATTTACCATCAACGCGCTCTTGAGCTGTGATGCATCATTAGGCTTTACACACTGTATAAGTGCCACCATCGAACCGTTCACTTGTGTCGATGATGATAATTTTGCTGAGCTAATTGTCGAAGGCAGTTGTGATGACACCAATAATGAAGTACAGTTCAGGGTTCGAAATATCGGAACGGATGGAATGATAACTCCTCAGGATGTACGGATAGTCGAGGATGTCATTATGTACATGGACAACAATCCCATCCAATTGGATGCCGGTCAACTAGAAGAGTACAGCTTTCCTGCCAACGGTGCTACCTGGCGATTGGAGATCAATCAGGATGATAGCTTCCCATACGGTGGTATTGCTTCGGCCTTTGTGGAAGGATGTGGTGGATTTAATCCAGGAGTTGCCACACAGTTTCTGACTTACAATTTCAACCCCAATGTCGATGAGCTATGCCTGGAAAATATTGGTTCGTATGACCCGAATGATAAACAAGCACTGCCACGAGGGTTTGGGGAATTGAATTATATAGAGGCCAACACCCCACTTGAGTATTTGATTAGATTCCAAAATACAGGAACCGACACGGCATTCAATGTTAGAATTGAGGACCAGCTAAGCGACTTTTTAGACCCCAGTACGATCGTGCCGGGTGCTGCCAGCCACCCATACCGCATGTCTTTAGATGAAGATGGCCTGCTTACTTTCCACTTCAATGACATTATGCTACCAGACAGTAATGTTAACCAGGAAGCGTCCAATGGCTTCGTGCAGTTCAGCATTCAACAAACTACGGACAACCCAATCGGAACTTTAATTGAAAACAATGCCGCCATATACTTTGACTTTAATGAGCCTATAATCACCAACCAGGTATGGCATACCGTTGGAGAAGAGTTTATCACGGTAAGCTCATACGAGCTACTGGAAACAGAGACCACACTGCTTATAGCACCTAATCCCCTAAAATCATTTACGCGAATTAGTCTAGAGGGAATAATAATCGAGAGTGGGCGGTGTCAAATTTATGATAGCCAAGGACGCTTAGCCTTCGAAATTCCTATGCAAGGGAATCGCGCTGAAATAAGTAGAGAATTGATCCCTTCCAGTGGATTGTACGTATTCAGAATTGTGAGCCAGGAAAGCGTGCTTGCACAAGGAAAACTGCTTGTTCATTGATAAGAGAAAGTGACTGAATACAAATGAAAAAGTGATCCCGTAAGGCTGATAAATACCTTACGGGATCATTTCTTCTGGCTTATTCATTTAGCACAAACTGCCAGGAAACACCGTATTTATCCTCACACCAACCGTACTTCTTTCCAAAACCATAATCTCCAGAATCATAACTATCCAGAGGCACCATGACCTGACCACCATCTCCCGACAGCTTATCGAAGTAGGCTTGAATGTCCTCTTCTGAATCACCTTCGATCAAAAAGGATACCGCTGGACTAAATGACCAGGCGTGCTTATAATTGCTTTCAGCAACCATGTACTCCGTCCCATTCAAAGTAAACACACCGAACTTGATCAGATCAGGGGTGCCACCGGGTTCCCCCTCTGCATATCTTTCTATGCGGGAGATTTCCGAATTGGGGAATATAGAGGTGTAAAGGCTCAGGGCCTCATCGGCCTTTCCGCATTGGTCGCCTACGAAAGTCAGAAAAGTGGTTGATTTCATTTTTTTGAACCTTACAAAAATAGGATTTTAATTTACTGTTTTTTAAATTCTCTATCAGGTGATAACATAAAAACGGAATCATCAATTTGCTTTTCCTCAAACCTAATAGCTGTCATTGTGTATTCGTAGTTTCCATAGTCCAAATATATCTTTACCATATTTGATCTAGCCATTTCGTAAATAAAACCTTGCCTAAAATCTTCATTATTTGACCAAGCACTGTAATTAATTAAATACATGCCTGGGATATAGAAGTATCTGCTCTTCATTGGCAAGCCTGAAAACGGATCTACGCTTGTCGTCTCAATACAGCTTAATGTTCGACCGTTGAAAGATTCCGTTTCAACATTACAATTTGGTAAAATGGAAAAGTCTGTAGCATAATTAGAATCAGAAACATACCAATAAACCGTGTCTGTAAAGCGATATGTAGCGTACTGTTTATTCTCTGTAGGGTGATAAATATAACTTTCAACTCCGAAGTCTGCCGAAGACCCCGGGAAGTCTCTCCTTAAAAATCCCTCATTATTGACATGTACTAAGACCGTATCGCCAAATTTTTCAGTTTCGTAGTAGGTCTTGTGCCTTTCATTATCTCCTTTATAGTGTACATCTATAGTATAATAGATGGTACCTTCAAAAAATTGCGCATAAAGGATTTGAGCCTCTGAAAACAATAGTATCATCATAGCAAAGGCTATACGGCAATAGCTATTTGAGCACATGTAGCGAGTAACTAATCGAGAAATCATATCAAATATTTCTTAATTGCCACTCATCGCGCCCCATCCGATACCAATGATGGGGTTCTCCATCATATTCAAAGGTCTCCAGGAACCTCAGACCGACCTTACGAAGCACTTTATTTGAACCCGTATTCTTAATATGTGCACCCGCGTAAATTTCCTGGAGATTCAACACCTCGAACCCATATTCAAGCGATGCGAGTGATGCTTCGGTAGCTATTCCCCTTCCCCAGAACTTCCGTTTGAGTCTGTATCCGAGATCGTAATAGTCCATATCTGTCCTTACCGCTCTTTCGTACTTCAGACCTGCCCAGCCAGCGAATTCCTGGCTTGCTTTGTCTATAACCGCCCATCGACCTATTCCGTCCGTTTCATATTGGTCCCTGATATAGTTGACAATCGATTCAGCCTCCGATCGGGTTTTAATCGGCTTATTGCCTAGGTAGCGATGGACTTCCGGGTCTGAATCTAGTTCGAAGATGCCCTGGATATCTTTTTC
>JBCBVN010000459.1:0-2960 GCA_039817625.1 Bacteroidota bacterium
GGTGTAGCCTTTTCGTGATACTCTATGCATCTTGTGGTTTTAAAATTTTAGCGTTATCTAATCTTCATTAATCTGAAATATTGACCTCTATACTTTACTCGATTGACCCCATAACCCGCCTTGCTCGTCAGGCCAACTTATCTAACTGGGAGGATCTACTCACCTATGTCCAACATTTACCCTACGGTAGAACGAGTAATCCCACCGATTTAAGCCTGGTAATAACAGAGCAAAAGGGAACCTGCAGCAGCAAGCACGCACTCTTGAAAAAGCTGGCCGATGAGAATAAAATTAAAGGAGTTGAACTGATCCTGGGGATGTATTTGATGAATGAAGCCAATACGCCAGGTATTTATCCTGTACTGACCAATAGCGGTCTTTCAGCCATACCCGAAGCGCACTGCTATCTACAGATCAATGGCCTGAGAATGGATCTGACCAATCCACAATCAAACATCGACAAGCTACGAGGTGATATACTCGAAGAGATTTCCATTCAACCCGAGCAAGTAGGGGCGTTCAAACGCAGCTATCACAAAAACTACCTGCGGAAGTACAAAAAAGAAAAGCAACTCACCCAATCTTTTGAGCAACTCTGGCAAATCAGAGAAAATTGCATCAAGGCGTTATCCACTAACAGACTTCCCACCCTTCGCCGCCTAATGCAACAAATCCCAAAGCACTGCGATCCATCCAAAGCACTGCCCCCGTATTTCTAACAGACTACTCCGTAACTTCAGCGACCCACTTTTCTGCCGCTCCAAAAATTCGTTCTCGCTTGTCCTCTTTCATTCGGTCCAGCAAGCTGGTCATCATGCTCATTCTGGGATTTGACTCAAATAGTGATCGTTTGCGTTCGATAAACCGCCAGTACAAGCCATCGATGATATCTGCCCAATCTGAGTTTTTGCTGTATCGGCTCATTTTGCTCCAATAGTTGGCCCCACAGATATATGGTTTGGTCGCAAACACGCCGCCACCTGCAAATTGACTCATCCCAAACACATTAGGCACCATCACCCAGTCGGCCGAGTCTATATACATCTCCATAAACCATCGATTGACTTCTTCCGGATGTATCTCGGCTAAGAGCATGACATTGCCTATGACCATGAGGCGCTCGATATGGTGTGTATAGGCGTAGTCGCGTGCCTTTTTAATGGCATCGTCCAGTGGGACCAGGCCGGTTGTACCGTCATACCATGCGCTAGTCAGTTTACGCTCATGTCCAAAGTGGTTTTGGCGCATATCGGCTTCATAGTGGTGGTACATACCTCTGATGAATTCTCTCCAACCGATGAGTTGCCTCACCAGACCTTCTACACTCGGGTAGTGGATGTCGTTTTCCCGAGCATACTCGACCACTCCCTCAGTCACCTCTCTACTGGTGATCAGGCCCATATTGATGTAGGGCGATAAAATGGTGTGAAACAGAAAGACTTCGCCCGGCTCAAAGGCGTCTTCGTAGGGACCAAACTGAGCAAAGCGGTTTTCCAGAAAATCATTTAATCGATACAAAGCCTGCCGTCGCGTTGTGGCCGCCCAAAAAGTATCGGTACTGCCGGGGTGATCGGCAAATAGCTCATTGACCAATTCCTTAACAGCCTTCGTATGCTCTGTATCTTCTGACTGCGGCTGTTCGGGTATCTCGATTTTTTTGGGCAGCTTTTTTCTGTTGTCCTCATCAAAGCTCCACTGCCCGTGTAAGGGTGCACCGGCCTCATCCATCAGCAGGTCGAGGCGGCGGCGCTGCTGCTGGTAAAAAGTTGCCATGAACGGCCTCTTGGTACCGTCTACATACTCAGCAAACTGCGCACGGCTGGTCATGTAGCCGGGGTTCTCCACGATCTCGTGTTCAAGCCCGTGTTCTGCGCAAAACTCAGCTATGCGATCTGCAAAGAAATGATCTTCAATTTGGTAGGTGACGAGGGTAGAAAGGCCTTTGTGATCTGATACTACCTGCGCAAGTCTATCCTCATAAGACTCGTCCTTACGGGCATGACTCAGCTTGGCATAGTCTAGCTGATGACCGGCATCTTGCAACTCATCGGCATGAGAGCGCATCGCACTGAGGAATAGTACCAGCTTGTGCTTGTGGTACTGGTAGTGTGAGCACAGGCCATAAGTCTCCGACATGACGATGAGAGTTTCGTCATTCAAATTAAGGCCACTATGATCTGGAAAAAGCTGGTCGCCCAGGATGAGGGCTAATCGGGTGTAAGACATGCCCTCTTAAAGAGAGAAGCGGGCAATTTGTTCGTGCTTTTTGGCGTGTAATTACTACCAAAAAGCACGAATCAATTTTACTTACGTATACCCAACTTCTTGATTAGCGCACGGTATCCTTCCAGGTCCTTTTTGCGCAGGTAGTCGAGGGTGCGCTTGCGCTGACCGACCAAAGACAGCAGGGCCTTACGGCTAGCGTGGTCTTTGCGGTGCGTCTGCAAGTGGTTGCTCAATTCTTTGATGCGGTAGGTGAACAAGGCTACCTGAGCCTCTGTAGAGCCCGTATTAGTTGGGCTGCCACCGTACTCGGTGAAGATTTCTTCTTTCTTCTCTTTAGATAAATAAACGCTCATTGCTAAAAGCTTTTAGTAATCGCTTGGATCAGTTAAAGCCCAAATTGGGGCCGCAAAGGTAGGATTTTTCAGTAGATAATCCTATCTTCGCACACGAAATAAAAAATGACAATAAATCTGGCTGCAAATGTGCGGTCTCCGCCGATAAAAGCGACCCTCGGACGGAACGAATGCGTACCCTTTCTATAAACAGGATTTGCTCTTCTGGCGATCCTTCTACCGAATCCGGTAATCATCCTTTCCAGATCTTCTTGTTGAGTGTCTCCAATTGAGGCCCCTTTTATTGTTTTGTACTTCCGCAGGTGGATAAATCTGGTCTGAGCCAGAGATCTCCTCGTGCTGATGGTAGTCTTTTAGCATGGCAAAAAGTCCATTCTAAAA
>JBCBVN010000460.1:0-2955 GCA_039817625.1 Bacteroidota bacterium
CCAATGATACCAATGAGAATGGCAAAAGAGGCAAACCCCGACACCACGATATAGGTATAAAACCCTGAAGAAAACTCTTGTTTGAAAAACGGCAGTAACTTGATAAAGCCAATCACATATACCGTAAAACAAATGGGAGTAACCAGGTAGTTTATTCTGAGCCTGAATTTGTAATGCCTCTTGAGATATTCGCGATAGGATGTGTTATCCAGCGACACCATTTTATCCGATACCTGAAATAAATAAGCAAATTCCAGGACAATTCTGAATATTAAGCTGGCGATCATGAGCACCAGTCCAAGCGTAAAATCATTCCATGATCCGAGGGCAAAATACAGGGTGTACGACAACAATATGAGTACAGTCAAACTCATAACAGCGATGCTTATGAGCTGACCTCTCCTATGTTTTTTGGCTCTTGCAATAATTTGATCAGGAGGCTCCAGACTGGGAAGTTGCTTTTGACTTTTCCAGACTTGTGCCAATTCATCATTTTCCATTAGTCATACATTTTAGAAGAGCTTTTCGGATTCTACTCAGCCTTGTTCTTACGGCGCCATGTGCCAGGCCTACGGTTTCTGCGATGGTTGCCTGAGGGATTTCTTCTAGCTCGAGTAGAATAAGCGCTTTGTTTTGCTCTGTCAGTTGATTGATGCAGCGGTACATTTTTTTGAGTTTTTCGTCCTGGCTACGTTCTTCGGTATCCTCAGCTTCTGCCGGCGGCATGCGGTCATTCGAGAGTCTTTGCAGCTTAGGTTTTCTTAAATCGCTCAGGCAGACATTTACGGCGATGCGATAGATCCAGGTACCAATAGCCGAGTGGCCTTTAAATGACTTTCGATGGTTCCAGACTTTGACAAACGTCTCTTGCTGCCAGTCTTTGGCTAGCATTTCGTCGCCAGAAGCATAGCCAAGGCATATACTATATACCTTGGCTGCATGCATATGATAGATTTCCGTAAAGTCCTCTTCTATGCTCATTACTTCGAGGCTAGCGCAATCTTTATTTGAGATAAGAACCATTCTGGCTGGTCTAGCATGATAAAGTGGGCAGAATTCTCTGCGATGACCAACTCATATTCCGATAAATTGGCATACTGATTTTGGTAGGTCTGGGTAACCATGGCTGAACCGTAGGGCTGATCTGCGGCAAGTATAGTCACAGGAGCGCTGATGCGCTTCAAATCTTCACGCATATCTAGTTTGAGGTAATCGGTATAGCCATACACATAGGTTTGGCGATCTGCCGTGGTGATCCATTCTGTTATTTGGACTTGCGCGGGTCGGTTTAGACTCATGCCGCCAGCCATCATTCCCGCGAGCTGCTCGAAATCCGCTTCGCTCATCGCCAATTGTTGATCATTATAAGGGCTCTCATAAGCCAGCTTGTCTGGATCAAAATCGGGGAACATAATGGCACCAGCAGCAGGTAATGCATCTACCAGGATGATTTCAGATATCAAATTATTCTCCCGACTGGCCAACCAGCTTGCGATGGTTCCTCCTAAGCTATGTCCGATTACGGTTAGGTCGTTTAATGCCTGTGCAGCGATATAATCTTCTATGGCCGCATTCACTTGTGGCAGCCAGGGGAAGCTGATGGGGGCTTTGTTTCCAAAGCCTGCGAGCGTAACCACATGGCATTCGTAGTCTGATTTCAGTTCGTCAACCAGTGGGGTCCAGATGTCTCCCGGTACCGTAAAGCCGGGTATCAGCAGTATGGGGCCTCCTTCACCATATACGTCGACATAGATGGCATGCCCGCTCTCATCCTGAGCTTGTAGAGAAAAGCTCAGGAGGGCGATAAAAAATAGCAAGTTGATGCGTTTCATGATTTCGAGTTTTTGCCTTAGATGCCGAAATCAAAAAATGTTACATCATTGCTTTTAATATCAAGCATCTACAGCCACATCGGGCTCAGTTATAGATGCCCATGTTTTTTTGAGTAGAGCCAGCTTTTCTGTCGCTCCTGCCTGGACAAGGATATTTTTGACAGCATTGTAGGCAGAATCTAAAGCGCCGACAATCCATCCGTGATGCACGGAGCAGCACTCGCCAGCTAAATTGAGGCAGCCATTGAATTCAGGGGTGAGCAAGGTCGGGTATAGGCTCTTGAATTGGCCGGGAGCGAAGAGAGCGAAGGCTCCTCCGTTGGCGTGGTTGTCCCAGAACCAGGTTTTGGTAGTCACTTCGGGGTCGTAGCCAGCGAATGCCTTGTAGACGTCTACTTCTGGATACAAATACTGTATACCTTTCAAGCACTCGTTGACTCGTTCTTTATCAGATAAGGCGCCCATGCGCTCGGCATCTTGAGCCCAGCAGTAAATCTGCAGCACGCCTTCCTTGGCTTCGTAGCCGTAAGATGGATAGACAATTTGACGATTTGATCGATCTGAGGTGCCTACGCCAAGCCCTGCATTTTGCCGATTGCCAAGCTTGGCCCAAAACTGATTTTTAAACGTCAGGAAGGCTTTGAAAGAGGGCATGTAGTTGCATTCTCGTATGGCTCTGGCCTTGGCAAAGGATAAATTGTCGAAGAAATTGGTTTTCAATTCGCCGCTGAGATAAGCCCCATTGGGGAGGGTGCTGATCACAAAGGGAAACTCTTTGTGCATAGTGCCTCGATCATTCTTTATGGTGACTTTCATGCCACCCTTTTTGTGGTACAACTTTGGGGCATATTCCACACGGGTTACCCGATGATTTAGGAATACACGCTGCTTAAATTCGGATGGTTTGCCGGGGACTGGCGGGATGGCATGAGCTTTTGGAACGGACTTAGGTGGCTTAGCTGCACTTGTCAGGTTGCTGGGAGAATATCCCTTTTTGCCGTTTTCGCCCGGAATCATACCGATGAGTTGTTGCGCCCGATAGCCATCTTCAGGCAATACACCTTTCTCCAGATTTAACACTTTAAGGCAGGCCTCAGGGAAATTTTGCATACCCTTATCGACG
>JBCBVN010000461.1:0-2951 GCA_039817625.1 Bacteroidota bacterium
TACTTCCAGCCGTTACTTCATCAAACTGAGTAGTCTTAATGTCATGAATCCTCGCTAAACAGAAAGCAGCCCCCAGACAAGTTGCATAACTTGAAGGCGGTGGGTTGAAAAAACTTTCCCTACTTATCATAAAACCATGATGATCGCCGGACATGCCTGGAGCAACATAAACGCGGTAGGAGATGTCTTCTTCAGGAAACGATGTGGCACTTACTAGCTCTAGTGGCGTTTGTTGTCGGCCCTTTCTTCCTCGAAAGTCGCTCCCACCCTTGATCTTTAAGTTGTTGACGCGTTGAAACCTTTTTCGTAAGGGGGTAAGTAGCGCAACACCCAAACGAAGGTGGTCAGAATGGAAAATTTCATGATAACTTTCCTTCTTTAGCCCAGCTCGGGCAGCAATTATACCCATCAGTGTGGTGCGTGGAGGCACCCCATAGCTCATAGCGGTATTCGTACCGTAGAACTTTCGGAAATGCGCCAAAGCTCCACTAATGTCGAAAGTAAAACCGTCAATCATGGCTGTTCATTGTAACCCAGTCGAGAGCTTACTCGTTCTGTTACGTTTGAAATGCCACTATCTTTCTTTGCGGTGTGCAAAGCAGAAAAGTCTATTTCTAAGTCTTCAAGACCATCTACCTGCTTATCATCTACCCCGGCCTTTGGTTTAGATTTCACATATCGACGTAAATCGCCAAGATGACCGTTGGGAGTCCCGTTTTCATATTCTAGCTCGAGATATAATAAAGGATACTGATTCATTTTTGACCGAGTGGGCGTAGCACTGACTGCTGCCCAGATTGCCTCCCTAAAGCTGTTGAGGTCATCTTCGGAAAGTCCCGTATATCGAGCAGCGGCAGCATTAATAGTTCCTTGGAAAGCAATCAGGCTGTACTTTATCCGGTGGTCTCTTCCAAAAGTGCTGCTGTCATCATTCATGATGCTACTAATAGTATTGCTTTGCAGCATATGTGCTTTATTAAGACTGTAACCCCATGCCAACTGAATCGGCCCTGTAATTGCACGATTGAAACCTTTGATAGCAAAGGCACTACCAAACATACGGACATCAATAAACTCCTCACGGACCAGACCAGATAGAACTGCTTGGTTTAATTCCTTGACCTTTGTTTTATCATTTATCATGTCTTTTATCATGTGATCCAAGTCTTTACTTTTCTCGCGGAAGTTTTCATAGGCTTCATAGTCGTCTTCGCTCGAAAGTAGACTCCGCATTTTTTCTTTGTTTGGTAAGTACTCCCTAAGTATATACTCCAGACGACTATCCATAGTCACTTTCGAGTCACCGACCATATCTACAAAGACAGGTTTGTCTTGTTGAATGAAATAGTCACGTATGTAGCGCTTCAAGCGTACATCAGATACTAGATTGCGTTGGGAAGCTTGATCCATACGAGGCTTATTCTCGTTGTCGGGATCACCGTTTGGATTGGTATGGCGAGCTTCATACAAGAAAAGAAAGTCGCGATTGGTTTGTAACATTTTATTTAAGTTTTGTTTAGCTGATGCATGGATTGTATTTGTCTTCGGATTGATTAAGATTGTTCTGGGTCCTCGTTATCGTTTTTTGGTCGTCGATAGGTATACCCGCTCAATAACCAGTATAATGCTTCTTCCGGCGAGATAGCAGGGTCTACTTGCTGGTTGTCACCCATCTTTGAATCATGGGTCCATGTATTTCGATCAAAACCTTCAGAGAACCGGCTCAAGTCATCTCGTATTCGATCTAGTACTGTTCCGTAGTAATCATCCCTGTAAACGGACGCATTCTCTACCAGGTCATTGTGTAAAGTAAATAGGTCTTCGGCATGCATGCCGTTGAAATTTACCTTCTGTAGGATTCGTTTAGCATTGCCCTTTTTCTTTTGGGCTAAAGCCATGCTGTTTAGTGCTTGGCCTAGGTAGAAAAGCGCTTTTTGACGAGCCGTCAAGCCTAGCTTTTCACACCATTCTTGTGCATTTTCAGGCATATCGTAGAGGTTTATATTTTGTGGTGAAACAGTATATTGTGCTCCTTCTAAAAGCTGAAGGCGCGATAGATAAAGCCGAAGGAGTGTATAGATGCGAACGGTTTGGATCCAACCTACATCTGCAGGTTCCAAGCCTTTTCCTTCTGCCCATTCTGTCTCATCGCTGATGTTTTTGTACTTCTTGTAACTGCCATAGAAATGACAACGAGCTAGTACAGCAAAATGCTTCCACAAGGTATCATTGGCAATAGGCCTCTGCTCCAAAATAGCTTTCAAAAACTGTAGTGCCTCGCTACGGGCGGTTTCCTTGAGAATAGGAATTTGATGGTAGATCGTATAAAAATTAAAAAACTGCTTCCCGACGATTGCCAACATATCTCTTCGCATTATTTCTAGCTCCTTATGCAGGCAATTGAAGTAAAATGATGGAACATCTTGAATCGTATTGACAACTTTAAAGAAGGTTCCGTTTGATTCATATCCAAGAAGAGTGATCCAAAAAGGGAAATCTGCACCTTCGTTTTCAGAAGCTTTCTCAAGTGGCGTGGTTATATTTTTGAGTTGCTGAAAAGAGAAAAGCAAATCCGCTTTACTTTCAATTCCTGTTATTGCCGCATCGTCCAATTCTTGTCCACTAAGCCAAGAAGGTATAATGACATGCCGCACATCTGCAATTCTAACTGAAAGATTATTAAGTAGGTAGTCCGAAGCAGCATTTAATGCTACTTGGGTTTCACCATTGATCCTAAAGTTTCGGTCAAATCGTTTTCCATCGAAGTTGCTTGAATAGTTAATTGTTTCAGTAACAAAAGTTTTGCTGATGTTTATGCGTCCATCAAATTTCGGCTTACTGTTTGGGGCATTACACTCTCCTGAGATGAAGCATAGGCGGTCTCCTTTTGCTTCGTCTATCTCAACCCGTCGAGTTAAATAAACAGATTGAAAATTTCCTATCTGTGCTAT
>JBCBVN010000462.1:0-2946 GCA_039817625.1 Bacteroidota bacterium
TTTATCGCGGCAATGATGGGTATGGTCGCTTGTCCGCCACAGGTCACCATATTCAGGTTTCTCTCGGTGTACAGGGTCAAGTATGGTGAAATTGTAGCTTCCATTTCCAGCAAGTCTGCAGGGCCGGGTACCCGGGCCAATATCGACGAGTTTACCGAGACAACCTCGGAAGGCATCGTTTCCGTGGGCGGGGCCGAGAAAGGTAAAGCCATCATCATTCTGAATCCAGCGGAGCCCCCGATCATTATGCGCGATACCGTATTTGCTCTGAGTGAAGGTGGAAATCCCGATGATATACGAGAAAGCATAACGGCCATGGTGGATCAGGTACAATCCTATGTGCCTGGCTACCAGCTCAAGCAGGAAATACAATTCGAAGAGATTCCAGCAGATGAACCCGTATTCATAGAAGGCCTGGGGAAATGCCACGGACTGAAGACCTCCGTCTTTCTGAAAGTAGAAGGCGCGGGTCATTACCTGCCGAGCTATGCTGGAAATCTCGATATTATGACCAGTGCAGCCCTGGCGGTAGGGGAGAAGCTGGCGCAGCAGCATTTTGGGGCACCCATCTCATCGTCAACTTAAACGCTCATGCATAAAGTTTATATCCAGGACGTGACTTTGAGAGATGGTATGCATCCCTTAAAGCACCAATATACCAGAGAGCAGGTGCTAGACATCGCGCTTGCTCTAGACCGGGCGGGAGTTGATGCCATCGAAATTGCTCACGGTGATGGACTGGCAGGTGGCAGCTTCAATTATGGCTTTGGAGCCCATACGGACTGGGCTTGGCTGGAAGGCGTAGCCGAATTGCTCAAGCATGCCCGACTGACTACCCTGCTCATTCCCGGTATCGGCACCATCGATGACCTGAAGAGAGCCAAAGATCTGGGTGTCGAATCAGTGCGTATTGCTACCCATTCGACAGAGGCCGATATTTCTGCCCAACACATCGAGGCGGCCCGAAAACTGGATATGGATGTATCGGGCTTCCTGATGATGGCTCATATGAATGATCCCGCAGGACTGGCTGCTCAGGCAAAGCTGATGGAGTCTTACGGTGCCCATTGCGTGTATGTGACAGACTCGGCCGGTGCTCTGCTGATGCAGGAAGTGAAAGAGCGTATCGATGCGTTCAAAGATGTCCTCAACGAAGACACAGAAGTCGGCATCCACTGTCACCATAACTTATCCTTGGGCGTGGCCAATACCATTGTCGCCATGGACGCCGGGGCAACCCGACTGGATGCCTCCCTGGCAGGGATGGGTGCAGGCGCGGGCAATTGTCCGCTGGAAATCCTTATTGCATATTTAGATAAAAGAGGAATAGCTCACCGATCCAAGCTACTCGATCTGATGGATCTGGCCGATGATGTGATCAGACCGCTACAGCAGCGCCCTGTACGGGTAGATCGAGAAACCTTGTCGCTTGGCTTTGCCGGGGTGTATTCGAGTTTCTTGCTGCATGCGGAAAAAGCGGCATCCATCTACGATTTAGATACCCGCGAATTGCTCATCGAATTAGGTCGGCGCAAAATGGTCGGCGGACAAGAAGATATGATTGTAGATGTAGCGCTTGATCTCTCGAAGACGAAAAAATAAATGGAATGGCACAGTCTGATATCGTCAAGAACTACATCAACGGAGAACTGGTTGCTCCACTCAGCGGTCAGTATTTAGATCTGTACGAGCCGGCTACGGGAGCTATGTATTCCCAGGTGGCTGATTCAGGTGAGGCCGATGTGGAGTCTGCGTTTGAGTCTGCCCAGGCTGCTTTTTCGTCCTGGTCGGAGTCGTCATCTTCGGATCGATCGAAGGTACTGTCCAGAATTGCCGATCTGATTGACGAGAATCTGGATATGCTGGCCGAGGCCGAAGCCCGCGACAATGGTAAGCCTTTCTGGCTGGCCAAGCAGGTGGACATTCCCAGGGCTTCATCCAACTTCAGGTTTTTTGCGCACGCTGCGACTCAGTTTGCTTCTGAATCCCACGCCATGCCCAGCGCGATCAACTACACTTTGCGCAAGCCGTTGGGCGTAGTAGGGGCCATCTCGCCCTGGAATCTGCCGCTTTACCTCTTTAGCTGGAAGATTGCTCCGGCCCTGGCCGTTGGGAATACGGTCATTGCCAAGCCGTCGGAAGTAACCCCCATGACGGCTTATTTACTATCAAAAATCTGTATGGAAGCAGGTTTGCCTCCTGGCGTATTGAATATTGTGCATGGGCAAGGGGAGCAAGTAGGCGCAGCTATGACCAGCCACCGAGGGATTAAGGCGATTTCCTTCACCGGCAGTACGCGCGTAGGCGAAGAGATTGCGAGGGTTGCAGCGCCCATGTTTAAGAAGCTTTCGCTTGAGATGGGGGGCAAAAACCCCAACTTGATCTTTGCTGACTGCGATTATGAAAAAATGCTGAGCACGACGCTGCGTTCCTCTTTTGCCAATCAGGGCCAGATTTGTCTATGTGGATCCAGGCTGTTGGTAGAAGCGTCGATATACGATCGATTTAAAGCAGACTTCATAGATCGGACACAACAACTCACAGTCGGTCATTCTTTCGATCCACAGGCAAAACTGGGTGCTATAGTCTCCAAAGCGCATTACGAGAAAGTCCTCTCGTATATCGAGTTAGCCAAGGCCGAAGGCGGTACCATACTGACTGGTGGCCATGCCGTTTTCCCGAAAGGGTATGAGCAAGGTTGGTATATCGCCCCTACCATCATAGAAGGCCTGCCGATGGATTGTCGCACCAACCAGGAGGAAATATTCGGCCCGGTCGTCACTATGATGCCATTCACCGATGAAGCGGAGGCACTGGCACTCGCCAATAATACTCCCTATGGCCTCTCCGCTACCCTTTGGACTAACGATGCCAATCGCATTATGCGCCTCAGCCAATCTATAGAAGCGGGCATCGTATGGGTCAATACCTGGTTGCATCGAGATC
>JBCBVN010000463.1:0-2939 GCA_039817625.1 Bacteroidota bacterium
TACCCTATCTGATTGCACCTACTCGATAGCGCAAACCATAACACCTAAAGCGATATCCACCAACTCCACCCTAGCGCGTCTTATTAAACCCTTCCTGTATATAATTTTGACCGCTGGCATTTGTCTCATAGCTGATGCTATATTCCAGAGGTTGGCCGGTGATCACCAACTGCCTACCGCTGCTATCCATATTTAGTTGAAAATATCGAGTAGGAGGATTTGCATTTCTTTCCTGGCTTCTCTCGTTGCAGACATTGTAATTTCCCTGGTATCCGTTGGGATATAAGACGAGTTGTCCGCTAGCAATCTCATAGCTACCAGCTTCAACAAAATCAGCCTGATAGGCGCAGCCCTGGCTAATGCTATTGTATTTGTAGGTCAAAGAGTAGGTGTTATCAGCATTGAAGGTAAATAAATGTCCATATCCTCTTTCACCGTACGCAAATTGACCCGAATAAACATTCTGAGACACCGTACCAGTCTGATATGAAAATGCTTGCACCCACTCTCCAATGAGCATCCGTTTTTCAGGAGTAGCTCCCTGAGCTTGCAACCTACTTTGATTCTCCACACTTTGCATATTTCGGTAATCTGTACTCGTTCCGCTATTGGCAATTGTAGATCCTGATTGACTGGAAAATGGATTCACTCGTTGTAAAGACTGATATAAAACAGCAGTACCTCCAAAGGTGGCATAGTCATTCTCTTTTGCAGAAAAAGATGCTATGTATATGAGCTGAGTACTCCTATCTCTGAGAAAAATAAAATTGCTGTTCATCTTTGCCCCCTCAACTTGCCCAGTAGCTTTATAGTGATATTCGTCACCAGATATCTGCTTGGTTTCTAACAACTGAAAGCCTTGAATCGTGCTTCTGAGCTGATCGAGAAAGAATGCAGGGCTACTTCCGGGAAAGTCGGACATAGTCAGTACAGTTATATCTGCTCCCAGTGCATTGGCTGGGTCTTCCAAGGCCTGCCATAGATATACCCCTTGATCTTGCCCAACATTCACCTCCCAACCGTAGGGAATCTGGTATTGGGTCATATTGCTGGGGTCTACCTGCCAATTCGCGATTTGCCCAAAAGCTGAGTTCGCCAATGAGAGAAAAAGGCAAAGGGGAAAGAAAGCGTAGTTTGGAATCCTAACGGTCATTTTAATTCTTTTCCCTTTTATGCAACCAACAGATATGTCGTTACAGCTTAAAGGAAAAGATCGAAAAAACCGTAAGGACTAGCTTATCCGATTATGGAAATAATTAAGGGAAAAAGAAATAAATCTCTTTTGCCCTTAGTAACCAATAGCAATTTACCAATAATATGGGATGACTCAGTATGCGATATTGTATCTGAGTCATCCCATTGAGAAAGTCTAGTAGCGATAGTACTCTGGCTTAAACGGCCCTTGCACTTCTACACCGATGTAAGCGGCTTGCTCTTCGCTTAGATCTTCCAGCTCGACGCCGATCTTGCTGAGGTGCAGGCGAGCTACTTGCTCATCGAGGTGCTTAGGCAGCATATAAACCTCGTTCTTGTAGTTGTCGGAGTTCTTCCAGAGCTCGATCTGTGCCAGCGTTTGGTTCGTGAAGCTGTTGCTCATGACAAAACTTGGGTGTCCGGTCGCACAACCGAGGTTAACCAGACGGCCTTCAGCCAGGACGACAATCTCCTTTCCGTCGATATTATACAAATCAACCTGAGGCTTGATGTTGTCTTTGGTACTGCCGTAGTTCTCGTTAAGCCAGGCCATATCGATCTCATTGTCGAAGTGGCCAATGTTACAAACGATGGCCTTGTCCTTCATGGCGCGGAAGTGGCGCTCCGTCAGTATGTTGAAGTTTCCGGTAGCGGTTACTACGATATCGGCTCGGTGAATGGCATTGTCCATGCGCTTGACCTCAAATCCGTCCATGGCAGCTTGCAGGGCACAGATGGGGTCAATTTCGGTGACAATCACCCGGCAACCGGCACCACGAAGGCTAGCCGCTGTACCTTTTCCTACGTCACCATAACCGGCTACGATGGCTACTTTACCAGCCATCATCACATCGGTAGCACGACGGATGGCATCTACTGCGCTTTCCTTACAGCCGTACTTATTGTCGAACTTCGACTTGGTTACAGAGTCATTCACATTAATCGCAGGAAGGGGCAAGGTGCCGTTCTTCATGCGCTCGTACAGACGGTGTACGCCTGTAGTGGTTTCTTCACTCAGCCCTTTGATGTTGTCCACCAACTCTGGGTAGCGATCCAGTACCATATTGGTCAAGTCGCCTCCGTCGTCGAGGATCATATTGAGTGGCTGACCGCCTTCGAAAGCCGTCAACGTTTGCTCGATGGCCCAATCGAATTCTTCCTCATTCATACCCTTCCAGGCAAATACCGGTACACCAGCGTCTGCAATAGCTGCAGCGGCATGGTCTTGGGTAGAGAAGATGTTGCAGCTAGACCAGGTGACTTCAGCACCTAGTTCCACCAGGGTTTCGATCAAAACAGCGGTCTGAATGGTCATGTGCAAGCAGCCTGCAATGCGAGCACCAGCCAGTGGCTTGCTCTCGCCGTATTGCTCGCGAAGAGCCATCAGTCCAGGCATTTCAGCCTCAGCCAGATTGATCTCTTTGCGACCCCAGGCCGCAAGATTGATGTCCTTGACTTTATAGTTTGTGCGCGTTTCTGTAGCGGGCATAGTCTTCAATGGTTTTGAGGCCGCAAAGGTACGAAATTTAGAGGAGCTTTGATAGTTAGGGCGTACGTTGTTGTATATCTGCGTGGATCCGTTCAATCAGCGTACATCGGTAGCTGATTATATGTGGATTGATGGCATTCGACACGACTAGATACAGAAGTGCGCCGACTGAAGTCAGCTTACAGAGCTAGACAGAATTAGACGCGGATTTAAGGGAAGAAATGGATCAGCGCGGATTATCTATGCCTGGTATTCA
>JBCBVN010000464.1:0-2928 GCA_039817625.1 Bacteroidota bacterium
GATCTGGACCAGGAAGACATCACCAAAGACTGGGAAAAAGTCTATAGAGCCAAGGACGAAAACATCAACCAATTCTTTATCGATAGCGGAATAATCAAGCAAGAAAGCGGGCGCATTTACAAAATGCCGCGCCACATCACCGTCTGTGGCATCCACAGGCCCATACCCTTCCACAAACAGCTCAACCTACCCAGCACTATTGCCTCAAAACGAGTAGAATTAATCAACAGAGAGTCTATTTGGCAACCCCAAAAGGCCAGCTAAAACCGGTATGTTTCTGCCAATTCATTTTTTAGCTTTTGGCGACAAGCGTAGATTCTAGAGTCTAACAAGATCCATGATTTCACCTTCTGATCAGGCTAAGGGCACCTCCTCTAAGGAGCTGCTTATTTATTATCCCTTTATTTTCATCACCTTCACGTTTATCAGTGTTGTGGCTACGCTATATCCTGTCGAAGTCAGCTTGTTCACCCATGTCCTTTTTCCAATCCTGGTCATGGCCTTTTTGGGTATGCTGACTCGCTTCGGATACATCAAGCTGACATCACTAATTGGGGGTAGAAGTATGGTCATTCTCGCGGCCCTGGGTTGGGGAGACGCTTCCATCCATTGGGTATACCTGGTTTTTCTCCAGCTAAATATTTTAGAAGCCGCTCTACTCGATGGCTACCGGAAAAATTACTTCAATGCAGCTAGTGGATTTCTACTGTTAGGCAGTAGTTTTTATTTAGTCCTCGGCTGGACAGGCAGCTATCTAGTTATCGAAAATGAAAGCTATATCCCGTGGGTTCTGGCCTATACTGTTTGGAATGCCAACTTCGTCACCCTACAGTTATCAGGGGCCTATTTCACACACCACTATCTGCTTCTATTATCACCCCTTTTCGCCTGTTTGGCGTTCTTTGATTTTTCTTATTGGCTGATCTTACGAGAGGCCTCCCTCCTTTTAGGTATTGCCATTCTATCTAGTTTCAAAGTGAAGCTCCAACACATGGAGCATCAAGCAGAATTTGTCTATTGGTTTGAAAAAATCCGTTCGATTGTACAAAAACCAAGGACGCAAACCTTGCTATTTTCAATAGTCAGTCTGCTCATATTTATTCACCTGATTGCCGTAAACTAGATTAATTATGAATGCCCACACATTGAAAAATTATGCCAAAGAATTCAGACACAGCAAGTACAGATCCGAAATAAATAGATCACTTTTTCACTTTTTTAAATTTCTAGTCTTTGTAGCTCTTTTCTTTACTGCTCAGTTCCTTTTGTTAAGGACAGACACAGGCACTTTGGTCTATATATTTATCGCTGGATCAATCTCCTTTTTTCACGGATTAACTTACTTAAGTCTTTGGCTTATCGGGCACGACTGCGGGCACAACTCATTTAGCAATAATCAAAAATTAAACCAGCTGGTAGGAAGCGTTTCGACTTCCTTCATGCTCATGAACTACGAGAACTTCCGAAGGTCTCACAATATGCATCAT
This sequence comes from Bacteroidota bacterium, assembly GCA_039817625.1. GTDB lineage: Bacteria > Bacteroidota > Bacteroidia > Chitinophagales > Saprospiraceae > Neolewinella. Next base: position 1,488 of record JBCBVN010000464.1, read on the forward strand.
CATTTCGTGGGTAATATCGAAAAGGACGAAGCATTTGGTCCAAAAGCCAGGCGGAATGACTTTTTCCTTCAGCGAATGATTCGATCTATCATGCTGATTCCCTTTCTGGCTTACTTGCTCGGTATTTTGCTTCCTGGCCTAACTAAAACGCCTGGCTATGTCAATTACTTCTGGCCAGATAGGACTCCTGATTCCTGGAAAGCCTTCGCTTTTGTATTCGCTCATACTATACTTCTTGGCCTGTTGATGTTCTTATTCCCCTTTTACTTTTGCTTTTTTGCGGGTATTCTGCCCATTTTGATTGGCTGGGCGTTCTTCCTAATAACGACCTTCCTCAACCATACCGGCACACATACCGAGTGGCTTCCCGATGAGATCTGGAGTCATGAAAAAGGAATAGAAAACACCATCAATTTGAGTTACGGCCCTGTGATCGACTATTTTTTGATCGGTCTGGGAAGAGATCATTTTGCACATCACATCAACCCCAGCATACCGCATTACAAACTCAAAGGAGCCACTGATTTCATTGGCTCATCTCATCCCAACAATAGGATCGTTAAAGGCGGCTTACTCAGGTTCTTGTACTATTACTACAAATACTCCATCAAGAGAATCCTAAAGGGCTATTTCACCAGTAGCAAACAGCCTTTTAGGTATGACTAAAACCTCGGCAGTATTAATTTGTACAACAGCCAAAACAGGTATATCCACCAGTCAAAATCAGGTATTATTACGCATGGCCCGCATAGGATCAATGACTACATTTGTTTAGTCACATAAATCCAGCGCGCTATGAGCTACTTCTCCACCAAGCCCACTATTCCAGAAATCAAGGAAAAGATCAAGAAGGTCAAGTCTAAGGAATCTTCTCCCTCTGCCAAAAAGGCTTTTTCCGACTTTATCCTCAAGAGATATGGGGAAAGTTATCGCGAAGAGCTCAAGCAGCAACGCGCACAAAAAGTATCGAAAAAGCTCTTGACCAAGCTCGAGGATCCATCAGATACCACAACAACTGTGGGTATCATCGGCGGCGGGTTTGCAGGCATGTACGCGGGATTGATCCTGCAGTCCCTGGGCATAGAATGCGAGATCTTTGAAGCTTCCGAGCGCGTGGGTGGCCGAATAGATACCTGGTACTCGACCAACTACGACCCCAATGACAAAAACAAAGCCGGGCTCTACGGAGAAGTCGGTGGCATGCGCATTCCTCAGTTTTCTGACGACATGTTTCCCGTACAACAATTAGCCCTGGCCATCAATGCCGTTTTAAGAAGAAATAAGCTAGACGAATACCTCGTGAAGTGGCGCAAATTCTACTACAATTCTGAGGTCCAGAGGATGAGGTACAATAATATGCCCGCGCCTATTGAAGCGAAAAATGCATCGCTCAATGCCCTCAACTTCGGTGTTGATAAAGGAGGGGATATACCTATGGTAT